>CAMKJU010000109.1 GCA_946413265.1 uncultured Lentisphaerota bacterium
CACGCCCTCCGGCGCGACATCGCGCGGCGTACCAGCCCACGCAAACGATGCGCATACAGCCGCCATCGCGGCGAATACTGATGATGTTTTCATTTGTCCTGATTCCTTTTGTTTACTCACTGTCAATGTGGAAATTGTAGACGAATGCGGTAGGCGAAGGTCTTCGCATCGCAGGTGACTATGAGGATGTTGCCCGCTTGGCGCCAAGTCGGCGCGGCGGCTCCCTTCTCTGGATCAACGGCGTCCACGCCCGCCACCACGCGGCCCGCCGCGCCGAACGCGGCAAGGTCAATCTCGGCGGTAAAGGCGTCGGAGTCCGGTAGCGGCGTGATCGTCCAGTCCGCAAAGCGGAACGAACCGTCTGTCTTCACGCCGCCGAACTGCACCTCACGCCCCGCGCGGTTCACACCAAGCAGTCTGTCGCGCGCCGTCGCCTCGTCCGACGGACCCTCTGGCTTCCACGTGACGCCGGATATCTTGCCGCCCGAGCGCGCCACCTCGATCATGCCGCCCTCGATGCGGCGGCGGCCATCCGTCGGCGCGCCGCCAAGCGAAAGGCGGGGGCCACCCTTCGGATTCCACGCGCCGTAGCGCACCCGGTAGGTGCCTGCTGCCGTTTCGGACGGCACGACCAGATCGATGAACGTCTCGTATTTGCCAGCCTTCGCGAACACTTCCTTCGCGCGCGCCATGCCACACTGGAAAACGATGCCCTCATGCTCCGCGCTCTCGTTGCAGATGTGCACGAACGGCTGGTATTCGGGCGCAGGACGAGTCATCTCCCACAACACGTGGAGCCGCAGTCGATCGGGCGCAACGACCTCGGCGCGAAGCGGATACGTGATGCCGCCGTCGGCGCGGCTCAAGGACGGCTTGCGCGCGTCAATGAAAATGCCCTTCGGCGACTTCGCGAAGGCGTAGCGCACGCCGTCCTTCTCCACCACTCCGCTTGCCGTGCTGCGCGTGCGCGCGTAGTAGCCGTAGGGCGGCAGCACGATGCCGTTTGGCAGGCGCCACGTCGCGTTCGTCTGGCGGTTCGCCCACACCTCCCCGCCGTCGGAGAAGAACGAATGCTGGCGGTGGATGCTGCCCTCGTACTTCAGGTCGAGGAACTCGGCGCGCCCGAGCTCCGCGCATGCGTCGTGCTGGAGCCAGTACGTCTTCACCGCGTTGCGCGAGAACGGCCCGTCGCACATCGGGTTGCGCCCGCCGATGATGCAGTTGGACAGGTAGTCCTCGGAACCGTAGCCGTGGAGTTCAGCGTCGCCGCCCTTGTGCCAGCCAGCCTCCTCCTGGTAGCGTCCGCCAAGTCCGCCCGCGAAGAGCACATAGTAGCCGTGCGTGGCGATGTCATGCCACGGCGTACGCTCGCTGTCGGCGAAGTTCGCCCGGCCAAGCAGCTTCGGAGCGCCGAAGTGGTCGCTCTGTCCGGCGTCCGCAATGCCAACGAGGTGGTCCTGCCCTGCCTCGCTCACGCACACGGCGTCCGGACGCCGAAATCCCTCGCGGTACAGCTCGAATCCGCGTCCCCAGCTCGCCGAGGTTTCGTTCTTCGAGTGGAAGCGTCCCTCGCGGTCGAGATAGTCGAACGGACCATGCGCCGTGAACACGTCGATGAAGATCGCATCGGGATCGTAGCCCTTCTTCAGCAGCTTGGCATTGCGGAGGCACCACGGATGAAACGCATGCGGTGCCCAGCGGTAGGAACGCGCATGGCGCCCGGCGTTGAACCACGCAAGCTGCGGGGTGCCGTCAAGGTTGAACACCGTGAGGTCGTACGAGTAGCGGTCGCAGTCTGGATAGATGTCCGTGTAGTTGTCGTGCGGGCAGAAGAGCATCCCCGCAGCACGACAGGCATTGCGCATCGCGCCAAACGCTTCTTGATCGCCGCGCGGCGGATAAATCTCGGGCAGGCGGTAGTCGTAGCCCCAGCGCTGCCAGTCGTGCTTCACGAAGATCGAGTCGTTCAACCCGTACTTGGCGGCCTTCGCAATGTCTTCCGCCGCCTTAGCGTAGTCGCCGCTCCACTGGTCGAGGCACATGCGCGAGCCGAGCGCAGCCAGTCCGGGACTCGCCTTGTAGCCTGCGACAGCGCGGAAGCGGCGCCCTGCCTCGAATGTACCCTTCGACGAGGGCACGAACGTAAACGTCGCATCATGGTGCGCGTGTAGGGAGAAGAGGTTCCTCTCGCCGTCGCAGGAAACGGAATCCTGCACCACGTCCACGGCCTGCACCACGGAAAGTCCGTTCGCGTAGTCCGCGCCCACGTGGCGCGTGGAAAGTCCGAACCCGTTCGCGTGAAGCGAGAACCTCTTCGGGCCCTCCACGACGTTGCCGAAGCCCATGTACACGCGATGCGGCGTCTCGGAGGCGGGTCCCACGGCAAGATCCGCGATGCGCGGGAATCCAGCCGAGTCGCGCTTCACGCCAGGAATCGACCAGGAGATTCGCAGCGTGCCTTTCTCCTCGCGTAGGAACGCCTTTGCCTCTGGCGGCGCGGAACCATCACCCGTCTCCACCCGCGCGGTGAATCCGCGGAAAACCACCGAGCGTTCGCCGTCCGTGAACGCGAGCGCGCCGTCGATGAGGCCGCGCTCTCCATACGCCACGCCCGCGCCGTACACCATATCGCCTGCGTCCAGGCGCCAGCGCCCCGCAGACGCATCCGTTCCGGATGCGCGCGCCGTCTTCGCCGCTGCGAGCGCCGCCGCGCAGCGGGCCTTCCAGTCGGCCTCGTCCGGCACCTTCGGCTGCGGACCGAGCTTCGGCTTGGACACCTTGCGCACAGGACGCGGCGCGTTGGGATTGTTGTACATGAAGATCGCGATCGGGTGCGGCGCGTCCTCCTTCTTCGCGCCCACAGGCGTGAAGCGCGCATGGACTGGATAGAGCGCGTTGAGAGCGCGCGGACGCGCCGTGCCCGTATAGGCGAGCTCCTTCTTCTCGCCGGGCGCAAGCGTGAGGGGGCCCTGCGGACCTACCACGTCCCAATCGTCGTTCATCCACACCTCGAGTTCGCCGGAAACGGACTTCTCCGTCTTGTTCTCAAGCGTCACCGGAAAGGCGCGCGGCGCTACGGCCTGCACCTCGGTGACGCCGTGCGGCCAGGCGTACGGATTCGTGCCGGGGCGCTCGGTCGCCTGCGGGAACGAGCCGATCTCCACCTTCACGCCGCACCGTTCCTCTACGGGCGGCAGGTACGCATAAGCCGCAAGCGCGGAAACCGCCACGCAAACCGTGATAAGACGGTGCAGATTTCCCGCATACGACTTTCCATTGAGTGCTTTTCTTGCTGTCATGAACTCTTTCCTTTGTCTTTTGCCCTCAGGAACGCGGCGACGGCTGACGGACAATCGGTATTGATGTAGTCTAGTCCGAGTTCCCGCGAAAGCTGCCACGCCTCCGGGTTGTCGGGGAATCCCCACAGACGGTAAGGCACCCCTTTGGCGTGGGCACGGGCGGCGGCGGCACGGATCTTTTTCTTGTCGTCTTCCGCCATTGCGCCAGAACGCCACTTGGTAAGGATGCGCGCATAGTCGCTGATCCACGACACACGCTTGTATTGGCCGTCGTCCAGCTTCCTGGAGGAGGGAACGCTGAAGAAAACGAAATCGGGATAGTCAAGGAAATCCTTTATCTTGGAAATGTCGCCTCCGACGCTCAGCCTCACCGCCGAAGGGTTCTTCCTGATGCCGAAGCATTCGCGGAACCCCTCCTGCTCGATCAGCGTCAACAGGGCGTCAAGCGCCGGCTTCCCGCTCTTGAGGTCGATGACCAGTTGAAGCGGCTTCCCGTTGGCACGGGCGCGTCCGCCGTTTTTGCGCATGACCTCGCGTAGCGGCTCCAGGTAGAGGCGGCGGAGCGTATTCTCCTTCTTCAGCCCCTTGCGCGAATGCGCCACGAGCAATTCTCCGTCCACCAGGAACACGTCGGCCTCGATGGAATCCGCGCCCGCTTCGTATGCACCCCAGAAAGGACGCTTCTGCGCATAGTCGTTATGCGAGTGAATCCGTATTTCCCGCACTGTCGTACCCGTACTTCCGCCACCATCCACTTCAGACGAAGCAACGGCAGAGGACACAACGGCTGCGCATAGTGCCGCCAGTGCGGCGCAGCGTGTTGAGCATTTCATTTCACTTCCCCCGCACTCACCTCAAACGACAATTTCCTTGTTTGCGGTTTCCGCCTCCAGTGCGCGCGCCAGCTGGTCGGGACAGGATGTGCCGTTGCGGCATTGGATGCCCTTGAGCAGGCCAATCACGTCCTCGACCTTGCGTCCGACGGCGAGCTTCGCGACGCCCTGCGTGTTGCCGGGGCAGCCACCGACGAACCGGCACGCAGTCAGCACGCCGTCCGCCACCTCGTACTCAATCGCCCGCGAGCACGTTCCTTGCGTTGTGTAAGTTTTCATTGTTTCCTCCTGTTAAAATTGCGCACGCCTCTCTACAGCACTGAACGGAGCGTAATCTCCGTTTCGGTCCAGGATTCTAATGAGCCGAATGTGCGGATTCTAAAGACACGGAGGCCGGGGTCGCCGTCGCCGTAGGAACGGACACGTCACCTCCCTGCAGGCACCGGCTACGCCGGGGGCAAGCTTCATGCGCTTCTTCGAGCCGTCGGGCATGAAGAAGGGTTCCTTGATTCCCTCGCCGTCTTTGGCGGGAAGGAACAGCCCGTTGCATTTGACGTCCGGCACGATGATGTGCTGAATCCAGATGTGCGGCACGCCGTCCGCCGATTCGCGCAGGTACCACGCGATCTGGTCGGCATGCGGGTTGTCGCTGCCGAGGTTCCTGACGAGCCGTCCGCTGGCGTCCCGCTTCGGACAGTCTCCTGAATCGGCGACGAAGATCTTGAAGGACGGCTTCGCCGCACCGCGCACGAACACCGGCACGACACCCGTCCCCACGCCCGTCAGCTCCGGCACGTCGTAGTCGACGAAGAGGTTGCCCAGCGACGTGAACGTTCCGTCCTCGCCAAACTCAAAACGTTTCACGCCGCCTGATTTGGACTTCCCGCCCACATCGTTCCCTGCGGCGAACGCGGGCGTCGACAGGACCGCGCCAGCGCCCAGCATGAAATTCCTTCTTGTGATTTCCATATTTACTTCTCCTTACTTTCAAGCTCTGAGGAGGTCGGCGGCAGATATGATCGCGTCGAAGTAGCCGTTCCCGCGAACGACGGGCGCAAGCTCTCCTTCGTACACGAGAGCGGTGCGAACGGACATCCCGCGCGGATGGCGAAGCCTCGCGACCTTCTCCGCGACCTCCGTTTCGATGGATTCGCCGATCCTGCTCTTCCGCTTGACCTCGACGACATACATTGACTTTCGCGTCTGCACAAGCAGATCGATCTGAACGCCCTTCCCATCGCCTCGCTTCCCAGCCTTGCCGGGACGTTTCTCATACGGCACGGCGGAAAGGACCGGAACGCCCTCAAGATGAAGCGGCTTCACGAGTTCCCGGAAATTGTTGACGACGAGATTCTCGAACTGAAGCCCGAGGATGGATTCCCATCCGGGAAGCGATTCCAGCGAATCGAACAGGTACGTGTCGGACAATATCTCCGTTTCATGCGGCAGGACGTACTTCAGGTAGAACCGCGTATAGTTGTCGGAAAGGCGGTACTTCACCGTCCGCGCCTTTTTGCCCGTCTCCGGGTTGTACCCTTCGTCCTTCGTGACGAAACCCGCATCCACGAGAATCTCCAATGTCTCGGAAAGCGACCCGCCGCGTTCGACGCCGAGTGCCTCGGCGACTTCGCTGCACGTCCGCGGGCCATCGACGAGCGTACGCAGCACGTTCTGCTTCATCAGCGACTCCTCGCCAAAAACCTGGCTGAAGATCGCCTTGAAGTCCTTGAACAGGACGCCGTCCCTCCCGAAACACATTCTCTTGATGTTCTCGTTGGCGCTCAGTCCGGGATTGACCTCCTCGAGATACCTCGGTATTCCACCGGTCACCGACAGCACGTCGAGAATCTCCGACGGCGCAAGCCTCGCGGCAGCATCTCCCCAAAAGGCCCTGCACCGCGAAAGCGGGAGCTCGCGGACAACGATGTCGCGCGAGAAGCGTGCGGCGAACCCGGTGTTCTCAAGGATGTTCCTTTTGATCCAAGTAGAGACAGAACCACAGATCACAACGACAAGATGATCGTGCTTTTTCAGCATCGTATCCCACGCACTCTTGAGCCTTGCCGGGAAATCAGCGTCGTACCGCCCCATCCAGGAAACCTCGTCAAGCAGCAGTACCGTCCAGTCGTCCCACGTAATTGCCTTGTCGAGTCGAACGAAAGCCTCGTACCACGACGAGACCTTCGTCCCGTCGACGCCTGTCTGTGCGGCCAGTTTCTCGATGAAGTTGTCGAGCTGAACCTGATTTGTCATGCCTTCGCGAGGAAGCAGACCGTCGATGCTCACGAACCGACAACCATTACGCCGGGCGAATTCCTCAATCAGCGTTGACTTGCCAATCCGTCTGCGGCCACGACAGGCGACAAGCGATGCCGTCCGCTTGTCCAGCAGCAACCGCAACGACTCCAGTTCGTTTTCGCGTCCAACAAACATTTTAGCATCTTTCTTAAATGAAGAAACGCGATAATTGTATCATATTTATCTAAACTGTGCAATGACCTCGGCACAAAAACTGGAAAAGTACATTTTTGTGCCGAAACAGTTACCGTTCCGGGCGCGCCCTCAAGCGGGCACGGCGGATCGAACGAGTAGTCGCACCGCTTGCCGTCGAGCCACACGCTGGTCTTGCCGTCCTTGAGCGTCGCCACGACGCTCTGGAGTTATCTGACAGACGGAGATCACCAAATGTCTACCTCGGCGACGGCGAGACGGTCGTTCACGGGAAGCGCATGGGTGGCCACGAAACGGAAGTAGCGCGCCTTGACAGGCTTTGCGAACTTCACCTCGCGCATCTTGCGTGACTCCAGCACGTCGGGGAACGAACCTTCAGCGGCCTTCGTCCAGTCCTTGCCGTCGAGCGAAACCCAGAACTCGCATTTATCAACCACACCCACGCTGCAGTTCGCAGGACGCGGCGTGTACGTGAACCCGCGCATTTCGCGCACGGCCCCGCAATCAACCGTGAAGCTCTGCGGCGGGGGAAGCGGATTGTTCTGCGTCATCGGCTCTGGATGCGAGTGCCACAGCGAATCCTTGTTGCCGTCGATGGCGGCCCTTGCATTGCCGGGATTCTTGCACGTCTCGCCGACAAGCTTCCACATATCGTGCAAGCCCGGCTCGATGAACTGCGTCGGCTCCTTTCCGCCGAGCGGGAAGCGCACCACGACGTCGAATGCGTCCCCACAGGGGCGGTCGCATTTCACCGTCGTCTTCTTGCCGTCCAACAGGAACGTGAATTCCTTCACCTCCGGGTCAATGAAGTGGATGAAGAGCGTATCGTCCTTGCGCGTGGTGACGACCTTGATGCCAAGCGACACGCCGCCCGCCTTCGTGCCGTAGATCGAGTCGCCGTTCTGCTCGAACCACTTGCCGATTCCCTCGAACACCTCCACGGCCTTTTCGGGAATCTGTCCCGAACCGTCGGGGCCGATGTTGAGGAGAAGGTTCGCGCCCTTCGACGCGGCGCGCGCGATGAGCGCCACGCACTCTTCCGGGGGACGGAACTTGTTCTGTCCGATCTTGTATCCCCACACGCCGTACTGGATCACGTCGCACTGTTCGGACGGACGGTCGTCGAGAAGCGGCTGGTGCTTCGAGAACATCGTCCCAACGCCGGGGAGGTCGCGCTCGAAGAGCTGGATGTCCTCCTTCGGACGCGGCGCGCGGTGGTTGTTGTTCGCCACGAGCGCCTTGCGCGAGTGGATGAGGTCGAAGATGTCGTCGAACTCCCAGTCGAACGTGCCGCCCCGGTCCTTGTCGAGATGGTCCCATTCGCCGTCAAACCAGATGTTGATGGGGTGGTAGTTGTCGAGCAGTTCTGTGATCTGTCCCATCATGTAGCGCTTGTACGAGGCGTAGTCGGGCTTCTGCTTCGCGCGCCATTCGTCGCTGCGCAGCCAGGCCCGTCCGGGCGTGTAGTCGGCGCGGTGCCAGTCGAGGAGCGAATAGTAGAGCGAGAGCTCGACGCCCTCCGCCTTGCACGCCTCGGCGAGCTCGCCGAGGATGTCGCGCTTGAACGGCGTGGACTTGATGTTGTAGTCGTCAACCTTCGACGGCCACAGCGCGAAGCCGTCGTGGTGGCGCGCGGTGATGGTGATGTACTTCGCGCCGGATTTCCTGACGATCCGCGCCCACTCGCGCGCGTCGTACTTCGAGGGGTAAAAGCCGTGTACCATGCGCTCGTAGGCGTCGCGGTCGAGGTTCCCGTGATGAAGATACCATTCGCCCTGCGCGTAGTTGGCGTAGAGTCCCCACACGATAAAGACGCCGTAGCGATGCGCGGCGAATCTCTCACGCGCCTGGAGGTTCCACGCCTCGGGCCTATATTCCACAGCCGCCACAGGATGTGCCGCCGCTGTGCACAACAGCGACAACCCGACGATAAAGACATTGACTTTGAAAGTCCGCACGATTCGTATCGCAACCATTTGCAAATTTCTTTCGTTAGGGATTATGTTGGTAATCCGTTGAACTTTGTTTCGACGACATCAGGAGCTGGGCCGTTTCCGCAAGGCGAACAAATTCCGCACGCCAGCCGTCCTCGTCGCGCCCCCGTGCCGCGCGCGCACGCGCGATCAGCGACTCGTAGGAGGCCGAGCCCTTGTGCGGCGAGTCTTCAAGCAGCAGCGCAAGCTCCACCACCGCCGAGGCAAAGCGGAACGATTCGGACGGCGTATTCGGCGTGATGGCCGCCGCCGTCACGGGCAGGTCCATCCGCGTGCTCGTGTCGGCGTCCGGCAGCTTGTAACGCAGCTTCACGGTCAGCAGTTCGGGGCTGCCGACGGGTGTCTGCTTCTGGTACTTGAGCGGGTCTATGTTCGCCACCGCGTTCGTGGCGCCGGCGGGTACGAGTTCGTAGAACGCCGTCATCGAATGGCCGCTGCCCATTTCGCCGGCGTCCTTCTTGTCGTCGTTGAAGTCCTTTGCGGCCAGACGGCGGTTCTCGTAGCCCAGAAGCCGGTACGCGCCCACCTGCGCCGGATTGAACTCCAGCTGCAGCTTCACGTCCTTCGCCACGGTGAGCATCGTGCCGCCGAACTCCGTCATCAGCACTTTCTTCGCCTCGAGCACGCTGTCGAGGAATGCATAGTTACCGTTGCCCGCATTCGCCAGTTTCTTCATCATTGCGTCCTTGTAGTTGCCGTATCCGACGCCCAGGACGGTGAGGAACACGCCCGTTTCGCGCTTCGTCGCGATGTAGCGCTCCAGCTCGGAGGGGTTGTTGATGCCGATGTTGAAGTCGCCGTCCGTCACCAGCACCACGCGGTTGTTCTTTTTCTTGCCGAAGTTCTTCATCGCCTGCTCGTAGGCGAGCTGGAGGCCCTCGCCGCCCGACGTGCCCCCACCTGCGCGCAGCTTGTCCAACACGCCGCGAATCTTCGCCTTGTCCGCGCCCGAAGTCGCGGGCAGCTCCACCTGCACGCCGCTCGCGTAGGAGACGATCGCGACGGAATCCTCCGCGCGCAGCTGGTCCGTCAGGAGCCGCAGAGCCTGCAGAAGTGTCGTGAAGCCGCCGTTGTAGGACATGGATCCGGACTTGTCGATCAGGAACACGAGGTTGCACGGCGGGATGGACTCCTTGGGGATGCGCTTCGCCTGCACGCCCACGCGCAGGAGCTTGTGCGCAGCATTCCACGGGCAGGCACCTAATTCGCACGCCACCGCCACCGGCACGTTGTCCGTCGGCCCCGCGTAGTCGTAGGAGAAATAGTTCACGTATTCCTCAATGCGCACGGAGTCCTTCGGCGGCAGGCGCTTCATCTCCGTCAGGTACCGGCGCATTGTCGTGTAGCTCGCCGTATCGACATCCAGGCCGAAGGTGGAGAGCGGGTTCGTCTTCACCTCGCGGAAATCGTTCTCCTTGAACTCGGCGAACCGTTCGCGTCCGATTGCATCTGCGACCGGCGCAGCAGTCTCTGCAAGCGGTACACTGGCCGTGGAAAGGTATCGCATGCCACTTACACCCCCGCCCGTGGTTAGGCTTCCGCGCACAGCCACAGACTTGTTCGCTTCTCGGCGTCCTTCCATGGCCATGGGTGGCGCCTCCGTATGGTGGAATGTCGTCGGAGCGGTACATCCCGCCGCGATGATCCCCACGACGGCTATTGTTCCCACAAAAGCAATTGTCAATGTTAGTAGTTTTTTCATTTGATCGGCCCTTTCATGATGTCGTACAGGAGGTCCACCAGCCACGAGACGGTTGCCGACGCCCACCTGCCCGTGGTGGACAGTATAGCAATTTCAAAGTTCGTTTGTAAAGGTGGCAAATTTATTGAGCGCTTCGACTACTCCTGACGAAGGCGGAGCGCCTCCCGGCATCGTGCAGGCCGCAGACCCGGCGGCGACCGCCCACTTTCCCCGTTCCCCGTTCCCCATTCCCCGTTCCCCAAAACACCACCAGCACCACTCCGCAAGCAACGTATCGCCAGCGGCGGTCGTGTCGACGACATCGACCCTCGGCGCAGCAACGAACGCGCCGTCAAACCACGCGCCCGCGCCGCCATCGGAGATGATGACGTGCGCGGACTTCTCGCGGAGCAGTGCCGTCGCCCGGACGAACTCCTCGGACGTCTTCGGAATGAAGCCAACGAGCGCCTCGCATTCCTCGGCATTCGGCTTGATGAGATCGGGAGCGGATTCAAGAGCAAGGCGCATCGGCTCGCCGCTCGCATCGAGAACGACGGTCCATCCCTGCGATTTGAGCCGCGCGACAGCCCGTGCATAGAAATCCTTTGGCGCTGCGGACGGCAAACTGCCTGAAAGAATGGCTACGCCCGGCGCTTCACCATCTAGCTTCTCTAGCACATCTAGCTTTTCGAACCCCGTCTGGTCGAGTCCCGGAAACGCGGCACGGTTGAGTTTCATGGAGCCGCCCGGCCACACGATCATTTCGTTCCGACGCGTCGCGCCGGGAACGCGCACGAACCGATCTTCGATGGCGTACTTCGCAAGCTCCTTCACGAAAGGCCGGTCGTTGTCCTCGCCGAGAAGTCCGCCGCACGCGACTCGCGCACCCCGGATCGCCAGCCAGCGGGCGACATTGACCGCCTTCCCGCCGACGTTCTCCTCCTCGGCGACGTTCTTGAAGATTTCACCTTCGCCCTTCGGCGCGTGCGGCAGCGTAACCGTCGCGTCGATCGCCGGGCTCATGCAGAGGCAGAAGAATCGGGTATGCGTATCGTTCATCGGAGTCCCCATCAGAGCACGATTCGCCGTTCCACGATCTTCGCCGTCGGTTCGCCGATCGCGACCTTTGGCGCGTGTGCGAGGAGATAGTCTTCCGCCTCCTTGCACCACAGTCCGCTGTGCGCGGAGCAGATGCGGTCCAGCTCGGCGTAGAACGGATCGGACGCGCCCTTCTCGGCGAAATCGGCGATTGCCGTCATCGGCATCTTGACGTGCGTGTACACGAGGCGCTTCCCGCCGGAAACCCTGGGGAGGTCGAGCGTCGCCTGGAAGGCGGAGTCGAGTCCGCCGACATGCGTGATCATCACCTCTGGGTGGAGGATGCCCCTGCCGATCCAGTCCACGGAGTCGGACATGTCCTTCACGTCGCCGCCGGAGTTTGCGACGACGTGGTGGTTCATGTAGTGGATGTTGTAGAAGTTGAACGACGCGGAGAGCTTCTGGTCCGTCGGCCCCGCGAAGAAGTTGAGACATCCGCCAAACGCGAGAAGATCCGAGCACTGCGTGATCAGCGCAGGCACGGCGGCGAAGAGGAAAATGTCGTCGTAGCCGCCGCCCGTCGATGTCGGATTCGACGCGTCCACCGGCTCGTCGCTGTTGAGCGCCTTCAACTTCGCGACGGGATCATCCCATCCTTTCGTGTTGACGAAGTAAACGTCAACGCCGTTGATCTCGCCATGCGCCGTGAATGGCTCGCCCGCACTCTCCAGCCCAGATGTCCGAACTGTGTTCGGACGAATCCCAAACATCCGCGCCGCGCGCGCGAGCCGCGAGTCGTCGATGTCGGTGACGACGAGGCGACGCGGACGCTTCTCGGGCGAATGGCAGGCGATGTCGATGCAGCCGAGCCCCATCGCGCCGCATCCGGCCATGAGCAGCATCGTTCCGCCCTTCTCGATGCCCATTTCGTGGACGTGCGATCCGAAGGCGTGGTGATAGTTCGTACGGAACGCGGAGACGATGCAGCTGATCGGCTCGGCGAGCGAGCACTTGAAGAACGCGTCGCCGTCGTACGGCAGCAGACACCCCATCTCCATGATGATCGACGGCAGATAGACGTGCGTCGTCTCGCCGCCGATCGAATGCCAGGCGTATCCCATCGTCTCAAGTTCGTGTCCGGGAATGTTGAACGCGGGCTGGATGCACACACGCTGCCCGACGACAAACTGCGACGCCCACTTCGCGCCGACCTCGCGAACGATTCCCGAAATCTCGTGCCCGAACATCGTCGGGTTCGACGCGATGTCCTTCGGGACCCGCTTGTGTCCGGTGCCGAGCGACACCGCCTTGTAGTCGCTGAGGCAGATCGTGTTCGTCACGATCTCCACGACGACGCCGTCTTCGCCCGCGCCTTCCAGCTCGACGTCTTCAAGTCGGGCGTCGCCTGCCGCATACAGTCTCCAAGCCTTTGCGTTCATCTACGTTATTCTCTTGTTCGCAATTAACTATTTGAGAATCAGCACCATTCCGTTGGGACGCGGACTCCACGTAATCCGAATCTTGCCCATGTCGGCGGTGTAGGCGAAGCTGTCGCCGTCATGCCATGTCTTGCCGCTCCATGCGCCATCCGTCCAGGTCGAGATGTAACACCCGCCGACCCGCTTGAACTCTCCCTTTGCGTCCTTCACCTGTGTTGCCGAGAACGTGAGGACGGAAGCGGATTCGAGATTCTTCAGGGCCGCCGGGTTCATGTCCGGCAACGGGTTCCCGCATTC
>CAMKJU010000110.1 GCA_946413265.1 uncultured Lentisphaerota bacterium
CGGAATTGACACCCGACCTCAGGGGAAAGCTTATTCGATTGGCTGCATTCGTGAATCCTGAATATGAGAACATGCAGCGCCTTCGGCTGAATGTATACAACACACCAAGGGTAGTGGATCGGAGCGTGAGCGGCGAAAACAATCTCATACTTCCACGCGGTTGCCTTGACAATGTCCTTGAAACACTACGTGTTGAAGGAGCTGAGTGGAACATCATAGACAAACGGCAGAGAGGCTCTCCGTTGGCAGATGTCTCATTCGTGGGTAGACTTAGGGGCGAACAACAACTTGCCGCTCATAACATAGTTGCGCATGATTCAGGAGTTCTGGCGGCTGGGACGGCGTTTGGCAAGACGGTCCTTGCTGCATGGATCGTCGCCACGCGCAAGGTCTCAACACTTATTCTCGTGAACCGACGTGAACTTCAGATGCAATGGATTGAACGCCTTTCGCAGTTTCTCGGTATTCCAGAAAAGGGTATCGGAAGGATTGGCGGAGGTACGCACAAAGCGACCGAACGACTCGATGTAGCCTTGATTCAGACTCTTTCGCGCATGGAGGATGCCACCCTTTCTGCGATGGTGAAAAGTTATGGACAAGTGATCGTTGACGAATGTCATGCGGTATCAGCGCCATCTTTTGAACGTGTCGTACATGTGGTGCCGGCGCAGTATGTTCTTGGCCTGTCGGCAACACCTATCCGCAAAGACGGGCAACACCCAATTATTGAGATGGAATGTGGACCTGTGCGGCATCGCGTTGATGCGACGGGAATGGATTTGTTTGGGGCATTTCGGCATGTAGTCCGCGTTCGTCCTACTCCATTCGTGTCGAAACAGGATACGTTTGATAACAAGAGGGCATTGAAGTTTGCCGACATCGTTTCCGAACTTGTGGGCGACACCGCACGCAACGAAATGATCGTTCGCGATGTCATTGATTGCGTACAGGAGGGACGTACACCGGTCGTCATAAGCGAGCGGCGCGACCACTTGGATGTTTTTGAACAGATGCTGTGTGGCGTCGCCGATCATGTCATTGTTCTGCGCGGAGGATTGGGGATCAAGAAACGCACGGCTATTCGCGACGAGTTGGATGCGATTTCTCCGCACGAAACACGTATTTTGCTGGCTACGGGAGCATATCTTGGCGAAGGGTTCGACGATGCGCGGCTGGACACGCTCTTCCTTACGTTGCCGATTTCATGGCGTGGCCGACTTGTTCAGTACGCAGGGCGTCTGCACCGGAGGTGCGATGGCAAGCGTGAGGTGCGGATCTACGACTATCTTGATCAGAATGTTACCCTTTGCTCGAAGATGTTCAACAGACGTGCCGTCGGTTACCGCGACATCGGTTACGATATGATGATGGCGGATGACACGCAGGGCGGTTGGCCCAAGAGTGTGGAAATCCCCATCTCCCTACGGACAGATGAAACTTTTGCAGACTCAATTAGGCGGATCGGTCGGGAGGGGTGTGACGATGTGACGGCAGATCTTTTTGTGAACGCGGCATTGAAAAGTGCCCAGTCTGACGACGGGGCGAGGAGTACGGCAGAACGGTTTTTCTTTCGGTTTCTGGACGGGCTTCCCAAGACGAAAGGTATGTTCACGCTCAACGGTCACCTTGACATCCCGTTTGGACCCAACTCCTATATGGAAGTTGATATTCTTTGCGAATCTAAGCGACTTGCCGTGGAAATTGACGGCTGTTTTCATTTTGCCGATGCCGATCACTATCGACGCGATCGCCGCAAGGATTTTCTGCTTCAGCGTAACGGTTTTCTCGTTGTGCGATTTCTTGCAGACGACGTGACTCGACGTCTCCAGTGGGTAATGGACGAAATCACAACTGCCCTTGAAGCTTGTAGGTAGGATACATGACCGCATTGTTGTAAGAACTTTTCAAAAAACATGTGGTCTGTCCCCAGCTGCTAAAACGCCGGGTCTGTCCCCATGGCAACTGCGTGACAGCTGCGGGTCCCCCTGAAATCGCGAGGTCTGTCCCCATGGGGCATGGGGAAAGAAAACGAGGGGTCTGTCCCCATTGGGCATTGGGTAAATAGAGGTCTGTCCCCTAGTGGGGGTAGAATAATTCCCTATTTGGGCTCTGAGGGGATTTTGGTATACTATGCCCCATGAAACTTCAGCTACAGTTAGACAGACCGCTCGTTGTCTTCGACATCGAGTCCACCGGCGTGAATGCGCGGCAGGACCGCATCGTGGAACTGGCCGCGATCAGGATTGAGCCGGACGGCACGGAGACAGAAAAGTGCTGGCTCCTCAACCCCGGCGTGCCGATTCCGCCAGAGACAACAGCCATCCACGGCATCTCCGACGAGATGGTGAAGGACTGTCCAACATTTGCGGACAAGGCCGAGGACATTGCGGCGTTCTTCAAGGACTGCGACCTCTCAGGATTCAACAGCGACCGCTTCGACGTGCCGTGCCTTGAAGAGGAATTCGCGCGCGTGGGGATGAACTTCGGCGCATGCGACCGTCGGCACGTGGATGTACAGCGCATCTTCCACAAGCGCGAGCCGCGCGACCTCACGGCAGCCGTGAGGTTCTACTGCGGGCGCGACCATGTGGGCGCGCATGGCGCGGGGGCGGACGCGCGGGCGACATTAGACGTTCTGAAGGCGCAGTTGGAGAAATACGGCGACCTCCCGAAGACAACGGCAGAACTGGACGAGTATCTCGTCCCCCGTGACCCGCTCAACGCAGACCGCACCGGGCTCATCCGTTGGCAGAACGGCCAGTGGTGCATCAACTTCGGCAAAAAGAAGGGCGCAAGCCTCAAGGAACTCTTCCTGCATGAGCAGAATTTCCTAAAATGGTTCGTTAAGGGAAATTTCGAGACGGACGCGCGGATGATAGTACAGGATCTTCTTGAACATGGGGTCTTGCCACCTGCACCCCAGATTTGATATAATATTTATCCCTTTGCCCACCAACGGGAAAGGCACGGCTGAAAACCGCGTTCACAAACAAACAACAAAAAACAACAAATGGCAATCCGTAAACCAACCCCGCCAGCCCCGAAGTCCGAGGCGATGGCGGAGCTGCTGGCAGGCAGCATGGGGCAGACCGAGACAATCAAGCCCGGCAAGATCGTGGACGGCACGATCAAGGTCGTCAAGGGCAACGACGTATTCATCGACATCGGCTATAAGAGCGAAGGCAAGGTCGACCTGACCGAATTCTCCGATCCCGCCGCAGCGAAGCCAGGCGAGAAGGTCCAGGTGCTCGTACGCGAGCTCGAGAACGACAAGACGGGCATGGTGTCCCTTTCCAAGAAGGCCGCTGACATCCAGATCCGCTGGGAGAAGGTGCTGGCGCTGTACACCGAAGGGTGCGTGGTCACTGGCACGGTCCAGTCGCAGGTCCATGGCGGCCTGCTCGTGGACATCGACGGCGTCGAGGCGTTCCTGCCCGGTTCCCAGGTGGACGTTTCCCCTGTGCGCGACCTCACCACCTACATCGGCCAGACGTACGAATTCAAGGTCATCAAGATCTCCAACGAGCGCAAGAACATCATCGTCAGCCGCCGCGAGCTCATTGAGGGCACGATGGCGGAGAAGCGCGCAGAGCTGCTTGCCTCGCTGCAGAAGGGCGAAGTGCGCAAGGGCAAGGTAAAGAACATCACCGACTTTGGCGCATTCATCGACCTCGACGGCATCGACGGTCTCCTGCACATCACGGATATGAGCTGGGGCCGCATCAAGCATCCGAGCGAGATGCTCAAGGTCGGACAGGAGCTTGAGGTCATGGTCCTCGACGTGGACCGCGAGAAGGAGCGTATCTCCCTCGGTCTCAAGCAGACCACGGAGAACCCCTGGACGTCGATCGTGGAGAAGTTCCCGGTCGGCAGCCGCGTGACGGGCAAGGTCGTGAACCTCGCCGCCTACGGCGCGTTCGTGGAAATCGCCCCCGGCATCGAGGGCCTCGTGCACATCAGCGAGTTCAGCTGGACGAAGCGCGTGGCGCGTCCGAGCGACATGCTCAACATCGGCGACGAGGTGCTCGTCTCCGTGCTGCAGGTCGATGCGGAGAACCAGAAGATCGCGCTCGGCATTCGCCAGACGCAGGAGAACCCCTGGGACACGGTGCAGGATCGCTATCCGGTCGGCAGCCGCGTGAAGGGCAAGGTCCGCAACTTCACGAACTACGGCGCGTTCATCGAGCTCGAGGAGGGCATCGACGGCATGATCCACATCTCGGACATGTCCTGGACTCGCAAGATCAACCGTCCGTCCGAGTGCCTGCAGAAGGGCGAGGAAGTGGAGGCGATCGTCGAGGCCGTGGATCCGAAGGAGCAGCGCATCTCCCTCAGCCTCAAGAAGGCGAACCCCGATCCATGGTCCGAAATCGCGTCCAAGTACCCGATCGGCGCGCTCGTGAAGGGCAAGGTCCCCAAGATCGCTTCCTTCGGCGCGTTCGTCGAGCTCGAGGACGGCGTGGACGGCCTGGTGCACATCTCGCAGATCTCCGACGAGCGCGTAACGCACGTCAAGGACGTCCTGAAGGAAGGCCAGGAGGTTGAGGCGCGTGTTGTGAAGCTCGACCGTAAGGACCGCCGCATTGGACTGTCCATGACGGCCGTCAACATGACGGAGGAGCAGGTCAAGGCCCTCGAGGCCGAGGCCGAGCCTACCTCCGAGACGACCAGCTCGGCATCCAGCGACATGGACTTCGGCAGCCTCGGCGCGGCGTTCGACGACGCGTTCCAGTCCCAGTCCGTGGTGTGGCAGCCTGGCGAATCAGACAAGTAAACTCTCAACGAAAGGATATGAACCATGTCCAGAGTATGTGAAATCTGCGGTAAGAAGCCTGCGGCCGGACGTCACATCGTCCGCAAGGGTTCGCCGAAGTACAAGGGCGGCATCGGTCTGCACACGACCGGTATCTCGAAGCGCCGCTTCCTGCCTAACCTGCACACGGTGCGCGTCTCCGACGGCAAGGGCAATACTTGCCGCAAGACGGTCTGCGCCCGTTGCATCAAGTCGGGCAAGGTTACGAAGGCATAACGCTTTCGGCCTGTAAAACGAAAGCAAAACAGAAAAGGCCGGGGCTTACGCTCCGGCCTTTTTTACGCGGGCGACGGCGGCATGCCAACCGGAAAGTGCTGCTGCGCGCTCGAGATCGCCGATTGCGGGCGTAAAGCGTTTCAAGCCCCCGACGTTTGCTTTCAGTTCCGAAGACCCGCCCCAGAATCCTGTGGCGAGTCCGGCGAGGTACGCCGCGCCGAGGGCGGTCGTCTCTACGCATTCGGGCCGCTCGACCGGAACGCCGATCACGTCGCTCTGGAACTGCATGAGGAAGTCGTTTGCCGAGGCACCGCCGTCCACGCGGAGCGCGTTGAGCGCGATTCCGGCGTCTTTCTTCATCGCCTCGAGGACATCCGCCGTTTGGTACGCAAGCGACTCGAGCGTGGCGCGGACAACGTGGTTCTTGTTGACGCCGCGCGTAAGGCCGAGGATTGCACCGCGCGCATACTGGTCCCAGTACGGCGCACCGAGTCCGGTGAAGGCTGGCACTACGTAGCATCCGTTGGCGTTGGGGACAGATTTCGCCATCGCCTCGGAGTCAGCCGCGCGGGCAAGCAGTCCAAGCTCATCGCGCAGCCACTGTATCGCCGCGCCGGCGGTGAACACGCTGCCTTCAAGCGCATACGATACCTTGCCGTCAAGTCCCCAGGCAATTGTGGTGAGGAGCCCGTTCTTGGAGGGAACGCGCCGGTCGCCCGTGTTCATTAGCATGAAGCAACCGGTGCCGTAGGTGTTCTTCGCGTCGCCAGCGTTGAAACAGGTCTGGCCGAAGAGCGCGCTCTGCTGGTCGCCCGCGACACCCGCGATGGGAAGGGGATCGCCGAAAACATCAGGCGCGGACGCGCCGAAGCTGCCGCTCGACGGACGCACCTCGGGCAACATTGACTTGGGAATGTTGAACTCGCGCAGGATGTCGTCGTCCCACTTGAGCGCGCCGATGTCGTAGAGCATCGTGCGCGAGGCGTTGGAGTAGTCGGTGGCGTGGACCTTCCCGCCGGTGAGGTTCCAGATAAGCCATGTGTCGATCGTGCCGAAGATGAGACGTCCCGCCTCGGCGTCCGTGCGCGCACCGGGGACGTTTTCGAGAATCCAGCGGATCTTCGTGCCGGAGAAGTACGCATCGGGGACGAGCCCGGTTTTCTCGCGGATGGAGTCCGCGAGGCCGCGGCGTTTCAAATCGTCGCAGTACTCGCTCGTGCGGCGGCACTGCCAGACAATCGCGTTGTAAACGGGCTTGCCTGTTTCGCGGTTCCACATGACCGTCGTCTCGCGCTGGTTGGTGATGCCAATCGAGGAGATTTCGGCAGGCGTTGCACCGGCCTTTTCAATCGCCTCGCGCGCGACGGCGCGCTGCGTCTCCCAGATTTCGAGTGGATCGTGCTCGACCCAGCCCGGCTTCGGGTAGATTTGGCGGAACTCCTTCTGGGAGACCGACACGATGTGTCCTGCGTGGTCGAAGAGAATCGCCCGGCTCGACGACGTTCCCGCGTCAAGCGCCAATACGTACTTTGAGTTCATAATTTTTCCTTTCATCTCAATCACGATGGCCATGGGAAGACCTTGTAAAGTCCCACTGCCGCGAGCGCGCCGACGAACGGCGCGAGCGCGGGCACCCAGGCGTAGCGCCAGTTCGCCGGCGCCTTGTTCGCCATCGGCAGAAGGGCGTAGACGATGCGCGGGCCGATGTCGCGGGCGGGGTTGATTGCGTATCCGGTGAGACCGCCCATCGACATGCCGATTGAGACGATTATCGTGAACACGAGAAGGTAGTTTACGCCGCCGGCGATACCGGGCACCTGGGCGATGCCCTTGATCGCGAACACCAGCACGAACGTGCCGAGGGCCTCGGCGAAGAAGTTGCAGGGCGGGCACGGGATGCTGGGCGTCGTACAGAAGCAGGCGCGCTTGGCCAAACCGTCTGAGGTGGCGGCGAAATGCGTGTAGTAGAGCGCCCACACGAGGAACGCGCCAATCATGGCACCGAGCATCTGTCCGGCGATGTACCAGCCGACCAGTCCCGGCGCGAGGCTGCCGTCCGCCGCCAGCGCGAGCGTAAGCGCGGGATTGAAGTGCGCTCCAGACGCCGCGCCGAAGATGAATGCCGGCATCAGGACCGCAAGGCCCCATCCCAAGGTGATCTGCACCGTGCCGCCGCCTTTCATGCCGGATTTCTCCAGCAGCACGTTCGCCACCACGCCGTTGCCGAGCAGAATGAGAATCGCCGTTCCCACCAACTCCGCGAGAAAACATGTCATTCCGTTCATATACTTTCATCTCCTTTTTGTCGTTGTGTTTGCGAAATTATACCAAATCCTCCGCCATCCACGCAAATCTCGTGACCACTGCGGGAAAGGCGTTTCTTCTCTGCCGAATGTTTGGTAAACTAATTGACGATGAAGACCGCGACATCCTATCGTGTGGTCAGAGGGGTACTTTGATAATGGGGATTATGCTATAATATTCGCCAGGAAGCCTTGGGCTTGACAAACAAGAGGAATACACCATGAGAAAAGTGGCAGTAAAGATGGTCGTGGGTGCGGTGGTTGCGTTCTTCGCGACGGCCAGTGCATACGAGGTGAAACTCGATATTTCGCCTGATCGGGTGAAAACGCCGCTGAAGGTGGACATGGATCGGATCGGGACGCTGCGTCCGCGCTCAGTGGGCGAGATACGCGGCTCCAACTGGACGCTTGGTTGCGAGACGCTCGACCGCGATTTCGCGGTTTTCGACGAGTACAAGTGTTTCCTCGCACCGCTCGGCATCAAGACGATCCGCCTTCAGGCCGGCTGGGCGAAGTGCGAGAAGGAGAAGGGAAAGTACGATTTCGCATGGCTCGACAGCATCATTGACTATGCCTGCGCGCAGGGCATCAACGTCCTCTTGGAGACCGGCTACGGCAATCCGATCTACAAGGGTGGCGGCGGATGGGACCTCGCTGGCGGATTTCCGACGAGCGAAGAGGGGATTGCCGCGTGGGACGCATGGGTGGATGCGATGACGAAGCATTTCAAGGGGCGCGTGCGCGACTGGGCGATGTGGAACGAGCCGGACATTGGCGGCAACAAGACGCTCCAGCAGATCGTCGCGTTCAACATCCGCACGGCGAAGATCATCAAGCGTAACATCCCTGACTCGCGCATTGCCGGGCTTTCGCTCGCGCACAACAACCCAGAGTACTTCGAGAAGTGCCTCAAGGAAATGGGCGACGACGTGAAAATGTTCGACTGGTTCATCTACCACGGCTATGCGCCCGCGCCGGAATCGTCGTACGAGAACGTTGAGAAGCAAAAGGCGGTCCTCGCGAAATACAACCCCAAGGCGAAGCTACGCCAGGGCGAGAACGGCTGTCCGAGCGAGATGGCCACGAAGTTCGCGCTGAGCGGCATCCCGTGGAGCGAATACTCGCAGGCGAAGTGGGACATGCGCCGGATGCTCGGCGACCTCGGGCACGACGTGGAGTCGAGCGTGTTCACGATCTGCGACTTCAACCACAGGGGACGGGAAATCAACCTGAAGGGCCTTCTGCGCATCAACTGGAACAAGGAGGTCATCGCCGTCAAGCGCGCGTACTACGCCGTGCAGAACGTAGTCAGCATCTTTGACGACACGTTGGAGCGCGTGAAGAATTCACGCTTCGGCACGCGGGACACGACCTTCTCCACATACGAGTACAAGAAGGCCGACGGGCGGCGGGTTCTCGTGTTCTGGACACATGCGGACGAGACCAAATCGCTGAAACCGAAGTATGCGCGTCCGGGCGACTCGTTTGAGACCCGCCCAGCCGTGTTCAAGTATCCCGGCGGGCAACCGTTCAAGGAGCCGGTTTGGATCGACCTTCTCACGGGGCGCGTCTATGCGTTTCCGAAGGAGAACCAGATCGTCGTCCCCGCCGGCGTCGTCTTCATCGACGTGCCCGTCTATGACTCGCCATGCGTCCTCACCGAGCGTAGTGCGGTGGAAATCACGCGCTGAACGGTCAAGTGTCCAGTTCGTACCGTCCGTGTCGGATGCGCCGTAGGCCCACATTAAATCCACCTTCCCGCACTTCATAATTGACATAACGACCAGATGGGATAAAATATAGTCTATGTTTTTGCAGGCAAAAGGAAGGCGACAACATGAACAAACTGATAGTAGTTACGGCGGTTGCGGCAAGTGCGGTGCTGCCGATGATGCTTAACGCCGCAAGCATTTCCATCGACGGCGTGCGGCAGCACTGGCCGTGGAGCAACAAGGTCGAGATCAAGTACACCGTGACCGACAGCGATGGCTGCTTCGGCACCCGCGTGGGCAGGGTTCGCATCAAGAGTGTCGTCAACGGGGTCGAGTACGTTGCCTACGACGGAATTTCCAGTCCCGGGCAGCACACCGTCGCATGGGCGAATCCGCCTCAGGGCGTGAAATGCGATGACTGCAAGACGTCTGCGGAGCTGTTCCTCTCCGACCCAGTCCCGTCCGGCGACGACTACATGATCGTCGATCTCGTGACCGGCGCAGTCTCCTACGAAGGGCTTTTCGTGCCGAACGCGAAATTCGCCTCCTTCACGGGACAGCAGATGTCCAACGCACGTTACAACGCCGAAAAGTACAAGACCACGCATTACGTTCTGCGCAAGGTTTCCAAAGGCACCTACAAGGCAAAGCGGGGAACCGGTGCGTTCAAGAGCTGGACGACTGACAAGGACTACTATATCGGAATCTTCTGCTGGACGACGGCGCACTACGGACACGTGATCAAACGGAAGAACGGACAGGACGCCACCCCATGGTCGGATTTCAGTCTGCAATCCCGCCGGTGGACGCCTCGTGACATTCGCGGAAATACGGTTCCGTCGGGGAAGATCGCAACGTATCCCAACGCCGACGCCGCAATCAACGCGAAGAAGTGGCGTCCTCTTGAGCTGATTAACGCGAAGACCGGCATGAACTTCGATGTTCCCACCGAGCTGATGCATGAGATTGCCTGCCGTGCCGGTTCGACGACCACTTATTTCTGGGGAAACAATGCGTCGCTTGCACCGCAATACGCGGTCTATGGAATTTCAGGCCGCAACACCGACTCGCAGTATGCAGATCCCCCCGGTACAAAGAAGCCAAACGCCTGGGGACTCTACGACATGGTCGGCAACGACTGGCAGTGGTGCAGAACGTATGTGGGCGAGAGCGAACCGGCCGACGTGTTTACGCCTGGCAAGGGATCGTCCAACCGCTGGTACGTGCGCGGGGAGAACATCTATCCCACCGACCCGACGCGATTGTCTTCCGACGTGCGGAGCTCTGCGTTCACCAAGAGCGGCGCAGGGTACAGCTTCCGCATGGCGTACGTTGTGTCCAACGTGGGCAAGTAACCGATCTTGCTTTCGCTGTTGGCAGTATAGCAAGCCGCCTACGTTTTTCGCAGGAATGAACATGAGGATGTCTTTGATTGCTTTCGCTATTGGGAGATTGGGAGTCTCGGAGTTAAGGAGAATGTTTTACAAATTCTCCCATTCTCCAAGGCTCCTAAACTCCCAGCAGCGAAAGCAATGATTGGTATCAAAGATGATTTTTTAGTTGTCTCCAAAATCAAAGAAAGGAAGAAAATGGTACAGGTAAGCAAGAAGTTCAAGACGGCGATGGCCGTGGTGATTTCCGCAGCCGCAGGACTGGCGGCCGCGCAGGCAGATGCCGTTTCGCAGACGGTGACGCATTCGCTCGACACGACGGTTGCGCCGTCCTTGGGCGGGAAGTTCCCCGAGACGATGCGCGGTGGCACGTGGAAGGTGATCTACTCGTCGGCGGAAGGTCCGGAAGGGCGCGCCCTCGAAGTGCTCACCAAGCGCGCGGGAACGTATTTCCTGCGCGAGGCGCACTTCGCTACGCCGTTCGTGCTACCGCTTGAAAAGGACGGCGGCGAGGTCGTCGATACGAAGCGGGACGCGTTCGTGATCGGCGTGCCTGATAAGAACGCGACGCTGCGCGCGCTCCTCGGCGAGAAGAAGGTCCCCGCCGGCGGGTATCTCATCAAGACGATGCGCAAGAACGGACGCAATATCGTGATCATAGCCGGCGACAATCCTTCCGCCGTACTCTGGGGAACGTTCGATTTCCTCGACGTGGTCGTTCCCGATCTCGAGGCGCGGCTGAAGAACGCCCACTGCTGCTACCCCGGCACATTTTTCAGGAGCGAGAAGATTCCGTCATACGAATACGCCACTGCGCCCGAGACTCCTGTGAGGAGCGCCTGGATGTGGGGACACGTCATCAACGACTACAACGCGTCGTTCCGCGAAATGGCCCGTGCCCGCTTCAACCGCGCGATCATCTGGAACGACCGCCAGATCGTGAACGCGAAGCAGGTCGTCGAATGCGCCCACAGCTGGGGCATCGAGGTGTACTGGGGATTCCACTGGGGTTGGGGAATCGAATTCAACGACCTCAGCAAGCTCGACCAGCTCTCCGACTCCATCGTGGACGAGTGGCGGCGCATCTGGAAGCCGATGGGCGGCGACGGCATCTACTTCCAGAGCTTCACGGAGACGAGCCAGCAGGAGATGGGCGGGCGCCTGATCGCCGACATCGTGACGGAGCTCGTGAACAAGACAGCGAAGAAGATACATGACGAATCGCCGGAGACGGACATCATCTTCGGCCTACACGCCTCGTCCATCCACAAGAAGGGCGCGACGGAGGCGATCGCGAAGACCGACCCGTCCCTGGAGATTCTCTGGGAGGACTGCGGTGCGTTCCCGTTCCACGATACGGGCCTCTCTCCGAAGATGATCAGCTACTGTGACAAGATCCTCGCGCTCACTCCGACCGTCGGCTTCTGCTGGAAGGCGCAGCTCCGCATCGACTGGAGCCACTTCAGGCGTCCGCTCGCAGGTCCGTTCCTGCTCGGCTGCGCCAGCGAGCAGCTAATAGAGCGCGACCGCGCGCTCACGTTACCGCGACACGTACAGATCGACGAGTACTGGATCAAGAACGGCAAGTTTGCATACGACTTCGTGAAGCATGTCCGCGAAGGCAAGCACCAGCCGAAGGAGTACAGCGCCGTGGCGGAGTACAACCCGCCGTACAGCTTCGCGACGTTCTGCCAGTCCGAGCTCTTCTGGAGCACCAAGGACTCCTGGGACGAGATCACCCGCCGCGCCCGCGCGCGTGCGCGTCCGGAGAAATAGGCTTTGGACTTGTTTTCGGGCGGGGGGGCGTGGTAAAATACACACCTAATTTCGCAACTGAAAGGTAGAAGCAGAAGATGAATCAGGAAGCCTGGAAAAAGGTCGAGGACGCCGTGGCGGCCTCGAAGACGACGACGATCAAGCAGCTGTTCGCGGCCGATCCGGACCGCGCGGCGAAGTACACGCTGAACGCGGCGGGCTGGACGCTCGACTACTCGAAGAACCGCGTGGACGCCGACGTGATGAAGGCGCTCTTCGGTCTCGCGAAGGCCGCGAACCTCTCCGAGGAGATCGAGAAGATGTTCACGGGCGCGAAGATCAACCGCACCGAGAACCGCGCCGTGCTCCACACCGCGCTCCGCAACTGCGACCCCGCCGCGCAGGTGTTCGTGGACGGGAAGGACGTGATGCCCGACGTGCGCGCCGTCCTCGCGAAGATGGGCGCGTTCGCGGACGCCGTCCGCTCCGGCGCGCACCGCGGCTTCACCGGCAAGCGCATCAAGTACGTCGTCAACATCGGCATCGGCGGCAGCGACCTCGGTCCCGTGATGGCCACGCTCGCGCTCGCCCCGTACTCCAAGCGCTCGATCAAGAACTACTTCGTCTCGAACGTGGACTCCACCCACCTCGCCGAGACGCTCCGCGAGATCAAGGCGGACCAGACGCTCTTCATCGTCGCCTCCAAGACGTTCACCACGCAGGAGACGATGACGAACGCCCTCAGCGCGCGCGACTGGCTCGTGAAGAAGCTCGGCGACGCCGCAGCCGTGGCGAAGCACTTCGTGGCGCTCTCCACC
>CAMKJU010000111.1 GCA_946413265.1 uncultured Lentisphaerota bacterium
GAAGTGCTGGAACGGCGACCTCAAGTTCTTCACCACGCGGCATCGGGACGGCGTCTTGACGGAGGTGCGCGAACTCCACGGCTACGCGCCGTGGTACTTCGGCATGCCGCTCGATGTCGCGCCCGACTGGGAGCAGCTCTTCGACGCGAAAGGCTTCTCCGCCCTCTACGGCCTCACGTTCCCCGAGCGTCGCGCTAAAGGATTCAAAATCGCCTACAAGGGACACGAGTGCCAGTGGAACGGGCCGAGCTGGCCGTTCGCGACCTCCGTCGCGCTCACGGCGTACGCAAATGATCTACATGCCCGTGCACGGCGGCCCGGCGAGAGCGAACGCTTCACGTTCCTGATGTGGCAGTACGCCTTCGCGCACAAGCTGCACCGCACGCCGACCAATCCCGTGGGGCGTAGGTTCGACCCCACCGTGCCGTGGATCGACGAGAACATGAACCCAGACACTGCGGACTGGATTGCGCGCACGCTCCTCATCCAACGCAAGCAGAAGCCCCGCGAGCGCGGCAAGGACTACAACCACTCGACGTTCTGCGATTTGGTGATTTCCGGCCTGGTCGGCTTCGAGCCGGAAGGCGCGGACGGCTTCGCAGTCGATCCGCTTTTCCCTGCGACATGGGACTACTGCATTCTCGACAACCTGCGCTATCGCGGCCACGACGTTTCAATCCGCTGGCATCGCGGGCGCGGTTTGACCGTGAAGGTCGATGGCCGCGAGACCGCGCACAGTCCTACGCTCTCCAAGTTGACCGTCAAAATGCGCAGGTGAGGAGGGGACAAGACTATGAACGAAACGTTTGAGATGGTATTCCGACTTGTGCTTGCGGCGATGCAGGGCGGACTGATCGGCGCGGAGCGCGAATACCGTGGCAAGGTCGCGGGGACGCGTACACACCTGCTTGTGGCGCTTGGATCGGCGTTGATGATGCTCGTGTCGCGGTACGGGTTCGGCGGGCAAGGCGATCCCAGTCGCGTTGCCGCGCAGATTGTTAGCGGCATCGGCTTCATCGGCGCCGGTGCGATCATGGTGGACCGCCATTCGGTGCACGGGCTCACCACGGCTGCCGGAATCTGGGTAGCGGCGGGGATTGGCATGGCGACGGCGGCAGGCCTTTACGTCCTTGCGCTCGCGACGACGGCGCTTTCCCTTATCGGACTCGAGGTGTTCGGCATCCTGCTCTTCAGGGACCGCCGCCGCGCCCGCCGCAACTCCGATACTTCAAAGTCCGTGTAGGAGGTCATGCGCTACAAAAATATCTCCTGTTCCGCTTCGGCGAACTACAGGGGATGTCGATTCTGGACGCGATAAGCAAAACGCAGATGGGCGAGGTGTGCCGGCTTCTGCGGACGACCAATCTTTCCGTCCGCGCGATAGCGGAACAGACCGGCTTCGCAAACGTAAAGTATCTCCCCGAACGCTTCAAGTCCATCGTAGGCTGTTCCATGTCCGCCTACAGGGGAAAATGATATTGCTTGCAAAATCGTGAACGGATCAAAGATCCTCGTCAGGATGTGTTAGCGCAGTTTCAATTCTACGGGGATTGAAGCGTTGATCCAGAACTCGCCAAACAACAACTGTGTCCCCGTCGATCTTGTAGTAGATGTTCTGATGAAAGCGGTTGGCAAGTGCGCGATAGTACCCAAAATGAACTTCAGTGGTTCCCGCGTAATTCACAAGGTTGTCTATCTCGCTGAATATGTAATCCTGAAACCTGACGCCCAAGCCATATTCGATATTGTCATAGAAGCAACGCACCCTGACGATATCTACAATGGCAGATGGTAGGATTGAGACGTTCATCAAAATGCGCCCCTTATGATTTCCTTTGCAGCTTTCCAAGGTATCGGGCGTTCAATTCCGGAAGCCACGCGGGCGGCCGTCTTCTCCAGTTCGTGCTGATGCCATGCTGGAGAAAGGTTGTCCCCAGACGCGGCAAGCGACGACCATAGGTAGTTCATCGTGTCGAACTTCTCGGATGTTGTCATCCTGTCTATTGCTTCAATTACTGCTGGCATGAAGTGTCTCCTTTGATTGAACGGGAAACATTATACCATAAAACCCTATCGCCGTGCGGAATAAACTCCGTTCAACGGGCTCGTTCATTCGGTTGCTGGACAGCTGGGTTTCTGGTGATGGGGAAACGAGAGAGAAACGCCTTTGCCTAAAAGTATGATATTTTTTGCTTGATTATAGGTTGGATGGCGAAAGGGATTTTGGTAAACTATTGGGCAATGGCAAGCAGGTTTTCAAAAACCTTAAGGAGAAAATGAAAGCAAAGACAATCATCTGCGTGGCGATGGCAGCGGCAAGTGTGGTGGCGGGCGCGGCGACGATACCGGCTGCGCCGTTCACCGACAACATGGTACTGCAGCGCGGCAGGCGCGTGCCGGTGTGGGGAACGGCCCAGTCGGGCGAGAACGTGACCGTCTCGTTTGCCGGACAGACCAAGCGCGGCACCGCCGGTACGGACGGACGCTGGCGCGTCGATCTCGACCCGTTGGCGGCGAGCAAGGAACCTCGCACGCTCGTGATTGGCGAGCGGAAGATCTCCAACGTGCTCGTGGGCGAGGTGTGGCTAGCCTCCGGGCAGAGCAACATGGAACGATTTGCTTCCAGATCGTGTATACTGTCTTCGTTGCCACCGGTGGCAGGAATAGTAGTTTTTTCATGATTCCTGTAGGCTACAGGAACTCGTCGCCGGTGGCAACCCTTTACCCCCAGTCCCCAGCTACTCCGTGCCAGAAATCCGTAATGCCGTTATCTCAATGGGATGGTAGTGAATTATGATATAATATGCGCACGGCATATAAAAATAAAAGCGCAATGAAAGGCTGAAAATGAAAGAGAAAGTCGGGCGGTTTCGGCGGCAAGGGTGTTTTTGCGGTGTGATGTGTGCGCGCAAAACGGCGGTGTCCGTCATTGTCGCATGTATCGCGCATGTGGCGACGGCGGGTATCCCCGTTCCCGTCGCCTTTGACGGGAGCGACGTGGTGGCGTCCGTTCCGGCGGGGACGTTGGACGAAACATCCACGCTCTACTTCGTGTGGGATGACGCGGACCGGGGCCCGAAACCTGCGGACTGGCCGGCGGCGAACCGCGTCAAATGCGATGTTGGTCGTGACGGAGCGCGGCCAACAAAATACCGCTTCAATCTCGGCAAGGTTGCGCCGGGACAGGTTTTTCGTGTGCTTGCAACGAGCAAGGTACGGCTCTTGGACGAGGGCGGATGGGTCTATGTGGGTAAGAACCAATACGTCGATACCGGCGTGAAGGCAACGGGTGTTTACGGCCTCGCGATCAAGTTCCAGTATTCTCCAAACGACTATCAGAAGGCGAATGGCAACCCCTGGGCGTCGCTGATGGGGAGCCTGCCGACTGACGACTTCACCATCGGACGTAAGGCGAACGGAAAAGACGGCGAGTTCTACATGCGCTATCGGGGCGATTCGCTGAAGGCGGACGGCAAGACAAAGGATTTGGCGTTTACGCTCTGCGACTTGTCGGTGCCGCACACGATCACCATTGCGAACGGCGTGGTGACTCTCGACGGCGGTCGCGGGGCGACCGTCCTACCGGGAGCGACGCAATTTAGGGTCTCCGAGGCGGGTGCGATTGGAGTCAATCACGATGCCGGAACGATTCTGCTCGGCTGCTCGTGGGACGACGACTGCAACCGCGGCCTTTCCGGACGTTACTGCCACGCGAAGTGGTATTCCGCGCGTCTCGACGACGCGAACGGGAAGGCGATCATGAACCTCGTTCCCGCGAGAAGAGGCGGCGAAGGCGTGCTGTGGGATACGGTCTCGCGCAAGGTGTTTGCCAACGCGGGGACGGGCACGTTCACGTTCTCAGGCACGGCGGGCGCGGCGATCGACGGCACGGAGGGCGTGTGCGCCGCATCGTGTGCCGTGGTGGCCGGCAATACGGAGTTCGCGGGCAAGGCGCGCTTCACGCTCCTCACGGACCGCATGGTCCGCTGCGAATGGAGCGAGGACGGTTCGTTCGAGGACCGTCCGAGCCTCACCTTCATCAATCGCGTCCAGCCGCCGGTCAAGCATACGTTCGCGCGCAAGGGAGAGGGTGCGGTGATCACGACGGACAAGATGCGCCTTGAGTGGACGGGCGGCGCATTTACCGCCGAGAATCTGACGGTGAATGGTGTGTCCGCGCTTGCGGAGGACAAGGAGAATCTGCTGGGCACGATGCGTACCATCGACGCACGTTCAAGCATCAAGGACCTGCTGCCGCGCATGGAGAAGGGCATACTTTCGCGTCGAGGCGTGGCTGTGGTGGACGATACGAAGAAGCCGCTGTTCGTGAAGGGTGGCGACTACTGGAAAGAATGGGTCGAGGAGCGTCCAAGAAGGGGAACGGGGAATGGGGAACGGGGAACAGGGAATGGGGAACGGGGAATGGGGAATGGCGCGTACCGCGATATTACGGTGTTTGCGTATGGGCATGACTACAAGGGATGCCTCGGCGACTACGTGAAGGTGGCGGGACGCATTCCGTTGCCGCCGCGGTGGGCGTTTGGCTACTGGTGGAGCCGGTTTTGGAACGACACGGAGTCCGACTACCGCCAGGTCGTGCGTGAGATGAACTCAGTCGGCATCCCGGTGGACGTGTGCGTGATTGAGATGTACTGGCACGAGAACTGGGGCATCGCCGAGCGTCCCGACATCATCCAGCCGAAAGGGGGGCAGATGTGGGGCTGGGGCGGCTACACGTGGAACCGCCGTTACTTCCCCGATCCGGCGAAGATGTTCCGCTTCCTGCACGACGAGGGACTGCACGCGCCGCTCAACATGCACCCCGCCTGCGGCATCCCGGAGTGCGAGGATGTCTATCCGCGCTTCGCGAAGGACTACGGATGGACGGGCAAGGGCGTGATTCCATTCCGCGGCGACGAGGAGCGCTGGGCGGAGGTCTATTTCAAGGACGTCATCGAGCCGTTGGAGGCGCTGGGCGTGGACTGCTTCTGGCTTGACTGGCAACAGTGGCTGATGGCGAAGGGCAAGCCCACGTTGAACAACACCTTCTGGCTCAACCACCTCTTCGCCACGCACGACGCGGCGCGCGTGCGGCCGGGCGGCGGCGCGAAGCGTCCGATCATTTACCACCGCTGGGGCGGACTCGGCTCGCACCGCTACCAGATCGGCTTCTCCGGCGATGGCGAGAGTTCGTGGCGGATGCTGGAGGCGATCCCGTGGTTCACCGCCACCGCGTCGAACGTGGGCTACGGCTACTGGGGACACGACCTCGGCGGACACAACCGCCCCCAGTTCAAGAGGGAGCAAAATGGCGAACTCCTCACGCGCTGGATGCAGTGCGGCGTGTTCACGCCGATCTTCCGCACCCACCCGTCCAAGGACTCCCTTGCCGATCGCCGTCCGTGGAAGTACGCCGACCACTTCTTCATTCTCCGCGAGGCGTACCGTCTGCGCTACCGCCTTGCGCCCTACATCTACACCGCCGCGCGCCAGGCGTACGACACGGGTGTGTGCCTGTGCCGACCGATGTACTACGACTGGCCGGAGGAGGACGCCGCGTACGATTCCGTGAACCAGTACATGTTCGGCGACGACATCCTCGTCGCGCCCGTCACGAAGGCCGTCGATCCCGTGACGAAGGAGGCGGAGGTCGAGGTGTGGCTTCCGGAGGGCACGTGGTACGATGTCTCAAGGGGCGAGCTCGTGGAGGGCGGGCGCAAGCTGAAGCGCGGCTACACGATCGAGGAGACGCCGTGGTTCGTGAAGGCGGGCGCGGTGATTCCGATGTATCCCGATTCCGTCAATCGTCTCGGCAATCCCGGCACGGACGACCTCGTGCTTTTTTGCGTGCCGTTTGGCCGTCTAGAAGAGCTAGAAAGGCTAGAACATCTAGAAAGTCTAGAACGGCTAGATACGACCTCCATCTACGAGGATGGCGGTGACAATGCAGACTATGCGACGAATTTCCGCCGCACCGCAATCCGCCGCGAAGGGAACCGCGTGACCATTGCGCCGCGCAAGGGTGCCTATACGCTCAAATTCCCGCTTGCCGCCGTGCCGCTCGCCGTGAAGGTGAACGGCAAGGAGTGTGCATGGGTATACGATGCCGAAGACTTGGCCGTGGTCGTGAAAACGCCGCCGCAGGACGGCATGCACGAGACGGTGGTGGAGCTTGTGCATTCGGATGCCAAGACAGCAAGCGTACAACAGCAAGATGGTAGGGCGCGATCACCGAGCGCGCCGATCGCCGCCGTCAACGGCCTGAAGGGCGAACATACGCGTATTGCCGCGCTCACGGAGGATTTCCGCCTCGCCCTTGCCGGACGCGGCTGGCCGAAGGCCGCCGCGAACCTCCCTACGTCGTGGCAGATCATCTGGAAAACGCGCGATGCAATCGCGGCGCATCCCGCCGACGCGGCGAAACTGCTGGCCGAGCGCGACGCTGCTTTGAAGACGTTTGCCGAAAAGGACTGGCCGCGTCTGGAGAAGACATTCAAACTCGAGTTCATCACGCGTATGCGTGCTTGGATTAAAAATAAAGTCAAATAGGATTAATTCCATGATATACTCATTCAACATCGCGTCCCCTTTCAGGTTTGGCGTCGCGTTCGCGACCTGTATTTCCGTGCTGGTGCTTTCAGGCGGCGAGATCACGGAGAAGTACTACCGGCTCGCAATACGCGAAATCGGCGGCGGCGACATCGCGCAGCTGGGCGAGTTCTCGCTCTATGCATCGGACGGCTCGCGGGTGAACGGCAACGGTATGAAGCTTGTCCCGCCGCGTGCGGCGAAGTCGCTTGCGCCCGGCGAATGTTTCGCGTCGCAGAAGAACTTCGCACGAGAAACGGCCGAAAAGCTCTTCGACGGAAATCCCAAGACGAAACTCTGCGTGGGCAAGCTCGCACTCGGCGGAAGCGATCCAGTGGGTGTCCTTGCCGTGTACTTCCGCCTCCCGGATGGCGCGAAGCCCGTGGCAAAGTACAACTTCTGTAGTGCAAACGACACCGACCGCTATCCTGAGCGCAATCCGAAGTCGTGGGCGATCTGGTGTTCCGCCGATGGCGAGACGTGGCGGCTCGTCGATGATCGCACGGGCGCCTTCTCGCCCAAGTCGATGCTCACGTGGTGGAACGGGTCGCGTCCGTACTCATTCGGCGGCGAACATCCGAGCGAGGACATGGCGGACGAGGTGAACCCGTTCATCGGCGCCGTCACGCAACATCCGCGCAGCGCGCTCGGAGGACACGGCCTCGGCAAGACGTTCCCCGGCGCCGCCACGCCGTGCGGCATGGTCCAGCTCTCGCCCGACACCATCACCGGCGGTGACAACGGCTGCGGCTACTCCTACCACCACGAAACCATTGAGGGCTTCAGCTTCACACACCTCTCCGGCGTGGGTTGGTACGGCGACTTCGGTAACTTCCAGGTGATGCCGACCGTAGGCGCGCGCAACCTCGACCGCGACAAGGCGAAGAGCGCCTACTCCCACGAGCGAGAAGTCGCCGAGGCGGGCTACTATGCCGTCACGCTCGACCGCTACAACATCCGCGCCGAAATGGCCGCCGCGCCGCGTGCGGGCATCCTGCGCTTCACTTACCCCGAGTCGAAGGAAGCGCGCATCCAGATTGACCTCGGACGACGCGTGGGGCAGCTCGGACGCTGGCTGAAGCACTCGCGCCAGCATGTGCGCGTCATCGATGACCACACGATCGAAGGGCGCATGGAGTGTCCGTGGGAAGACGGCGGCTGGGGACACGGCGCGGGACGTGTCCACTACGTGCTGAACTTCACCTGCGCCTTCTCTAAGCCGTTCAAGCGCTTCGGCGTGTGGGACAAGGACAAGGTGTTCGAGAACTGCCGCGACTACACCGGCACGAACACCGGGTTCTTCGCCGAGTTCGAGACGTCGCCGGGCGAGCAGATTCTCATGCGCGCCGGGCTTTCCTACGTCGATCAGGAGGGCGCGCGCAAGAACCTTGCGAGCGACATCCCCGACTTCGACTTCGCCCGTGCCCGCCGCGCCGCGCGCGCACTCTGGAGCGACGCGTTCGCCGGCGTGAAGGTGAAGGGCGGGAGCGTCGATGAACGGATCGTGTTCGCCACGTGTCTCTACCACGCGCTCATCGACCCGCGCATGATCGGCGACGTGGATGGTCGGTACATGGGCAGCGACGGCAAAATCTACCGCAACGAACGCTTCACCGCGCGGACCGTGTTCAGCGGATGGGACGTATTCCGCAGCGAGATGCCGCTCCTCACGCTGATTCGTCCCGACATCGTGAACGACACGATCAACTCCATGATCCGCTGGACGGAACTTGGTCCGCGCGATACGCTGCCCGTCTGGGACATCTTCGGATGCACGTCGGGCTGCATGGTCGGAAACCCCATCATCCCCTGTATTGCGGATGCGTACGAGAAGGGCATCCGCAACTGGGACGCGGAGACCGCGTGGCGTCTTGCCGACTCGACTTCCCGGAAGCGCGGAAATGCCGCCTGCGGATGGACGCCCAACTCCCTTTCCGTGACGCTTGAATACGCCTACGACGACTGGTGCATGGGGAAGTTCGCGGAGATGCTCGGCAAGGCGGACGACGCGAAGCGCTACTACGAGCGTGCCGGATGGTACAGGAACATCTGGAGCAAGGAGGCGGGATGGATGCGCAGCCGCAAGGCGGACGGATCGTGGACGCCGTGGCGCGGACGGCACGTACACGGACAGGGCGCAGTGGAGTCCAACCCCTGGCAGCAGGGATGGTTCGTCCCACACGACATCTACGGCCTCATCGAGCTGATGGGCGGCGATCGGAAATTCGCCGACGAGTTGGAGCTGTTCTTTGAAAAGGCACCGGCCAACTTCATGTGGGGCGACTGCTATAACCATCCGAACGAGGTCACGCATCTCGTGCCGTTCATGTTCCCGTACTGCGGCAAGCCGTGGCTCACGCAGAAGTGGACGCGGCGGATCTGCGAAGGCGCGTATGGAAACGAAGTGTACGGCTACGTGGGCAATGAGGACGAGGGGCAGATGAGCGCGTGGTACATCCTCGCCGCGAGCGGTCTGCATCCGGCGTGTCCCGGAAGCGGCGTTTGGATCCTCACGAGCCCGGTGTTTCCCGAGGTATCGTTCCGTCTTGATCCGAAGTACGCGAAGGGCGGGAGCTTCACCATCCGCGCGAACGGAGTTTCGAAGGAGAACATCTACATTTGCTCCGCGAAGCTGAACGGCAAGCCTCTCAACCGTGCGTGGATCACCACGAAGGAAGTGACGGATGGCGGACTGTTGGAACTTGAAATGAGCTCTCAACCTGCCTCTGCCGCCTTCCCCGTTCTCCCGCCGAGTACGATGCCTCCTTCACGCTAGGGGCAGGATCCCATTCGTTGAGTAGGAGTGGGAGTGCAGCCATTTTCTTGGAGGTTCCCCAATTTTTCGGGCGTGGAAATCGTCTCGCTCCTGCAAATAAAGGGCGAAGTGGCGATTTTCATTTCTCCGTAACCGGGAATCTGGCTACGGGAACGTAATGCAACGTGCCGTCGTCCGTACAGGATAGTCCAAAGGTATGCGGCTCAAAAATCCCCTCTACGTAGCTCAAAAATCCCCCTTACGTGGCTCAAAAATCCCCCTTGCGTACGCGACAGAGAACCCCATCCTACTCGGCGGCAGACACGTGTGTGCACGCTAGGCGCGGGGAAGCCTCTCCAGCCCCGAAAAAATTGGGGAACCTCCAAAGCCATTTTCGCCTTGCGCGGGGTGGTGAAATTGTGGTATCATTACATCTGTTCAACTGGTCAAAGTGTATTCTTCAACAGTTACAAAGAGGAAAAAGCGATGAAAAAACCTAACTGCAACTCCCGTAGGGGGGGGGGCGAAAACTTCTAGTTTCGCTCGTTTTGTTGCTCTGGCTCTTGTTGCCGCGGCACTCCCGGCATTCGCAGGAACGGAGCTGCTCCAGAACGGCGACTTTGAACAAGGCAACGCCACGGACCAGAGTTGGGGCGCCTACGCTACGGAGGCGAACATCAACGCCGGGAAATACAGCAACCCCGGTTGGACGGTGTCGTCTGGCGGCGGTCTCGCCAAGCCGAACGGAACGTGGCTCGCGAGCGGCCTTGCCGTCGGGAACTGGGCGCTCTACCTCCAGAACAACGCGCAGACCGCCTATCAGGACGTGACGGTGCCGGCGGCTGGAACGTATCGCCTCTCCTTCAACTGGACGGCGCGTCCGAGCCACGGCGGGCAGACTATACATGTTAAGTTCGGCGACGCGGTTTTGGACACCTTCACGACTTCCGCCACGGTGCTGATGCACTGGCAGAAGGACTTCGAAGTTCCGGCGGCCGGAACATACCGCCTCATGTTCGAATCGCAGACCTCCGACGGTGACAGGGCCACGTGCTTCGACGCCGTGAGCCTGCGCGCGCTCGACGACGCGCGCGTATGGACTGGCGGCGGCAGCAGCGACTCCATTGCAGACGCCGGCAACTGGGGTGGCACGCCCGGCGAGACGATCACGTTCACGTCCGACGACTACTTCGTGTTCGACAAGGCGGCCACGGTGACAGTTCCGGCGGACATCACCGTGAAGGGCCTCAAGATCACAGGCGACGGCATTGTGGAGCTCTCTGGCGCCGGCAAGATCAACGTCGCCAGCGACATCTACAGCGACGCCTCCACCGACATGGTGTTCAACTGCCCGGTCGCGTTCAACAACACCTATTTCGTGGTCAAGCAGGGCAACGGCCGCGTCAAGTTCCCTGGCGGCGTCACGGCCACGTACCCCGAAACCACGTTGCGTACGGACATTGCCACTGCGAACGAGATGACGCTTGACGGCGACTTCACCTTCACGGCGGACTGGATCGTCAACAACGTGGGCGACTATCCGTGGATTGTCGCGTCAAACTCCGTCGTGCGCGGACAGAACTTCTCTGGCACGCAGGCATCCCACCACCGCATCCTCCGCGTGGAGGAGACCGGCTACGCCTGCTTCACCACCGTCACGAACGGATGGGACCTGGGCGACATCGACATCGACGGCACGCTCGAGGTCGTGAACGAGATGATCGTGCGCACCCGTCCGACGTCCGCCAGTTCGCTTTCGCATTTCGGACGCGAGGGCAACACCGGCACGGTAAAGGCATGGCGCATCGCGAAGTGCGAACACGCCATCGCGCAGTCCTTCATCCCCAACCTCGTCGTCGGCGCGGGCGGCATGGGATCGCTGACGCAGGACTACTACTGGCGGTTCGAAGTCGACACCACGATTACGGCTTCGGACGACTTCGAGTTCCTCGGTCTCCCCAACGGCGCGGACTGGGGCATCGGGGTCCTTTCCGGAAAGACGCTGACGATCGACACGGCCGGCCACACGGTGACGTGCGGCATCGGCGTCCAGGGGGCCGGCGCGTTGGCGAAGGCCGGCGCGGGGACGCTCGTGATGACGAACGGCTGCAACGGCGCGACCGGTGCCGTGAAGGAATATTCGGGCGGCACGGCGGTGAACGGCGGTACGCTGCGCGTGGCCGCGGACAATTCGATCGGTCCCGGCCCCGTGACGGTCGCGGAGGGTGCGCGGCTGGAGATCGCGGACGGCCTTGCCCTCTCCAACACGGTGGAAGGCGAAGGGACCCTCGCCCTCGCCGGCGATTTGACGCTGGCTGACGGCGGTCGCCTGTTCATCGACGCCTGCTCCTTTGCGGAGGGTGCGGAGGTCTTCGTCGCCAAGCAGTCCGAATACGGCGTCGTCGCGTCGAACGTCACGCAGACGGCGTACGAGACGTACTTCACGTCGGCGGACGGCGAGCTGTCCTGGGCGGACGGAACCGTCTCGTACAGCAACGGCTTCGTCTGGGCCGGCGCGGCCGGCGGCAAGTGGTCGGATCCCGCGAACTGGCTCTTCAACGGCGCCACAGGCAAACGCGCGCCACTGGACGATGCCTACGCGGACGTCTCCATCCCCGCTCCCGCGACGGTGGTGCTGGACGCGCCCGCCGCGATCCGCAATCTCGCGATCTCCGGCACGGGCGCGGTGCGGATCGCCAACCCGGCGGCGGCGCACGGCTTCGTCTCGACGAACCGCCTCACCGTCGCCTCGGTCTCGAACAGCGCGTCCGTCATCCCCGAAATCGACTGCAAGGTGTATTTCACCGGAACGTATAAGGTCGATTTCACCGGAACGACCGTCCACTTCGCCGGCGGCGCGACCGCGACCAACATCGATTCCGGCAACGCTTTGACGTCGCCCACGGCCATTCTCTACGGGAACTTCACGCTGACGCAGGGATGGACGATTCCGACCGCGCCGTCGGCGACAGCAACGATCTACACCCACACGCTGCGGAACGGTTCGACCCTGACCGCGCCGACGATGACGCTCATACACAAGGACATGGGCGGCGTCGGGAAGACCACGCAGCTGTCGATCGAAGCCGGCGCCACGGCCAACGTCGGTACGGTCTACCACCAGTGCGGCAACGACACCTGGAACAACTGCCGCCACGCCATCAGCGTCCATTGCAACGGTACGCTGAACGTGAAGACGATGTACTCGCTCAACGGCGACTACGCCGGCGGGCGCATCGGCATGCACAAGCACAAAGGCTCCAACAGTTTCAACGGCACCGGCACGTTCAACCTCCAGGGCATTGAATGTATCGCGACCAAGCAGACCGGCTGGCACACATGGCTTGAACAGTTTAAGACCAACATCGGCGCGAGCGGCATCCGCGTGGCGTCCGGCTTCAATACAGGGGCGTTTGGCTTCGCGCACGGTATGACGGTGGGCGCGTTTGCGGACTACGTGATTCGCTCCGAGCGCGCCACTCCGAGCATGGGCCTCTACGGCAATACGACGTTCGACA
>CAMKJU010000112.1 GCA_946413265.1 uncultured Lentisphaerota bacterium
CCAATATCTCGGCTCGTCTATCGTCTCACGTCTCGCCTCGTCTCTTGTCTCACATCTCACGTCTCTCTACAACCTCTAGTACCCCGCGCGCGCTTGCGGGGAGCTCAACCACGAGGGCGCGGCGCTCGGAGATGTATTCAAACTTGGCAGAGACGCCGTTGAACAGGACCTTATACGGTTTCGCCACGCTCGTCACCACTACCTTGGAAGGCGTCTGCGGCCATGCCGTCACGCGGCAGCGCAACGTCCCCTTCTCGGACGTCAGCGCCTCCACTTCACCCGCCGCGTGTACGAGCGCCGGCGCGCCGCCGTCCCCACGCGCAAGCGCGCGCACCGAATAGAACGGCATGCCCACGTATTCGGCGAAGTTCTCCTGCACCGTGCCAGGATTGATCGGAATCGGATAGCGTGACTGGTGCTCCAGGTCCCAGGAGTCTGGCAGGAGCCCCACGAAGCGCGGCTCGTCCGTCGTATGGTTCTGCCGCGCCCCGGAGACAGTGATGCCAGTCGCGACCGTACGCCAGAATTCTTGTGCCTTGTGATCCGGCTCGATCCGCGCGAGATCCCACAGCGCGGCCGAATAGACGAGTCCGCACCACTGTACGGGACGCCCGATCCAGTTCGGCGCCACCCAGTGCGTCGCGCCCATCACCGCGCACGTCGCATAGCGTCCAACTGGGTCCGCTACCTTCCCGAAGTCGAACGGCGGCAACACGAGGTACACCATCGAGAGTCCGCCGTACGCCCAGTGCCGTGCCTCGCGGAGGTAGGCGGGGTCCGGCTTCAGGAGGTAGGCGAGCGTGTAGAGCCGCACGAGGTGCGCCGAGGTCATAATGTCCGGCGTGTGGAGCGGCATCTCCCACGGCTGCGCGCCGCGCGGCACGGTGCCGTGGTAGAGCGCCGTCACCTTGTCCACGATCGCGAGCGCCTTCGCGATCTCCGCCTCGTCGCCGCTCCACGTGGCCGCCGAGAGGAGTCCGTCCAGCGCCATCGCCGTATAGCCGTTGCAGTGGTCCGCGCCAAGCGTCACGCCGAAGTCGGGCTTGCCGGGCTGCGGCTTCCAGATGCGCTTTCCGCCGGCGAGCGTGACGTTGCCGCTCCTGAGATCCGCGTCCTTGCGCGCAAGAAACGCCGGCACGTCGCCCGCGACGAGCACGGGCGCGGGACGGCGCACGTGCGAGACGCCCGTAAAGCCCACATCGCGCTTCGGCACGGCGGCAAGCACCTCGGCGGCGGTTGTGCGCAGACGCGCGACGAGCTTTCTATCACCATTCGGCTCGCGGTCGAGCGCGGACGCGAGGTGCTGCATGAGAACGGGCGCGTCCGCCACCAGGCCGGGCTTGAAGTGCCCGCCGATGGCGTGCTTGAACTTCACGCCCTCGCGGATCGCCGAATCGAGCCACCCATGCGCAAGCTGCTCAAGCGCGGCCGTCCTGTCGATAGCGTCGGGCGGAGGCAGTTCCTTTTCCTTGAAGTACGTCTCAAGAGCGTCGGCCACGCTCACGCCCTCCCCAGCGCGGAACTTCACGACATGCGCCGCCTTCTGGAACGGCACTGGCTCGTACACGTCAAGCTCCGATTCACTGCGCTCCGGCCCCACCGCCGGTGCCCAGAACGCAAGCAGATGCCCGCCGCTATTGAACAGCCGGTCGGGCGTGTCGAACACAGTCGTAAAAAACGAAGGCCACGATACGCCGACCTTGTCACTTTCGGTCCACACGCCTCCAACCAATGCCATTCCCTTGTACCTAGGCCATATACCCAATACCTTGTACCTCATTTCAAATCGCAGCAGCGGCTTTCCCCACGTCGCGGCGAACCAGCTGTTGTCCTTCGTGAACACGGCCATCGGTGCGCTCAGGCGGTACTCGGCGGGAATCAGACGGTTGTGCTCGTGCGTGCGGATTTCCTTCGTGTTGGACGACGGCTCGTCGTCAAGATACTCCACGCCCGCAAGCATCGCCTGGTGCTTGCGTCCGTTCGACGCCCGATCGACGAAGAGCGTGAGCGCCGGCACGTGCAGTACCTTCGCCAGTTCGCCGTCCTCTGACGCAGTGATTATCGTTTCCACACGCATGGCATCCCCGTCCCCCTCCGATATGAAGCACCGCTTGATGTACCACCTGCGGCCGTCGGCATCCATCATCTGCGCGCTCGTCGAGATCTCGCCAAGCGACCAAGGCATGCCCACCATCTTCGCATTCGACCAGTCGAGCGTACGCACCTTGCCGGACTTGTCAACATACACGAACGGCTCCGCCGGCAGGTTCTCCACCGTCTTCCCGCGCGAGATGAACCGGAACGCGCCGATGCGGTCGGGGTCGTGGCGCAGCTCCCATCCCCTGCCCTTGAGGACGAGCGGCGTGGATGCCGGGATCACGAGCGGCGGAGCCTTCTGCGGCGCATAGCTCCAGAGCGGCTTGCGCCATTTCATCGTGAGATTTTTCACCGTGAACGTCTCGTTGCTACCGGGCGGCGGGTCGAGGCGGAAGTGGCTGGGGCCTTTCAGGTTGAACGGAACGGCTCCCCGCGTCGCGAAGCGGGTGTAGGGCGGATTGCCCACGGGGTACAGGCGACACGACATCTTCTCCGAATAGGACCTGTTTGCCGGGGCGAAAAAGAGCTGCCAGCTGCTCGCGCGCGACGTCGGCGCGCACTCCATTGTGAACGTCATGCGCCGCGGTTCGGCGGGAACGGCGGGGATTTCGACTGTCGGGCCGAAGAACCACGGGTCTTCGCCGTTGATCGCAAAGGAAAGCCCCTTCTCGGATGATGCCACGTTCGCGACATGGTGCGGGTTGCCCCATTTGTGCGGCTTCGTGAAGTCGGCTATCGTGCAGGCCTGTTCCTGCGCAAGCGCCAAACTCGCTGCGGCAAACGCAACTACAGCAATGATTGATTTTTTCATCGTCCGTTTCACTTTTACTTTCATTTCATCGAGCCTTTTTGCTGTTGGTGAACTTTTCCTTGGCGGAAAGCGCAGTCTTCTTCATCCAGTCATCGCGGAACGACTTTGCAACCTTGCTCGAACCCTGCACGTTCACCATGTAGAGACGGGCCTTGCGCGTCTTGACGTTGGCCTCGGCCCACGTACCAGCGGCGCCGCCATGTGAGAGAGCGCCCTTGCCGTCCACCTTCATGCCGAAGCTGTAACTGACCTTCACGCACAACGGCGTCTGCTTGGCCGTCCACTTCTCCATGAGCTGAGCGGAGATCAACCTACGGCCGTCGGGCGTCAGCCCCCCGCGCGCAATCATCTGGAAAAACTTGATCATGTCCTGCGGCGTGGAGAGGAGTCCGCCGCCGGCCTCGGGATGAACTCCCACTTCCATGTACGGCGGCGCGAGCTTGCCGCGCACGATCTTCGCGGCCTTCGGCGGCCTCTTATCCGACAACTTGTAGAACGTGGCACGGCGCGCGTTCTGCGAGGCGTTGGGGACGAACGTGGAGTCGGTCATGCCCAACGGCTTGAAGATGCGTTCGGCCATCTCAACCTCGAAGGGACTACCCGTGACCTTCTCCACGATGGCTGCGGCCACGTCGATGTCCCAGTTGCTGTAGAGGTATTTCGTGTCCGGCTCGAACTTCAGCGGTTCCACATGCACATGTTCCGCAAGCGCCTCCATGCCGGGGCGCGCAATGGCCTTCTTGGGGAACACGTCAAGTCCGGAGGTATGGCAGAGAAGCATGCGCAGCGTGGGCCGATTCTTGACGGGAAGTTTCTTCCATGAGGGGAAGTATTTCTCCACAGGGTCGTCAAGGGACAGCTTCCCCTCGGAGACAAGGTTCAACACCAGCGCGGCCAGCACGCCTTTCGTGTTGGACGCCATCCAGAACACGGTGTCCGGCTCCATCCGCCGTCCTGGCGCGGCTTCGCCCACGCAGTCGAAATACGGCGCACCGTCCGCATCAGCCGTCACCAGCACCGCACCAGGGAATCCCTCGGGCGCGGCGCGGTAGGTCACGACGGGAGCCTCGGCAAAAGCCGCAAAGCAGGCCAAGGCAACCGCAGCCGACGACATCGCCTGCATAAAACTTTTCATCGTCATGGACGCACCCCCTGCCAGGTCTCGAAGCGTCGGCGGGCGAGCGAACGGTATGCCGCGCCTGCGCCGCCGTTCACGAACGGGTCGATCGTGATGCCGCCGCGCGCTGCGAATTTGCCGTAAACCTCAAGGTATTTCGGATGCAGAAGTTTCCAGATGTCATCGTAGACCACGTTCACCACGTCCTCATGGAAGTCCCCGTGGTTGCGGAAGCCGAAGAGGTATAGCTTGAGCGACTTCGACTCTACGAGCTTCTTCGCGGGGATGTAGCGGATGGTAAGCGTCGCAAAGTCGGGCTGGCCCGTCTTCGGACATAGCGTCGTGAACTCCGGGCAAGTGAACGTCACCCAATAGTCGCGCTCAGGATGCTGGTTTGAAAAAGCGTCCAGCACCGATGGATCGTAGTCCCCAACCGCCTGCACGCTCCGTCCGAGCGCTTTGAGTTTCTCAAGGTCTTTACGCATGGTTTTGATTCCTTATTTCTTGCTTCAGCGGGATTTTACGGGCGCGGCGGGCCGATAGAACATCACTATGGCCTGCGTAGTCCGGTGTAGGACGTCTTCGAGCTTCATTTCGCCGCTATGACGCGTACCGCGGTCCCTTCCGCCTGGGAACACGACGTGGAACGACAGCGGATCACCGCCGAGCCCGTCGATGATCGCGATGTCGAGCGGCCAGCGTTCGGAGATGTCGTCCTTCATCGTCTTGTTCTCGCGCACGACGAGAACGGGCTGGGACATGAAAATCCAGCGGCGGATTTCCGGGGCGAGCTTGTTGATGTCATCTGCATCGCTGCAAGGGAAGAACGTCGTCTCCGGCGACTTTATCCCGAGCGCTGCCGCGCACTTCTTCACCCATGGCGACAGCTCGCCGAATTTGTCCGGCTTGCCGGAAGTGGTCCGCCGAGGACTCGTTCTCTTCTTCTTGCCCTTCCCCTTGCCATTGTCCTCATCCTCCATGATGAAGTCGCTCTGCGTCAACCCCGCATCGGCAACGACGCGCCTCACGGCCCGGTACAGCTTTTCCGTCTCGGCCATGCGGAACTTCGGACGCGATTCGGTCGGATGGGAGTGGACGAGCGTCAGGTCCAATGCGTCACCACCCCGTGAGCCATACTTTTGGGCAGGTCCCGGCATGACGCGGTAGTAGTTGGCAAGGGCCATGAACGCGAAGACCGGGTTTGCCGAGTTGATGATGTTGTCGCCGTGCGTGCCGAAGTACCACTTCTGGTAGTACCAATTCGAGAGCAGATGGTCCGACGGGCCAAACAGCGTTGAGGTGAACGGGAGGCCGGAATCTTCCTTGGGCAGAGTGATTCCCTTTTGGTTGCGACTGTAGCGTATGCCGTTCGCGTTGCGCGCATAGCCGCGAACATAGTACATGATGCCAGGCTTGAGGTCGAGAATGCGCGCATCGTACCGGTCGCGGTGGTGGAGCGGGAATAGCTGCCCCGTCTTCTCCGTGGGATCCTTCTTCAATCCGTAGCATATCCCGTATTCAGTCATAAGCGGCTCGCCGCGATAGCGCACGTTCAGCCTGGCCCGGAAAGACGTGGGAAACCAGTCGCAGAGTTCGATCAGTTCCGTTTGGGGCAACAGCGAGAAGTCCAGCTCTGCGCGTGTCAGTTTGGCAGGTTGAACATCGAGCTTGAACGTGCATGTGCCGGCGGCGGAATCGGTGCGCACGTTGGAGATGGCAATTCCTGCGGGCAGGAGGTTGGGCAGGATTGCCGCAGGGTCGCTCTTGGCGTCGAACGTGTCGCCCGGACGCATGAAGTACGCGCTGCCGCCCACCCCCTTGTGGTCGCGATCGCCCGTGCGGTACGTGTAGCAGAGGTCGGGCGGACCCATCATCGGGGAGGACATGGTGACGTTGATCGCATGTATGAGAAGTCCCTCTGCTGAGGGATTGCCCACGAGTTCGCTGTCGTTGTGGCAGTATTCGATGCAGAACACGTAGTTGGGATGGGACGACGGTACGAGCAGCCCCAGCGGCGGCAGTCCCTCGTTGTCTTTGAACGGGAACTTCGCCGAACGCGGCGCAAGCGTGTATTCGCCTGGAGCTGTGATCTTCGGGTATGCGGCGGCTGGCACGTATGCGTTGTAGATGTAGCGGCAGTAGGCAGGTCCGGTGGGGCCGTAGGACCATGGAAGACACGGCGTCCCCCCTACTCCGTCATGCTCCTCCGACGCATGGTAGAAGTCCGGCGCGCCGAGAAGATGTCCGATTTCATGCACCAGTGCGCCGCCAGGATACATGACCTGTGGAATGGAATTGGGCCACAGCGGATCGCGCCACGGGACTTTCGGCTTGTATTTCCTCAACTTGTCCTCTGCGCCTTCCGCAAGGCGCTCGGGCGACGGCTTGGGCGGATAAAACGGACGCACAACCTTCTCCAGCACCTCGGGATCGCCGTTCAAACTGTTACAGTAGACGTAGCATGTGAAATCGCCCTTCTTCTTCAGGCCACCCTTGGACTGGGCGAAACGCAGTGCGTCCTCACGTAGTTTCGCGGCGCGGCCATAGCCATCACCCTTGAAGCCGATGAGGTTCGTAAAGGTATCGTGTCGACAATAATAGCCGTAAGGATGCGGCGCCATGTAAACTGCGGGGTACGCCGCAAGGACAGGCCATGTGATGCCCTGCGAGTATTCTTTGTAATAGTCGGCGATCGTGTACGAGCCCTTGTACGACGTAAGGGCAGCGCAGACCTTCTCCGCAGACTCTGGCGTATGGCAATCGGGAAAGGCAATAACCACCAGGTCTACCTGGAACTCGCCTCGCTTGACAGGCGTCGTGCGCACTGGCGAAAAATCCTTCGCGGTCGTGCGCCGGACCGACGGCAGGCCTCGTTCATGCGGCGCGACATGCGAATGTTCCGCCTCCTTCGCGCCTCTCGACGCCTTTTTGGCGGGAACGGCATAAAGGTGTGCGGAAGCGAGAAGCGCGGCAACGCCGAAAATGGACAATATGCGGGAATTCATGGTTCAACAGTATATCGGAGTGCGCTTGCCCTTGTCAAGTCACAGACCGCCGAAAATGGTATAGCGCGCTCGGTGAGCGCGCCCTATCATGCGAACCGGCGGGCTTGGAGTTTGCAAAGGTCAGCGTACCAGGATCATGAACTGCTGGAAACCGATGCGCACGCCGTTGGATGTCTTGATGGCCCTGAAACGCGAACTTCTCGGCTCGTCGGATTCAAGGACGAAACGCGCGTTCGGCCTGTGGCCCTCATTCCACCTGACAAGGTAGTCGCCCTTCGCAAGCGGTCGCGTACCGGTCTTGAGCTTGATGATGCCCGACGACGCCACCAGCGCCACGCCGTTGGTCGGCTGGTAGATGCTCCCCGCGTCGGAGAGGTCGAAGCCCGCGCCGTCGGAGGCGGTCACGGAAAGCAGCTCGTTGGCAAACTCGTTGACCTTGAGATAGCCTTCCTGCAGCGTGAGCGCGTTGCCGTTGTCGCCGAGTTTCGAATCCGCCATCAGCTCCAGCGTACCGCCGCCCCTCTTGATCGGCGGCTGCCTGAGCGGCACCGCGATCCTGAGGAGCGCACCATCCGCCACCTGCAGAACACCCGCTTCATTGTAAGTGGAAACCTGGAACGTCAGCTTGGTGGTTGCCCCGCTCGCGCGATGCACGGTCGTCGTGCCGGAAAGGACGGGGAGCGCGCTGCGGATGACAAGCCCGTCGTTGTTGTATGTCGCGACCGTGCCCGAGAAGAAGATGTCCGATTCGCCGTACATTCCCGCAATGCGCGTGTGGAGATGGGACGCGCTGTTACCGACTTTCTCGCTGCTGGCCTCGACAGTGGCGTTGGAGACAACCAAGATCGGGGTATTGGCCTGCGGAACGATGTTCACGCCCCTGTACATGATCTTTCCATGGTCATAGACATGTACATACGCATCGTTCGGCAGTCGGTTGTTCACCTGTTTGCCGTATAGGGCCAGAATTGTGCCCGCACCATGAACCCGCATCGGCCTCTCCGCCGTGGCAGTGAAGCCATTGAACTGCGCATTGACGAACAGATAGGCACCATCCTTGACCTCGACCTCGCCATGGAAGCTGGAGTAGTCCTGTGTGATGTCCATGTGGCCGGTCGATGAACCTTTGTTCGAAAGGATGAACTTCGTGGTGGCGTCGCCCGTCATCGGCGCTGTGGACTTCACGGAGACTCCGTTATCGTAATTGACGCTGATTTCCAGCGTCTTCCCGGAGCCGATGCTGATCGCACCCGTCTCGCGCGGACTCGCGGCCGTGAAGTTGATCTTCGCCTTGCCGCCCGCCGCAGCCGGGATGGTGATCGCGCCAATCGTGCCGCGGATGTCGTTGAATACCTGGTCCTGCGTCGATTCGGCGAACGTGAGGCCGCCGACGCCAACGATGACCGGAACATTGAACTCATACCCCGCGCCAGCAATGCCGCCGTCGAACGTCGGGACCATGATCGAGCCTGTGCCCGTGAATGCGTAGGGCGTGTTGGTTGTGTTGAAGGTGAACGAGTTGACAATCCGGTCGCCGGACACGTTGATCGTGGTGAGCGCGGACGCGTTGCCGTTGGTGTTGTCAAGGAACGTCACGCTGTGGTATCCGTCGACCTCGTACCCTTCGGGGTCCTGGTTCCACAGATGTTCGCCCCATTCGCCCGACTGCGTGTTCCAGTAGATTTGCTTGGGCTGCTTGGGGCTGACAATGGAAAGTCCGCCCGTGCTCACGACCCGCCAACCCACAGGCAGCGCGGGAAGCGCGAACTTCTCGAGCATTGCATCCGTGAAACCGTTATATGCGATAATTCTCACGGGCGTCGTGCGCGTGGTGAAGTCGATCGCGGAGAGGTCCACCGCAATCGTGCCGGACTCCGGCAGCGTGAGCGCGGTGGTGACCGTGAACGGATCGCCGCCGAGCGCCTTGACCGTGGTACCCGCCGAAATGTTCAGACGCGGCACCTTGGAGCCGGTGAGCAGCGTTCCCTCCTGCATGAGGAAGGTCGCCGTGCACTTGACCTGGTCAACCGTGTCCGCGAACTGCACCGTGCCCGGGCCCGTCTTCGCGATGTTCTGCATGAACGGCGTGCCCCACACGACCGACGAGCCCTCGGAAACGACGACGGGTATTGTCGCTTCGCCGTGGAGCGCGTTCGGAATTCCCTCCGCCGCCTCGAACGTGCAGGCGCCGTCGATGTAGAACTTGCCGCTGTTGGAGTAGTAGAAGATGCCGTTGTTCTGATAGGCATTCGCCGTGCCCTGCAGGCGGAAGGCGCTGTCCTTCATGTGGATGTTCTTAAACTTGATGTGCTCGCTGCCTGTCGAGCAGTCAACGCGCAACATGCCGTTCGTGAGCCAGAACTCGGGAACGTAGCTGGAGAACGGGTTGACGCCGCAGATGTGGATTTCGCCGCCATCGACGATCACCTGTCCGTTCTGCGGCAGGCGGTTGTTGACCTGCGAGCAGTGCGGAATGTACGCCTTCGCGCCCTCTCCAATATAGAGGGAGCTGAAGCCGAGGATCGAGCCGTTGATCGTGAGCTGGCCGCCGGTGACGGCGAACGGTCCGCCGAACGTACCGCCGGTGATGGTGAGCGTGCCCGAACCGGCCTTCTCCTTGAGTCCCGCGCCCGTGAGGTTGAGCGCGCCGGAAGACGCGTCGGACGCGACGTTCATCGCGAACGCGCCTTCGTCAGAGGCCACCGCGCGGTCGGGAAGCCCCGGATAGACGACGCGTCCCGCGCCGGTCTTCCTGAACTTGTGGGTGTTGCTGGCGAAGTTGAACGTCGGGTTGGCATAGGTCCACTCCTCGTTCTCCGCCGCATTGAGAAGGAAGTAGGCATTGGCGGGCAGCTTCACCATGCCCTGCACCACGTTTGCGCCCGCGACGCCGAACTCCGCCGTGCCGCCGGTCGCATCGACGTCGCCGACCAGCCTGTGTCCGCCCGCGATCACGAGCTTGGCGTTGTCGCCACTGTTCACGACCTTCACCGTGCCCGCGTAGGCGTCGGTGTCCATCGCCACGCGGCTGGTGCCGGACGCGACGAGCGTCGCCACCATCACGTCGCCGGGCGTCGTCGAATAGTTCGCGGAGACGCCGTCGCGTTCCCACGGAAGCGCGTACCACGAGACGTTCGCGACGCCCGCCACCGCCGCCATGAGGTCTCCGTTCGACGTCACGTAGAGCGCGCCGTTTTCAACCGTGAACGCCGCGCTGGAGACGGCGTTGCCGTGAATGTCCTTCGCGCTCGTCGTGACGTTCGCAAGGTCGAAGCCGGACGCGACACCGACGACGCGCTGCTTCCCGCCCTTCGGGACGACGACGACGATCGTGCCCGCGCAATCCGCCGCGAGCGTCGCCTGCGAGCCGGCCGCGATCTCCGCCGTCGCTCCGGCGGAGACCTTCACCGTGCCCGTGCCGAGCGCGCCGGCGGTCGTGGCGGACACCGTGCCCGCCTGCACATCGACGCCGCCCGTGAAGGTGGCGTCCGCGTCGAGGACGAGCGTGCCCGCGCCGGTCTTGACGATTCCGCCGACGCCCTTCAAGCCCCAGCCGAACGCCACCGTCTTGCCGTTCGCGATTTCGATCGGGAACCCGCCCGCCGCGATTGTCACGTTCGCGCCCGATCCCTTGCGGAGGTCGAAGTATTTCTCGCAGTCCGCATTCGCCTTGAACGCCGTGCCGTTGAAGGTGATGAAATCGACGTCGTCGTCGTACATCAGGAAGCCGTACGGCGCAATCGCCTCGCCGCCGTTGAAATTGATCGTTGCGACCGAGCGGGTGCCGCTGTTCGAGCCGAGCACGAACTTGTCCTGCAGCTCCACAGTGCCGCCGCTCATGTTGACCGTACCGGTGGAGGTGACGCCTGTCGTGTCGTTGTCCCAACCGGCCGCCACGCGCAGGCGGCGCGTGATCACATGTCCGCCGTCCATGTTCATGAAGCCGTGCCCGGCCTTCTGCTGCGTGCCGATTGTGATGTCGCGGCCCATTTTATTGCCGTCGCACGAATTTGTGACCACCAGCGTGCCGCCGTGGATGTTGAGGTAGTTGTCTTTGGCGAAGTCGCATGTCACGACGAACGGACCCGGCACTTCCGTGAGGCCCGCGTCCGCCGCGAACGTCAGCGTCATGCCCTTGTCGATGAACGTGCGCCAATATGTCTTCTTGCGCAGCCCGGCGCCGTTCTTAAGCGTGAGCGTCACGCCCTCCACGGGACGGAATTCGCCCCAGAAGTCAAGGTAGAACGTGCCGTTCTCCCATGTGACGTCGCCTTCAAGGGCGGGATTTGCCATGACGCTGTACACGTTGCCGCCGAGGTCAAGCGTGCCGCCGCTCTGGGCAATCATGCCGGAGGCGTGAAGATCGCCGGCGAAAGCGAGCGTGCCGCCGCCGGTGAAATTGAGGTCGGCCGTGGAAACGGGCGCGGCGTAGGTGGCGGTCGACCCGGACGCCACGGAGATTGCGGCGGGGATCACGGACGGCGTGTCCGCCGTGCCGATGGTCGCATCGGCGGAGAAGGAAGCCGCCGTAAGACCGGTGTACGCGCCGGAGACGTTCGTCCAGCCGCCCTGGTTCCACTTGGCGTCGAGGTAGTTGTAGATCGCGATGCGCTCCTCTGCGGTGAGGACGCGCGTGAAGATGATCACTTCCGAAAGGGCGCGGGCGCAATTGCGCGAACCGACGTAGGTGCGGTCGCGCGAGAGCTGATTGCTGCGCGTGTTACCCGCCGTCGCGATGGTGATGATGTTGAGCGCGTTGGCGACGGGCGCGGTCGCATCGGGGTTGGCAACGGGCGTCGTCGCGTTGTTGAGGTAGAACGTCGGCTTGCCGGGATAACCCCTGCTGCTCTTCGCCCAGGCCTCGTTCCAGACGTAGCCGGACTTGCCGCGGTGCAGATCAAAATAGGTGTCGTCGCCGAGCAGCGGCTCCAGATTGTCGTCGAGAATGAACTGCCCCACCAGAAACACCGTGCGGATGGTGGATATCCGCTCGTATCTGAGGTCGGCGTCGCAACCGCTTGGACCCATCTGGAGGGCAGGCACGCCGTTCACGAGCTGCACGCCTCCGTATCTCACGACGCCCGCGCTGTCGCCGCTTGTCTGGGTGCGAATCCTGTACGCGACGGCGTCGCCGTAGGTTGCCCTGCCCGCGCCCTTGTTGATCCAGTTCGTGACGCCGAGTTCGTTGAACACGAAGTTCGCGGGCGACGAGGCGTCCAGCCACATCGCTGACTCTCTCAGCAGCGAATCTACGTTGACGTCGGCAAACGCCGCACCCGCCGCGCCCACAAGAGCCAAAACAACAACACGAGCGAAACTAGAAGTTTTCGCCCCCCCCCTACGGGAGTTGCAGTTAAGTTTTTCCATCGCTTTTCCTCTTTGTAACTGTTGAAGATTCCTTCTTGGCCAGTTGAACTGGCATAATGATACCACAATCTCACCGCCGCCCGCAAGCCGAAAAGATAATCGGTCACTCACCTGCATCTGCCCAGAAACTGATACTAGAAGGCCCCCGTCGGGGAAGCGGCGCTCTCGCCGCTTCAAATCAGGAAGCGACAGTAGTGTCGCTTCCCCGACGGGGGATGCATTTTTCATGCGCTTTTGGAGGGATGCAAATGAGTGACCGGTTACCGGCTCGCGACAAGCGCGACCGCTCACGGTGGAGCGAGCCGCACAACTTGCTGTTGTACGCTTGCTGTTACGGCTCGGCGAGACGCCTCGCCCCACCGCGCCTCGCCCTTGCCACATCGACTCGTGAAACAACAAGCGTACGACAACAAGTCTTGCTG
>CAMKJU010000113.1 GCA_946413265.1 uncultured Lentisphaerota bacterium
TTTTTGCCTCGCCATCTGGGAGCGGCATGGCGAAAGTCGCGCTCGGCGCGGGGGCGTCTCGCCAGCCGCGAAAAAATTGGGGAACCTCCAAAAATTCACCCCCTTGCGCCTCAATTCGGTTTTTGATATACTAATCGCTCGCCTTTTTCGAGGGATGTACCCTCATGGAAAGGGCACGAGGAAACAAAACAATGGATGCATACGCAGTACTCGAAACCGGCGGCAAGCAGACGCTTGTCAAGGTCGGCGATACGATCGAGATTGAAAAGCTCTCGGTCAACGAAGGCGACGAAGTCGCCCTCGATACGGTGTGCGCCGTCTCCGACGGCACCACGCTGAAGGTCGGCACCCCCTACGTTGAGGGCGCCAAGGTCACGCTCACGATTGTCGCGCCGAAGAAGCTCGGCCCGAAGACGATCAACTTCAAGGCAAAGCGCCGCAAGGGCTATCGCCGCACGGTGGGTCACCGCCAGGGCTACACGATCGCCACGGTCAAGTCCATCGCCTAAAGCAAAGGAGAATTGAAAAATGGCAACTTCTGCTTCAGCGCGTAACGGACGCGATTCCAATCCCCAGTATCTCGGCGTCAAGGCATACGACGGCCAGCTCCTCAAGGCGGGCTCGATCATCGTGCGCCAGCGCGGCACCAAGATCCACCCCGGCGCGAACGTCGGGTGCGGCCGCGACTTCACGCTCTTCGCCCTCAAGGAGGGCAAGGTGAAGTTCATCAAGGACGGCAAAGTCGTCACCATCGTGCCTGTCGAGGCCAAGTGACGGCGAAGCGCCTTAACAGCCACTTGTTGGCACCGGGGAAGCGGCGTACGAGCCGCTTCCCTTGTTTTTTGCAGGAGGACTTGTCAACTTGTAAACTTGTCAACTTGGCAACTTGTCAACTTGGCAACAAGTGCGCTTTTCCCCGCAGTTTTCAAGTTGGCAAGTTTTCAAGTTTTCAAGTTGGCAAGTTTTAAGGTTGGCAAAGGGTACGCCGGAATTGGCTTAGTTGAGGTGAGGAATCTAGGATGAAAGTGCTGCTTCTAGCCGGAGAGGAATCGGGCGTTCTGTACGCGGAACGCCTGCGGCGAGCATTGTCTGGGTGCGAATTCAAGACGTACCAGGACCACTACAAGACCTCCGACCTCGCGGTGATGGGCTTCTGGGCCGTAATCAAGCGTCTCTTTTTCTTCCTTGGCGTGCAGCGCACGATGAAGCGCATCATCCGTGAATGGAAGCCGGACGTGGTGGTGACGATCGACTATCCCGGCCTCAACCTCAAGCTCGCCGCCTACGCGAAGGCGCGCGGTATCCCCGCCGTGCATCTGGTGTGTCCGCAAGTGTGGGCGTGGCACCAGGGGCGTATCCCGAAAGTGGCCGCCGCGGTGAACCGTCTATTGTGCTTTTTCCCGTTCGAGCCCGCGCTCTTCAAGGCGTATGAAGGAAAGGATTTTCACGCTGCCTTCATCGGCCACCCGATGGTGGATATCTTTAAGGAGGAGCGGAAGGTGGGGGTGGTGGGCGCAGAGGCCCACCACGAATCTGCGGGCTCAGAGGCCCGCCACCCCGAAACTGTGGCACTCCTGCCAGGCAGTCGCGTGGGCGAGATCCAGCGGCATTTGCCACGGCTTTTGGATGCCGTGGGCTTGCTGAAACGACCCGATATCCGCGTGGTGATTCCGGCGGCGAATGACCGGGCCGAGGCGGAAATACGTGTGACGATTACGGCGCGGAACGATTCCTTCACACCGGAGGTGGTGAAAGGCGGGGCGCGCGATTTACTGCGCCAAGCCGACTGCGCGGCGGTGGCGTCTGGTACGGCCACGCTTGAGGCGGCGCTTGCGCGGTGTCCTACGGTGCTCGTGTATGCCGTCTCGCCGTTGCTCGCCTGGTTCGCGCGGCGCGTGATCACGGGCGTGAAGCACATCGGGCTCGCGAACGTGATCGCGGAGAAGAGCGGCGTGGAGCCGCCGATGCCGGAGCTGTTGCAGGAGGCGTTTACGCCGGAGGCGGTGGCCGCGCAGCTCGGCGCATGGCTTGACGACGCGGAGGCGCGCGCACGCGCGTCGCGCGCGCTCGACGGCGTGATGGCGCGGTTGGCCGCGACAAGCGCGGCCTCTCCCGCTGGGGAGCAGTTGGATTCCGCCGGGGGAGCGCTCGGTCTTGCTGCGCGCGCGATACTGGAAATTGCCACTTGTCACACTCCAGGGAACTTGGTAGAATAATAGCGAACAGCACAAAAAAGCAGAAGGGAAAAGATGTTCATGTCAACTCGAGTAGGAATCTTCGTGGTGGCGGCGGCCACTGCGTGCGTGTCGTTGGCCCAAGAAGTGGTTTCCCAGCCGATTTCCGAGGCGGCGGCTGGAGTCGTCGAGTCGCGTAAGCTTTCCTTGGCAAAGTCAGAGGCGGTGGGGGCGCAGGCTTGTGCATTTGCTTTTATCCCCATGCTTGAAACGCCCGATGCCACCTGGGATGTGACGGCTTTCCGTTTCAACCTGCTGATTGGAAGCCATCATTCAGTGCGCGGTTTTGACCTTGGCCTTCTGGCGAACATAACCGAATATGAGTTTTCGGGGCTGGTACTGGCGGGTTTGTTCAACGACTTCGGCATGTCGGACGGGGCGTTCGCCGTGGCTGGGGTATTTAACCATGCGTCATGGAACTACAAGGGGCTGCAACTGGCCGGCGCACTGAACGATTCCGAGGGGGCGTTCACGGGCCTCCAGGTGGCCTTGTGCAACTACGCGCCGCGCTTGACGGGTCTGCAGGTTGGAGCCGTCAACGTCATTGAGCGCGGCAGGGGCGTGCAGATTGGCGTGGTCAACACGTCGGATGTCCTTTACGGCGCTCAAATCGGGGTGATCAACATCATCACACATTCATCCGTCCCGTTCTTGCCGATCTTTAATTGTGCGTTCTAAAAGGAGGTTGTCGCATGTTAGTTCGTAAGATACTGCTGCTGGCGTCTATGCTGGGCGCGGCTCTGCTCGGAGGATGCCTGCATCCCGCCAAAAACAGCGGAGTGGCCGTTGTAGGCGGAAAGGTGTGGGTCTACGACCCGACGTTCGCCGTAAACCTCCAGCTCGTAAAAGACGACGTCACGCGGACTCCGCAGGGGTTTCTGCATGTGCAGACGACCTTGCAGAACACAAACCATGAAGATTGGAACTGCCAGTACAGGTTTGTCTGGTTCGACGCGAACGGGATGGAGCAGACGCATGCGCCTGCCATTTTGCGTCCATGCGTGCTACACGGCATGCAGACGACTGTGCTGGAGGGCGTGTCGCCATTGCGGGGAACGGCGAGTTTCCGTCTGGAGCTTCGCCCCGGAAAGTACTAGAAAAGGGAGAGAGTCATGTCGAGAAAGTTGATTTGCGCCTGTCTGGCCGCTGCGTGCGGATTCGCGCTGTGCGCGGCGGAGCCCGTCAAGGCCGTCCTCGTGGTCCAGAACCACGTCACGTCAGGACGCCTGAAGCGTCCGCTCACGGAATTGACGCCGCTTCTGTCGGAGGTGCTGTCGTCGAGCGGCGTCCTTCAGATCGTCAACCCTTCGGACATGGTAGGCACCGCGCAGAACAGGGGGCATCTTGGCGAGCGGCTTCCCGAATCCTCGGCCGTTCGCCTGGCGGATAACTGCGGGGCGTGGCTGCTTGTGACGGCCTCCGTCAACGGAATGTCGGTGAAGTCGTTTGGCCAGCCGGTTCTCGTCAAGCAGCTTTCCGCGCGTGTCACGTTGGAGGCGAAGTGCGTTCCGGGAGGTGAGAGTTTTGGCGGCACGACGCTCACGGTCGTTTCGCCGAAAAAGACGCCGGCGGACTTCGAGGAAAACCTGGATAGCGTGTATGAGGAACTTACCGAGGAACTCTGCCACATGGCGGCAGAGCGCTTCTTGCCGAAGATCCGCGATGCCATACGTCCCCCTGCTACTGTTCCGAAGGTCCTTGTTGGCTTTGGCTGCAACGTTGCTGGGGCGAGTGTGGAGATCGACGGCATTGCCCGCGGAACCGCAGGGGTGAGCGGCGGAGCACCTCTTCGCGCGGAGGTTTCTCAGGGGCTTCACCACCTTACTGTGCGCTATCCGTTCATGATTCCGTACGAGGTCACGGCCATGTTCAGCGAGCCGTCGACGTTCAACATTGTGCTTGAGCTGACGGAACAGGGGCGCATGCGGGCACAGAACGAGGCTCGGTTCAGGACGCTTCTCGACCGTCTGGCCAAGTCCGGCGCCGTTGACGACGCCGTGCGGCAGGAGCTTGCAAAGGGGCAGCGGGCATATCTCTCTGCCAGCTACAGCCGCATCAGAGGCATGCCGCAGTCGCTTGCAATCAGTTCGGACATCCGCGGCGGATTCCTTGACATGAAAGTGGACGGAAACGTTGCGGGTCAGGTTGAACGGACAACCGAGGACTTGAAGCGCGAAGTTGACGACGCGAGCAGGAAGTGAGGAGAGAAATCATGAATACGCTTAAACTATTTTGTCCAGCCGGGCTGCTGCTTGCCGTATGCTGCTCGGCCGGATGCCACGGGGCCGCTTCATCGCCTTACGTGTCTAGGGACGAAGACGTGCTGGGCCGGGCGAGCAAGTTCGAGCACCGCCAAAAGGCTCGTTCGGTCGAGGAGGCCGTCGCCCGCATGTTTACCGACCCCACGTTTGACGAGAGTTACCGCGAAGTGGCCGACCAGGCGAAGGCCGCCGGCCGCAAGAGGCCCGTGCTGGCCGTCAAGCCCATCCTGAACAACACCGGGGACGGGCGGAGCGATTCGGTGGCGACGCGCCAGGTGTTTGAGGCCATCAAGGCCTCGCTGCGCAAGAGCGGCAAGTTTGAAGTAGTCGACTACACGCAGCGCCAGAACCTCATAAAGACCGTGACTGACGGAAACAATTACGGGGACGACGGCGGGGCCATCCAGGGCATTGGCGGGTACCGGTCCCCTAACCTGATTCTCACGGGCGACATCCGGCGCGACGAGACTGAAGACCGCGGGCGCATGGTCTATTTCCATTTTCTCAACCTGGAAATCCAGTCAACTGCCACTGGGACGGTGTTTTGGAGTGATACGGTAGAGGTTGGCAAACAAGAGCCCGCGCGCGGTTCATTTGGGGGTGGACGCCGGTGACCGCGCGGATGAAGGCATTTTTTCTTTTTGCCGCGTGCGGTTGCCTTGCCGTATCGGCTGCGCCTGCCGACGATGCCATAATGGACGCCGGGCTGCCGCCGTCCGCAGGGGTGAAATACACTGCTTTCGGCGCTTGGCCGGTCGTGCAGGTGCCCGGTGAGGGTTATGACATCAACTTATTCCGACTGAACCTTCCCATCGGTAAGCACCGTTCGTTTACCGGGCTGGACATAGGACTCCTTGCCAACTTGGTTTCAGGGCGTTCAAGCGGCGTCGCGTTCACAACGGTGGGGAACGTGGTTGGCCGTGGAGAGGCCCTTGTGCAGTTTGCCGCAGTTTTCAACAGCGTGGAACATGTTTCAAGCGGCGTGCAGTTCTCCTGTGCAAACGTGGCAGGCGACGACTACTTTGGGTTGCAGTTGGGGCCAGTGAACCTGTCGGGGCTAATAGGCGGGCTGCAACTCGGCGTCTACAACCAGGCCGAGCGCGTGGGGGGCGTACAGTTCGGGCTCGTCAACGTGGCTGGCGAGCTCAACGGCGTTCAGTTCGGCTTGCTCAACATAGCATCCGAATCGTCTGTTCCCGTACTTCCGATCCTGCATATTGGCTATTGAGATATGAGACCTGCCGTGCATCGTTTCCTTTTAGCGTCGCTTCTTGCATTGATGGTTGGCTGTTCCACCGATAAGCCTTGGGTGGAGCCGAAGACGAAACCCGTTGCGGACTACGCCGAGTCCGGGCTGATTCGTCTGCGCAAGTTGCCGGTTCTTCTGGAGATCGAGAGCCCTGACCTTGCGATGGTGAACGAGAGGGGGCTATTCGGCGGCGTATCGGTGGCCGGGCGGTTTCCTGTCCGCGAGGTCATGCGGAAAGAATGCGAGAATTTCATATCCTCAAATTTCCGTCCTGCGGCAGCCTACCAGAATCGGTATGTCGTTTTGCGGATTACGATGTCTCGCGTGCTTCTGATGCAGAAATGGTCCGAGGTCGTCTCGGAATTGGCGTACAAGGTTGAACTCATCCACCCGACGGACGCCACCGTGCGCAACTACTTCTCCAAGACATACGTTGGAACGGCGAGCAACCGCAAGAAGGGGAAGGGCGTCGTTCCAGAGTCGGTCTACCTTGCCGTCCAGAAGGTGCTTGGGGCCTTCGGCGACGAAATCTGCCAGAATCCGCAGATTATCCGGCGTCTGGAAACGGACTTTGGCTTGAACGACGACGGCCGCATTGTGCGTCCGCCATCGATGAAGTCCTTTGAACTGGGACAAGGCAAGTCAGGGGTCTATCGGGGACGGTGCGTTTATCAATGCAACGACGAGCCCTCGGAGAACGTTTCGCTGCTGGCCAAGGAGTACATCGCCAATGCCTGCTGGAACAAACTCGGCATAACCAAGGAGCGCGTGCGCATCGTCTATGACGAGGAAAAGCTGGAAAACGGCGTCTGGACGTTCTCGTTCCGCACCTTCGGGCGCATGGAGTTGGCCTTCAGCTACGATCCGGACCTCCGCCGCGGCGCCTGTACCGCCGACCTTGGCCTCATGAAGAAAAGCGTGCAGGAGGCGACTGAGATAATGCGGCGCTACATCTTCGACCAGTTGAGGACATACGGCGGTCCGGTGTCTAGTCCAACGGCCAACTTGGATACGCTCGTGCGTTTCGAGGTGTTCAAGACCGATGCCCAGAACGAGCTGCTGACCGTGGCATTTTCGGTTGTCTACTAACCCACGAGGAGTACTGAAATGGAAGTCAAGAGATTCATAGCGGGATCCATCTGCGCGCTTGCGCTGTTGACGGCCGGATGCCTGTCCCGTCCCGTCCAGGTGGCGGCGTCATCCGATCCGATCGAACAAGGGCGGTATTCCGTCCTAGGCGCGGAAGTCAGCGGGACGGACACGCAGGTCATGTTTTTTTGGATGACGTTCGGCGCGTCTGGTTCCGGTCTGCGTCGCGCCATAGACGACGCGCTTGACGATGCGCCGGGTGCGGACGCGCTTGTGCGCATGACGGTCGACTGCGAGGAGTTCTATTTCCCGTTTAATTTCATTGTCGCGCCCATTGGCATTGTCAAGACGCGCGTGAGCGGAACGCCAGTCAAGATGGGGACTAACTGACGCATTTGTCCATGCGCGTTGAGGTTTCTGGCACGGTGCCGAAGGCGTTCGGTCTTGCGAAGGCGCAGGTGGTGGCGGCGGCGCGGTTCTTCGCCGCACAGTCGTGCGCGCGCGTGGGCGGCACGTGGCACGAGGTGGTGGTGCATCTCGTGCGGGATGCGGCGAGTGACGAGCTGCACCGTGCGATTATGGGCGTGGAGGGGGCGACGGATGTCATCACGCAGGCCTACGATGCGGTGCCGCCTGAGAAACCGGGTCTCTACGGCGAGCTGTTCGTGAACACCGACCAGGCGTTGCGCGCCGCGCCGAAGCGGAAGGGGTGGAGCCCCGCGAAGGAGCTGCTCCTCTACGTGGCGCATGGCATGGATCATCTTTCGGGCGCGGACGACTGCGCCGAATCCGACTACAACCGCATGAGAAGACGGGAGCTGAAATGGTTGAACTCACTGACATTCTAAAGGACGTGAACGCCCGCATCGCGGACGCCTGTGCGAAGGCGGGACGCGATCCGCGCGACGTGGAGATCGTGGCCGTTACGAAGACGCACGGACCCGAGGTGGTGCGCGAGGCCTGGGAGGCGGGCCTACGTATCGTGGGCGAAAACAAGGTTCAGGAGGCGGCGTGGAAGCAGCCGCAGAGCGTGTCGGGTCCGGAGTGGCACCTCATCGGACACCTCCAGCGCAATAAGGTGCGCGCCGCGCTCGAGCTGTTTTCGTGTTTCCATTCCGTCGACTCCCTGGCGCTCATCGACCGCATCCAGACGATCGCCGCAGAGGTTGGGGCGCGTCCGAGCATTCTCCTCGAAGTGAACATGAGCGGCGAGCGGTCGAAGAGCGGGATGCGTCCCGACGAGGCGCCGGCGGCGGTAGAGCGCGCGCTCGCCTCGCCGAACATCACGCTTGAGGGCTTCATGACGATGGCGCCGTTCGTGCCGGAGGAGAAGGTGGAGGAGACGCGTCCCGTGTTTGCGGGCCTGCGCGAGCTGCGTGACCGAATGGAGACGCAGTTCGGCGTGTCGTTGCCGCGCCTCTCGATGGGCATGAGCGGGGACTACGCGGTGGCCGTGGAGGAGGGCGCCACGTGGGTGCGGCTCGGCACGGTGCTGTTCGGGGCGCGTCCGAAGGTGAAGCCGCAGCGCACCGTCGATGCGGGCGACGCCGGCGAGAGCGGCGAAGGCGGCGGCGAGTTCGACCGCGTGATGGATTGAATGATGGGATGTGCGCGGGGGCGGGATTTTTGCTATACTATCCGCCTATGAAAAAAGCAATCATCACCGTCGTGGGCAAGGATACGGTCGGAATCCTCGCCAAAACTTGTGCCTTTCTCGCTGAGAACGGCATCAACATCCTCGACATCACGCAGACCGTGGTGCAGGGTTACTTCACCATGATGATGATCGTCGACATGTCCGGCGCATCGCGTCCGTTCGGCGACATCTCCGAGGGACTGACGAAGATAGGCGAGTCCCTCGGCCTTCAGGCGAAGTGCCAGAAGGAAGAGATTTTCGAGAAGATGCATAGGATTTGAGCTTTGAGCTTTGAGCTTTTAGCGTAGAGGTTTGAAATCTCCAAACTCCAAACTTCAAGCTCTAAGCTCCAAGCTCTAAGCTCCAAGCTATTTAAGAGGATAGCCATGATCAATCTCAGCGAAGTTCTTGAGACGAACAAGATGATCCAGGACGAGAACCTGGACGTCCGCACGATCACGATGGGCGTGTCGCTTCTCGACTGCGCCGACTCGAACCTCGAGGCGTGTTGCGCGAACATCTACGCGAAGCTGTTGCGCTGGGCGGGGCGGCTCGTGCGGACGGGCGAGGAGATCTCGCGCGAGTTCGGCATCCCGATTGTCAACAAGCGCGTGTCGATCACGCCGGCGTCCCTCGTGGGCGCGTCGTGCTGTCGGCGTCCCGAAGACTACGTGGAGATCGCGCGCACGCTCGATCGCGCGGCGCGCGAGCTGGGCGTCAATTTCCTCGGCGGCTTCTCGGCGGTCGTCTCGAAGGGCATGACGCCGTCGGACGAAATGCTCATCCGCTCGATCCCTGAGGCGCTTGCCGTCACGGATCGCATCTGCTCGAGCGTGAACGTGGGTTCCACGAAGACGGGCATCGACATGGACGCGGTGCGCCTCATGGGCGAGATCGTGAAGGCGACGGCGGAGCGCACGAAGGAGCGCGACTCCCTCGGCTGCGCGAAGCTCGTGGTGCTCTGTAACGCGCCGGACGACAACCCGTTCATGGCGGGCGCGTTCCACGGCGTCTCCGAGGGCGACGCGGTGATCAACGTGGGCGTAAGCGGTCCGGGCGTGGTGAAGTACGCCCTCTCGCAGATTCCCGGCGCGGACTTCGAGACGCTCTGCGAGACGATCAAGCGCACGGCGTTCAAGATCACGCGCGTGGGACAGCTCGTGGCGCAGGAGGCGTCGCGTCGCCTCGGCGTGCCGTTCGGCATCATTGACCTCTCGCTCGCGCCGACGCCCGCCGTGGGCGACTCGGTGGCGGACATCCTCAAGGAAATCGGCCTCGCCCATCCCGGCGCGCCGGGCACGACGGCGGCGCTCGCGCTCCTGAACGACCAGGTGAAGAAGGGTGGCGTGATGGCGAGCTCCTACGTGGGCGGACTTTCGGGCGCGTTTATCCCCGTCTCGGAGGACCAGGGCATGATCGACGCCGTGGAGGCGGGCGCGCTCACGATCGAGAAGCTCGAGGCGATGACGTGCGTCTGTTCCGTGGGCCTCGATATGATCGCCGTTCCCGGCGATACGTCCGCCGCCGCCATCGCCGGCATCATCGCGGACGAGGCGGCGATCGGCATGGTCAACCAGAAGACGACGGCGGTGCGCATCATCCCCGTGGTCGGCAAGGGCGTGGGTGAGTCCGTCGAGTTCGGCGGACTCCTCGGCCACGCGCCGATCATGCCGGTAAATGGCTTCGACTGCTCGCGGTTCGTTGGGCGCAAGGGACGCATCCCGGCCCCGATCCACAGTTTCAAGAACTAGATTTCTGGGAGTCCAACTCGCGGTAGAGGGCGATGGTGGAGGCGCACATCTTCGCGACGGAGTAGTTCGCGCGCACGGATTCGACGGCTGCGGCGCGGATGGCGTCCAGTTTTTCCTTCGGCATGTCGAGGATTTCGTCGAGCTTTGCCGCTAGGGCGTCGGAATCGCCGGGCGGCACGAGGAAACCGGTCTTGCCGTCCTCGATCGTCTCGCACGCGCCGCCGTGTGCGGTGGCGACGACGATGCGTCCCATGGCCTGTGCCTCGGGGATGGTGCGTCCGAACGCCTCGGGCTGGGCGGAGGAGGCGTTCACCACGATGTCGCTGAGAGCGTAGACGGTGTGAATTTCCTGCGTGTGGTCGCGGAACACGACTTCCGTATCGTCGGCGAGCTGTCCGGCGATTTCGCGGAGGTGGTCGGAGTATTCGGTGCGCCCCTGGTCGGAGCCGAGGAACAGCACGCCCACGCGCTTGTGCCGCATCTGCATGAGGGCTTCGAGGAATACCTCCTGTCCTTTCCAGAAGGTGAGGCGTCCGGGGAGGGTGATCACGGGGATGTCAGGCGTGAAGCGGTACTGCTGGGTCTTCTTCTTGAGGGCGTGTTCGGGGGAAACGGCGTCCGGACGGAAGAAATCGGTATCCGCCCCGCGCGGGATGCACACGAGGCGCGCGGGGTCGGGGTGGTATGTCTCGAGCACGTGCTTGCGCACGTATTCGGATACGCAGATCGTGCGGAGGCCCTTGAGCATCACGCGGTTGTAGGGAATCTTGAAGAACGCGGGCTTCGTGCCGTACACGCCGTGGAACGTGGCGATCCACGGTACGCCGCACATCTTCGAGGCCCACTTGACGCTCCACGCCGGCGCGCGCGAGCGCACGTGCATGAGGGTGAATCCCTCGTCCTGCACGAGTTCGGCGAGGCGCACCGCGTTGCGGCGCATGGTGAAAGGGTTCTTGCTCATGAGGGGAAGCGCATGGTGCGGCACGCCCATCGCCTTGAGCGCTTCGACCATGTGGCCGCCCTGGGAGGCTACGGCGTTGGGGATGCCGGCCTTTTTGAGCGCGTGCGCGATCTCCAGCGTTCCGCGTTCCACGCCGCCCATCTGGAGGCTTGGCAGTATCTGCAAGATTTTCATGGGGGAAAGTATATCACAATTCCGGCCCCCTTGCCTACACATCGGGACACTATTTACACGGCATCCATAAAGTGATACAATACACATGTTTTCACATCTGATGATTTTCAAGGCTAACAACTTTCCAAGAAAAAAATGAACCGTAGAGAATTCCTGTCGGCCGCCGCGCTTGCCGCGCCGGCCGTGTTCGCCGGAGCAGGGAAGGACGTGTCCGCCAGACCGCTCAAGGTATGCATCTTCTCGGACCTGCATTACCATCCAGGAGTGTGGACGAACACCGAAAACACTTCCTTTCTTGAGAAGATCATGGCGCGCGCCGAACGCGAGCGGTGCGACATGATGATCCACTGCGGCGATTTGCTGCATGGGGTCCGCACGCCGGAGCAGAAGGCGTTTCTCAAGCTTTACAACGATTTCAAGATACCGGGCTACCACTGTCTCGGTAACCACGACCAGGACGGCAATCCGTACGAGGAGACGTGCGACGCGTACCGCATGCCCGCCGGACACTACTCCTTCGACAAGGGCGGCTTCCGCTTCGTGATTGCGGATCCCAACTACTTCTGCAACGAGCCGGGCAAGTTCATCCACCACGGGCGGGGCAACTACTTCAAGCGCGTGGAGGGTTCGACGATCAACTGGATACCGCCGGAACAGCTGGAATGGCTGCGCGCCACGATCGTCGGATCGCCCTATCCCTGCATCGTGCTCTCGCACCAGAGCTTCGAGCGCGGACACGGCGCGCCGGTCATGAACAAGAAGGATGTCCAGGCGATCTTCAACGAGGCCAACGCAAAGAAACCCGGTACGGTGCGTCTCGTCATGAACGGACACCTCCACATCGACCACCTCCGCGTCCTCGACAACATCCTCTACTGGGACGTCAACAGCGCGAACTACCAGTACTATGCGAAAAAGCACGATAAATACCCCGAGGAGTACGTGAAGACGCACCGGGGTGCCGTACGCAACATCGGATGGAAAGAACCCCTTTCGGCAATTCTCACCCTGTGGCCGGACGGGCGCATCAAGATCGACGGATCGAAGTCGGAATACCTCTTCGGCGTGACGCCGGCCGACGCGGGGTACCCCGATTGTGACCAAGACGGCCGTGAGACGCATCCGATGATCCAATCCGCCGACATGACCTTCAACTACACCTGAATCAGTAAATTCTGTAACCGGTCACTCATCTGTATCCCTCCAAAAGCGCATGAAAAATGCGTCCCCCTGCGGGGAAGCGACACTCCTGTCGCTTCCTGATTTGAAGCGGCGAGAGCGCCGCTTCCCCGACGGGGCCTTCTCGTATCAGTTTTTGGGTAGATGCAGGCGAGTGACCGGTCCGGTTAGCACGGCGATTTCAGATAGTTGAGCAAGGTCCAATTTCGTATTGAGTTTCCGCCC
>CAMKJU010000114.1 GCA_946413265.1 uncultured Lentisphaerota bacterium
CGCGAACGGCGACTTCGAGCTGCCTGCCGCGAACTACAATCACAATACGAGGTACTCGTACAACAACGAAAACGGAAACGGCGGAAAGCCGACGGGCTGGACGCTTTCGCCCGCAAACCATACGGGACGCGTGGACGAAGGAACCGACCGATTAGGCGTCCTCGACTTGATGGGCCGGTATTCCCTGTTCCTCGAACGCACGAAAAACGACAAGTCGTCGGTTCTCGAGGCGAAACAGTCTTTCACCATTCCGGCGCCCGGCGAATACAGGCTCCAGCTCGACTGTTGCGGATGGAATCCCATAAACGACTATGGGCAGATAACGACACTTGCCCAGTTGATTCATCCGGGCGGCGCGGTCACGAACAGCCTCCAGAGTTTCAAGCCCGCCTCGTATGTACTCGGCCTTGAGGGCATTCGCTCGTTCATGGCGGACTCCGTTGCGCTCACCGCATGCGGCGCGGGCAACGACTACACGCTTCGCTTCTACTCGACAGAGACGACGTCGAGGGGTTATGCCTACTGTATCATTGACAACGTGACGTTCACCTTGCGCACGCTTGTGCTTGGCGCGAGCGAAGCGTTCTCAACGCCGCTTGGCCTTGAGCCGCACGACATGGCGCTCGGGGCGGATTCGACGCTCACGTACACGCCGACTACGGTGACGGCGGAGGTCGTCCCCGGCACGGTGACGTTCGCCGCCGGCGCGAAAATCGTCTTTGACATGGCGGGCGCAGCCGCAGGCGCGTACGTCCTGCGCACGGGCGGCTTCATCCTTCCCGAAGGCGCAGGCGATCCGCTCGCGTTCATCCAGCTCGCGAACGCGGGCGACTACGCGCTTTCGCTCATCGAGGGCGGCAGAACGGTGCTCGTCTCGAAACCCGGAGCCGCCACTTCCGCCACGTGGACGGGCGGCGGCGACCCCGCCGTTCTCCTCGACGCGGCGAACTGGTCCGCCGTGCCGGACGCCTCCACGCTCACGATCACGCTCGGCGCGGCGGCGGACTGGCGCGGACTCGGCGCGCTCGCCGTCTCGCCCGCCGCGACGATCGACATGAACGGCAACGAGCTGAAGCTCTCCGGCCTGACGTCGGCGGCGTTCACCGGCGCGGCGATCACCAACTCCGCCTCCGGCGCGGCGGCGCAGCTAATCGTAGATGTGGCGGCGGGCGCGACGAACGTGAACAAGTCCGTCGCGATCCTCGGCAACATCCGTCTTGTGAAGGAGGGCGCGGGCGGCTTCAAGGCGTCGAAGATCGGCCAGACGTACTGGGGCGGCACGGCGGTGAACGGCGGAACGCTCCTCGCGGGCATTCACGGCAAATACCGTCCGTTCGGCGCGAGCGTGAACCTTGTCGCCAACGGCGACTTCGAGGACAACGTACAGCCCGACACCAAGGATTACGTCGGCGCGTCCGGCAATGTCCCCGGATGGACGATTCCAAACACGGCCGACACGTACCTGTTCAACGCATACCTGTACTGGTCGATATATGATCGCCTTTACCGCGAGCCGAAGTATGAATTCGACAAATGGGCGCTTTCGCTTGGTCACGATAAGTCGGCGGAACAGACGTTCCACGTGGACGAACCGGGCACGTACCGATTGTCGTTCGAATACAGCACGTGGATAGGAGGAAACAACTATGACGGGGCGGAGACGACCGTCTCCGTGACAGGCGGCGGGGAGACGCTGCTCTCGGCGAAGGTGACGCCTGTGGTGGAAGTAGGCTACCGTCCGTTCTTCGGCGACGTGGTGATTGCGGAACCCGGCGACTACACGCTCACGTTCGCAGCCGGGTCGTCGGGACGCTATTTCCACGCCGACAACGTGTCGTTCGCCCGTAAGTGCGAGATCGCCGTCGGCGCCGGAGCGGCGTTCGACATGAACGGGCGCGAGGGCAGCGGGCTCTATTCCATCGTCGTCGCCGGCGGCGGAACGCTCATGAATTCCGGCAGCGAGACGACCTCGTCGAAAATAGGCTTCGCGGACGTCACGATTACGGACAACCATGTACTTCAGCTGATGAAGACCTATCCGATTTCCGGCTTCCGGGCGGCCTCGGCGTCTTTTGACCTCGGCGGCAAGACGAACAGCGTCGCGATTCCAACGGGCACGAACTTCTCGATTCGCGATGCCAAAATCAAGAACGGCGCATTCAACGTGACGAGCGGCGGATGGTTGCTGATTGAAGGGGACGGCGTGGATGCTTCGACGGCGGATTTGATCGTCGGCTCGGCATTGAGGCTAAACGCGCCGCTGACCGTGCGCAACTACACGGCGCGGTATGATGCGAACTACAACGACGGCACGGCGGCGCTCAACGTCCTTGGCATGTTCACGCCGAAGACGGCATATTTCTACGGCTGCACGATGCAGGACGGATCGACGATCGACCTCTCCGCGAAGTCGGACGCATGGGCTACGACTTCCTCTTTCACCGGCGGAAAGCACGTGGTCGATTACGCGCCGGGCGCGACGGTGAACATCGAAGTGGGTACGCGCGAGCTTGCAATCGGCGACAAGGTGGTTTCGTGGACGGTGAAACCGCCCGTGGAGGACAACGTCCTGTTCGCGCTCGTGCGCAACGGGACGGTCTCGGAAACGCAGGCGCTTGCGGTGCAGGACGACGGGCTTTACGTCAAGCGCGCGGCGGAGCCGGCGTATGCGGCGTATGACGTCGCGAACGGCGCATTTCGATTCTTTACCGCGCGCGGCACGGAGGTGGCGGACTGGGAAGAGGGCGTGACCGGCAACATGCAGGTGCGGTTCGCGTCCTACGCCGAGTACGCGGCCATCGCTGCGACGAACGTCTCGCCGAGCGCGTTCGTACTGACGGGCGATCTGACGCTCCCGGCGGGCGAGGGGGAGCTCGACATGGCGGTTTTCCCGTTTGACTTCCCGGAGGGCACGACGATCGACCTCAACGGGCGCACCGCGAAACTGCACGAAGCGGTTATGGGGGGTACGACGCCGTTCACTGTCACGTCGTCCGTCGCGGGCGGCGTGCTGGTGGCGGACGTCGCGGGCACGGTCAACAACACGGCGATGTCGCTCGCCGGCAAACTCAAGCTCCTCAAGGCGGGCGCGGGCACGTTCACGGCAACCAAGGCCGACCAGACGTACACCGGCGGCACGGAGGTCACGAACGGCGTGTTGAAGTGCGGCATCAACGGATACGTGTCAAACAACACCTGGCTGTTTGGCGTCGCCGGAACGGAACTCTTGACGAACGGTTCGTTCGACTACGAAAAAGACTCGGCGACTTGGTCCTATGCTCCAACGGGCTGGTCGCGCACGTCCGACGGAAACTGGGTCGGACGGATTACAGCCCCCACTAAAGATTATGCGGAAAACTTGTCTGCCGGGAAACTCCTCGCGTGCATCGGAAGCAAAGGCAACCCTAGTACAGCTTCCTCGCTTCAACAGAACATAACCGTTCTTCACTCTGGGGCGTATCGCCTGACATTCAAGTACGCGACACATTCCAATGGCAAGGGCAATACGACAGACGTCATTCTGATCCACAACGGTGTGGAGATGAAGATCGCCGAAGTCACGCCAACGGCTACAACGTACTTCCAGGTGTTTGCCAGAAATGTCTTCGTTCCCGAGGCCGGAACCTATACGTTGATGTTCCGCAACCGCATCACGACGACAAATACGTGGAACCTTTTCGACGACGTGTCGTTCGCCAGATCTCCCGAAGTGAAGGTGTCGGGAGCCGATGCCGTCTTGGAGGTGAACGGCAAATACTGGCTGTATGACAACAACTACGTGCTGGCCGGCGGCACGGTGCGGAATTCCGGCGGCAGCCCTGCCGACACCAGGTCGAAGCTGCAGTTCGTCGAGCTTGCGGCCGACTCCAGTTTCGATTTCGCGAACGCATACGGGGTCTGGGGCGAGAGCGGGTATCAGGCGTGGATGATCATGGGCGGGTACACGTTGACCGCCGCCATCGGGACAGGCCAGGTGTTTTCAGTCAATTCCATGACCATGGTCGGCGAAGGGCAGGTTTCGATTCCTGTTTCCACGGGGACGCTCATGGTGCGCGACGCAGGCGTCAACGTCTTTGGCGTCGCCGCGACGAACGTCGACTTCGCGGTCGGCTGCGCGTTGGACCTGGGTGGAACGATGGACGTTCGCGGGTACGAGGCGTTGTACGAGGGGACGGCGAACGCAGGCACGGCGGCGCTGAACGTGTTCGGCGCGTTCCGTCCGGTGACGTCCAACTACTACGGCTGCGCGCTGCAGGACGGCGCGACGCTCGACCTTTCGGGGTGGCGGGGCGAGTGGCCGTGGAGCACGACCTCGGCGTTCACGTCCGGGGCGAACACGGTGACGTTCGCGGACGGCGCGACGATCAAGGTGAGACGCGGCGCGAAGGGCGGCAAGATCGTCTCGTGGGACGAGGCGCCGTCCAATCTCGCCACGCTGACGTTCGTGCGCGATCCGTCCGATTCGCGCAGCTACGGCGTCATCAAGAAGGACGACGGCGTGTACATTTCCAATGGCGTAATAGTCATCATACGCTGACACCGGGCGCGCCATATATTCGGCCTCGATTTGGTACTTGGGTACTTGCCGAAGCGGTGGAAATCTGCTAAAATGGTGACTCAGTGTTTTAAATTGCCTGCTTGTGGTTTTGTCGAGCCGTGTGGTTTGAACTGCAAGCACAATGAATGAATACGCAAAGGAGGATATGCTGATGTTCGCTAAAAGGGAAAAATCGGGCTGGGGCGTTTCTGTAGTCATGTGGATGTGCCTTGGAGCTGCGTCGTTGCCGTCATCGGCGGCTGACCGCTATTGGACTGGTGGCGGCGAGACCCTTGGCATGGACGAGGCGGCAAACTGGGGCGGGACCGCTCCCGGCACCAGCGATACGGCAATCGTGAAGGGCAACTCGGAGTTGGCGCCGGCGACCGTGCCGGGGGGCGAGACTTCGTATGCGTTTCTCGTGCTTGGAGACACCGGCTCAGCCGTTCCTTCCGCCGCTACGGAAGGATTTGTCCTTCAAACCAACGGCGTGATGACCGTCACGGGATCCGACGGCCTCCGCGTAGGGCGACTGACTGGAAACACCGGAACGTACATGATTACGAACGGTACGCTGAACGCCTTGAACAACGCGGCGTTCGTTGGGATATGCGGCGCAAGGGGACTTTTGAAGATCGACGGCGACGGCGTAGTCAACGTGAACATACTTACTCTCGCGTCGAAAGGTCCGTTCGAGTCGACCCGGAAGTCGGAGGCGTATTTGGAGATAGGCGGAAACGGACGGCTGAACCTCAAGGCAGACATGCGCGTATCCGCGCAGAGCGGCGGGAATGGATACTACGCCAAAGTCACGCAGACCGGCGGAACCGTGACTGTGGCCAGCACGGTGAACATAGGCCATTCAAACCCAGGCGACTACGTCATGTCGGGCGGGCAGCTCAATCTGACGGGGAGGGGGAAGCATTTCATAGTTGGCGGGGGCGGCGCAGGGTCCTTTGTGCAGAGCGGCGGCGCTGTGACATTACCTCTCGACAGTATTCCGTATCTTGGATACAATACCAACGTCAGCGGTACCTACACTATGACCGGCGGCACGTTTGAGACATACGACGAGGGGTTTCTCGTGGGCAACAACGGCACGGGGCTTCTGGACGTGAGCGGGACGGCGGTGATGACGATCAGGGGTAACTTGAACCTTGGCTTCGAGAGTAGTGGCAGGGGCACGCTCAAGCTTCACGACGGAGGCAAGATCATCGCGAACCACGTCAAGAAATACAAGGGAACCGCTGTGCTCGCGCAGTTCGACGGTGGAACTCTGTGCGCGCGCAAGGCAGACGACGTGCTCAAGGACCTTGCCAACGTCGAGCTGAAGGCGGGCGGACTCGCGCTTGAGACGGCGGGATTTAACCTCGGCATCACGAACTGCGTGTTCAATGTCACGCCCGGCGGCAAGATTTCGGTGACTGGCGGCGGTACGGTGACGTTCAAGGCGGACGTGTCCGTGAGTCTCACCGAGAAACCTGCGGAGCCGTTCATTTTCGCCGAGACGGACGGCGTGTTTTCCGGGATGCCAACGCTTGCCGCCGGCAGCGGGGCGCGCATGAGGATGTCCGCCGACCGCAGGCGCATCTATGTTGTCCGGTCCGGAACAATGATCATTGTGAGATGAAAACATGCAAACGATAAAACGTGAAGTGACGGCTCTTCTTGCCGTTGCGGCCGCCGCGTATGGCATGGCGGCAGCTGGAGCCGCCACAGCCGGCGCAAAGGCCGCCGATGCGCGCCCGCAGTACATCGGCTACCGGAGCTTCCGCCGGCAGTTCGAGCGCACGAAGGACTTTGCGGACATGGGGATACCGCTGCGCATCTTCTTCGCCGCGAACACCATCAATGCGTACGGGATGCCGTATTGCGACTATCCGCCCATCTGGAAGGGGATCAAGCAGTACGACTGGGCGGCGCTCGACGCGCAGGTCGAGGACTTCCTCAAGGCGAGCCCGAACGCCGAGTTCATCTGCATGATCGACCTCAATACGCCATACTGGGCGATACGCAGGTTTTCGATAGACTCCTTCACGGAGATATCCCACGCCGCGAGCAATCCGGGATGGATCAAGGCCACGAAGGAGTGGATGCTTGACTTCATCGCATACGCCGAGAAGAAGTGGGGCGCGCGTATCCGCGCATACGTCCTTTCCGGCGGATGCACGAGCGAATGGTACGAATGGGACAAGGGGCGCACGGGCAACGTCAAGAACGCGGCATGGGCCAGATGGTGCAAGGAGCGGAATCTCCACTACGGCCCGACCGTCCCGAATCTCGCAACGCTCAGGACGGCCGCGTTCGAGAACCTCGTCTATGATCCGGCCAAGGAGCGGCAGAAAATCGACTACTGGCGCTTTCACAACTCCGTGATTGCCGACGCCATCCTCTCGTTCGCCTCCGCCGCGCGCAAGGCGATACCGGCGCGGAAGAACATCGGCGTTTTCTACGGCTACTACTACACGAGCGCCAAGGGTCAGGTGTCCTTCGGCCATCTTGACTACGAGCGCGTCTATGCTTCGCCCGACATCGACTTCTTCATCGCCCCGGCCAACTATTCCGGCCGCCGGATGGGCGGCGGCTCCGGCAGCCAGCTCGTCCACTCCACCGCCCGCCACTACGGCAAGCGCCTCATGCACGAGATAGACGTGGGTCCGCATACGCAGAAGTTCTGGCAGCCCGGCACGTGGAAGACCTTCGAGGAGGACGTTGCCGGCAACACGCGCGAGGCCGCCTTCGCGACCGCGAACGGCTGCTCCTACTACTGGTTCGACATGTGGGGCGGGAAAAACGGCTTCTACGACGATCCCGCGCTACGCGCCCGCATTGCGAAGCTCGCCGAGATAACGCGCCGATACGGCAACGCATTTCCGCATCCCGCGGACGAGGTTCTGCTCGTGGCCGACCCTGAAAGCCTCTACCACGTCAACGAGAAAGACCCGAAGGAACGCGCGTTTGGCGAGTACTTCCGCAACGCACTTTCCAAGACCGGCTTCCCGTTCGACGTCTGCACCCTCTCCGACCTCAAGACGCGCGACATCTCAAAAACCAGGGTCGTGGTCTATCCCGCCGCGATTAACGTCACGCCGGAGAAGAAGGAGCTGATCGAAAAGAAGATCCTCGGCGGCGGGCGCACGGTCGTATGGTGCTACGCGCCCGGGATATCGGACGGGCAAAGTCTCGACGTCAGGCGTGTGAAGGATTACGCGGGCGTGCCGTACGCGACGCCGGGCGTGAGCACCACGAAGATGGACGGCGGCTGGACGAGCGTCTATGCGCGCGACTACAAGCTCTACACGCCGGCGAAACTGCGCGAGATCATAGCGGCGTCCGGAGCGCACGTGTGGGCGTCTAAGCCGTGCGTGGTGTTCGCCAACGAGCGCTTCGTCGCCGTACACACGAAGGACGGCGGGGAGATCAAGGTGTCGCTGCCGCGCAGGTACGCGCGCATTACGGATCTGCTCGCGGACAAGGTCGTCGCGGAAAACGCCGATAGTTTCACCTGTACCTTCTCCTCGCCCGACACGCGCCTTTTCGACCTTTCGGAAAACGATTGAGCTGGAGATTCCCCAATTTTTGAGGCACGAAAATCGCGGTACCCATGAAAAAATTGGTGGAATTGGGGCTTGCGCATCGCGCGCGGATGTGATATGATTCGCGTGTCATGTTTAAAGGCGCATTGTATCTTAAGCTGGCGATGTGTTCAGAGACATCGCGTTTGAGCGCGGTCCGAGGCCGTGCGGTGCGCGTTTTTACTTCAAACACCCCTCCGATGACTTTCCAAACATCCAAAAGGAATCGCGAAAAATGAGCACATTGACCAAGTCGTTTAGAAGATCGGCACGCCGCTTTGCGGCTTGCCTTGTCACGGCGGCGGCCGCGCTTGTCTGCGCACCCGGCGCATGGGCGGGCATTAGCGGTGGCCGATACCTCCTTCAAGGCACGACGGAGAACATCGGTCCGGGCATCAACATGGTAGGTGCTGGCAACGACTCCGGTCTTTGCAACTACATCGGCGTGGATTCCGGCGCGACGATTTGCAATGTCAATGGCGGAACGCTCTGGTGTTACAAGGGAAGTGGCTACGGCGACCTTGGTATCGGAATCAACGGCACGAAAGACGCCGTGCTCAACGTCACCGACGGCGGCGTCCTGAAGGTGGACCGCTGTCTGCGCAGCGGCGTGCATTGGGGAATAGAAGCGAATAAAGGTTTCACTTCGACATTAGATGGTGATGGCGGTAGCGGAGAAGTCAATATCGTTAACGGCACGGCGATTGTAAACACCTTTTACATGGGCGCAATCAAAGAGGTGGTTGCCGGCGGCTCCTCCACGCTCAACCTCTCCGGCGGCTCGCTCACGGTGAACCTGCTGCACTTCCTCGCCGCGAACACCCAGACCTTCACCTGGGGCAACGGCACGCTCGCGGCAGCGCAGGCGGACATCTTCACGGTCGAGGCATACGCTGGTACCGGCACGCGCACGATGCAGATAACGGGTTCGCCCGCCGTGTTCAAGACGGAATACATCCAGACCGTCCCGGACGGCTTCACCGGCACCGGCACGCTCAAGATATGCGGCGGCGGCGCCGTTTCGTTTGCCGCGTCTTCCGTCCCTTACGGCGTTTCCATCGCTTCCGACGGCGTGCTCGACCTCGGCACGCTCGATGCGAACGCGGTGCGTCTCATGACGCCCGCCCTCTCCGTCGAGAGCGGCGCGACGATCACGTTCACGCTTCCCGCGAATCCCTCCGGCAGCTATCCTCTCGTCGCCGCGTCCTCGCTTCCCGCGTCCGTCGACGGAATCGCCGTCGAATGCGAGAACGGCTCCGGCACGCTCCAGATCCAGAATGGCGTCCTCTGCTTTGTTTACGGCTCATCCGAACCTGCGACGGTCTATCCCGACTACTTCGTGGAGTGGATCAAGACCGACGGCAGCCAGTACATCGACACCGGCATCATCGGCAAGACCGGCACGAAGGTCGAGATGGATGTGAACTACATTTCCGGTGTAGTTCTGTTGGGATCAACACCCAATGGCACCGATATCATTACATTCGCGCAGAACTGGAACGGCATCGGAGCCATGGTTGGCCGCAATGGCGGCAACACCGGATATGCGTTGAATAGCGGGCGGCACATACTCCAGACCGAGGCGACGGCTGCCGGGTTGCTGACGATGAGTGTAGATGGGGGCAGCGTCAAGGAATTGACCAACTACGGCAACGCTTTCGATTCAGCCCAGAATCTTTATCTCTTCTGCGGCAATAACGGCGGGACCGCCTTTAAGGACTGGTACTGCACTGCGGAACTTTACAGTTTGAAGATATGGCAGATTCCGTCCGGCGGCACGGAGTACGTCCTCGTGCGCAACTTCAAGCCGTGCGTGAAGGGCGGAAAGGCCGGCCTTTACGACACGGTGTCCAGGAAGATCTTCTATTCCACGGCGGGCAACAACTTCACCGTCGGGCCGAAGCTCCCCGTCCTCACGCACCGCTACTCCTTCGACGGCGACCTCTCCGACTCCGTCGGCAAAGCCGACGCGTTTACGGTTAGCGGCTCCGGCGTGACCGTGGCGAACGGCAAGGCGACGACATCCCCTACCGCCGGTGCCCTCCAGCTCGGCGACGCCGCCGGCCTCCTTGGTACGGACTCCGCGACCATTGAAATCTGGGGCAAGCCGGACGAGGCGGCGACAAATGACCGCGCCTGGCCGCGCATCTTCGAATACTGCTGGCAGCCTGCCCAGTATTACCTTTTCTCCATGATGTGGTGGAGCGATTCGTACAGCGGCTTCAAGGACTCCATCACGTTCAACTATCCGAACAGCAAGGGCTTCGGCAACTCCATCGGCAACCTGTCCGGCGAATCCGGCTCGCCCTATTCGGCGACCGACATGAACTATGCCTGCGTCACGTTCAAGGCGGACGGCGACGGCAACACCGAAATCACCTGCCGTCGCTACGACCGCGGCACCGACGCATTCGTGACGAAGTCCTACACCGTCAGCGGCTGGACGTTGGCCGACATGGGCGCGGCAAAGTTCTATCTCGGCAGGGCGAACTGGAACGGCACCGTTTCGTGTTACAACTCCACCTACGACGAAGTGCGCATCTACGGCGGCGTCGTGCCGGAGGGGCTGCTTGCCCTGAACGCGGCGATGGGCGCCGACGTCACGGCGTTCACCTTCACGAACAAGGGCGGCGTGGACTTCAACGTTCCCGCCAACTGCACGCTCCCCGTGAACGTCAAGACGCTCGGTGCGGACTACGCCACCGAAGGAACGGTGACGCTCGCCGCCGGCGCGCGGATCGAGTTCAACCCCGCGAACTGCGGCTCCGGCATGACGTTCACCGCCGAGGGCGGTTTCGTCGGGCCGTCCGGCGCGATCACCTCCGCCACGCTTTCGCAGTTCGCCACGCTGACGGACACGGTCAACTTCGTGCTCGAGATGTCCGAGGACGGCAAGACGATCGAGGTGAAGTCCAGCGCGAACGTGGCAGCCAACGCCTACTGGACGGGCGGCGGCGCGGCGGGCGACATGGCCGATCCCGCGAACTGGAAGTGCGTCAATTCGGCGGGCGACGTGATCGCGAACGGGCTCCCCGCCGGTTCCACGGCGGTGTGGGCGCGCGAGGGCGACGGCGCGACGTCGTTCGCCATTCCGGACGGCTACACGCCGAACTGGGCGAGTTTCAACGTGGGCGGCAGCGTGTCGCTTTCGGCGGCGTGCGACTGGAGCGCGGTTTCCGCCGTCAAGCTCGCGAACGGCGCGACGCTCGACCTCAACGGCAACAACCTGAAGGCGATGCACATCGAGGTCGCCTCCGGCACGGCGTCCGTGGTGAACACCGCTTCCGGCACGAAGCCGTTGCTGTGGCGCGAGAACGCGACGCACGAGACGGCGCTTGTCGGCGCCGGCGTCGCCGTCGACACCGCGAACGTGGAGGTGAAGCTCGTGAACAGTGAAGACCTGACCATCGAGGCCAACCTTGCAAGCTCGCTTGACGCGACGTTCGAGCAGAGTGCGGGCGACGTCACCGCGACGGCCAATCCGTTCGGCATCGGCACGGGCGGTCATGCCGGTTCCTACACCCTGAACGGCGGCACGCTCACTTCGCCCAAAAGCCTCGTGCCCGGCTGGGGCGGCACCGGCACGTTCCGGCAGAACGGCGGCACGGTGACCGCAAATAGTTATCTTACCATCGGCTACCAGGGAGGGACGGGTACCTATCGTCTGGAGGGCGGCACGCTGCTCATCGGCGGCGGTCTCAGCCTCGGCGAGCTCAGTGGCGGCAACGGCACGTTCTGGCAGACCGACGGCGTGGTGACCAACTACGGCGTCTGTTTCGTGGGCAACGGCGGGGGAACCGGCGGCAGGTACATCATGGAGGGCGGATCGTTGCTGATCGATCGTCAGGCGCTCCGCATCGGGCGTCTCAGTCCCGGCGAGTTCTCCATCTCGAACGGCACGGTGGACGTGAAGTACCAGACGTGGGTGGGCGACGGCGCGACGGGCGCCGGCACGCTCCGCGTGCTGGCCGGCGGCACGTTGACAACGCCGTTCATTTCTCCGAACGAGAACGGCGAGAACACGGTGGAGTTCAACGGCGGCACGGTGAAGGCGACTGATCTCACCGCAACGAATCCGTTCCTGAACAACCTCACGAATGTCTTGTTCGGCGCGGGCGGCGTGACGATCGACGCGGACGGACACGACCTGACGATCGACAACTGCACGTTCAAGGCGGCGCCGGGCGTGACGGCGATCACGTTCGCGAACGGCGGCATGCTGACGTTCACGGACACAGTGCTGAAGCTGACGGGCAAGCCTTCCGGCCACTATGTCTTCGCCAAGGCGACGGGCAACGGCACATTCTCCGGCGTCCCTTCGCTGGACGTGAAGGGCTACTCCATCAGGCTCTCGTCGGACCGTAGACGGGTGGTCGTCGTCCGCAAAGGGCTGACGATCATTATCCGATAGAGGGCGCGAGGGGCAGACGCTCATCGCGAAATAATGAAACAAGCCCCCTGCGCGGCCTGGCTCGCAGACGGCGCGGAAGAGGGGTTTTGCAACTACCTCAGGGTAAATCGCAAAAGGAAACTGACCATGCATTCAACCATTGAAATCTCTCGCAG
>CAMKJU010000115.1 GCA_946413265.1 uncultured Lentisphaerota bacterium
AACGGGCGGGACGCCCGTTGTCCCAGTTGCGGGCGAGACGCCCGCCACCCCGATAGGCGCTCCCAGTCAGAGTGTCAAAACAGGTCTGCTGACCTGTTTTGACACTACAGTGAAAGGATGGAGCGGATCAGGAAGTGGCCATGGCGTACGGAGATGACTTCGGGTGTTCTACGCTTGACGCGGTAGATGACACGGTAGTCGCCAACAATGACCTCGCGAATGTCTTTACGGTTCAGTTCGCGCACGATCGTTCCGGACTCCGGAAAATCTTCAAGATGCTCGACGGCTTCGTAAACACGATTACGCCAATTGATGACGGTCGGCCAGTCCTGGCTTTGCTCGGCGATATACCGCATACAGCCGAGAAGCCGCCTTTTCCCTCGCGGAGACCAACGGATCATAGTCCGAGTTCCCTGCGCATCGCTTCGCCTTCAACTTCGACTTGGCGCTTTAGCTCGGCGTGTGGAATGCCTTGCCCGGCGTCCAGTTCCGTTTCCGCCGCACGCACGTCAGCCATCAATTCCTGCGTCTCGACGAATGCGTCCCAGTCTTCGATGTTTCCAATGAAGGAAGTTGGGCGTCCGTTCTGCGTGATGAAGATGAGGCGATGCGTCTCGCCTACGCGTTTCAGACATGCGGCGAGGTTGTTGCGGCATTTGGAAAAGGAAATGACGTCCTCGGAGAGACGCGGCGTCCAGTGAAACGGGCGCTTGCGGGGATGCGTGGAGGTACTGGTTTTTACTTTGGCTGTCGGCATGGCTGGTGTTCCTTGTTGGATGCCAAGTAGTGTACATGATTATGTGCATATAGTCAAGGGGGAATTAAGGGAGTGCGAAAACAGGTGACCTGTTTTCTCATTTTGTGGTGGTGACGTTGGCGGTGAGTAGAAAGCGGTTGAATGGGCGACGGTGGCGGAGAAGGCGGCGATGCGGTTTTTCAAGATGGTGGTGCAGTAGGGGGGTGCGCGGATTCCAGCCGCGTGGGGACAGCAAGCGTACAACAGCAAGTTGTAGCCTTGCCGGCCGCGACAAGCGCGACCATCCCGCAACGGGCGCGACGGGGGGCGTGTTTGGCCTGTGGTTCAGAACGCGGTGCCGTCGCGCATGAACTCCGGAAGGTTTGCGTGTATGATGCCGTTGCGTTGCTGGATGGGATCGTTGCGCGTGAGGACGTACTTCGGATAGTTGTCGCGAATCTTCTCCAGCGGCGCGTATTCTCGGTCTTCGGTTTTGCGGTCGTTCATCATGGTCATGCACGCCTGCACGTAGGCGTATCCGGCATCGCCCTTGCGGAGAATGAAATCGCATTCAAGCGGACCTATTCGCCCGATGTTTGCCGCATAGCCGTGGGAACGGGCGTAGGTGTAGACCACATTCTCAAGCGCCGGCCCGTAGTTGATTCGGTTGTCGGTATTTGTGGCGAAGTAGAAGCCGAGGTCGGAAAGGTAGTATTTCTGCTCGCCTCTGACGGAGCGGCGGGATTTGAGGTCGAACCGGTTGCATTCATACAGGATCTTCGCGTCCTTCAGAATGCCGATGTAGCGGTTCAACGTTTCGCGTTTGATGTGCGTCCCGGTCTTGCCAAGTTCTTCGAGGAGATTGTCGAGACTTGTTGTAGCGCCAAAGTTGTTGATGAGGTATGTCTGAACTTTCTGGAACGCGGAAAGATTGCGGATCTTTATGCGGCGGCGGATGTCCTTCTTGAATATCTCGGCAACAACGCTCTCAATGTATGTTCGGCGGTCGTCGGCGGAGTCGTACTGAACAGCCTTCGGGAAACCTCCGCCACGCAAATACTGGTCGAACTCGTCGACGATGTTGGCGGCGATGCTCTTACCAAGAAATCCCTTCATGCCAAGGAATTCGTCGAAGGTGAGAGGGAACATTTCTAATTCAAGGTATCGCCCTGTCAGCTTCGTGACAAGCTCGCCGCTCAAGAGATAGGAATTGGAGCCGGTGATGAAGATGGAGTGTCGGCCTTCGATACGGAACGCATTTACCACTTCCTCAAAGCCCTTTACGTTCTGGATTTCGTCGATGAAGAGGTAGGTTGTGCCGGAGGAAGGCGTCTTTTCGTCGATGAGACTTTCAAGACGATCAGGGGTCTTGATGTTCTTATAAGGGCGGCGGTCAAGATCGAGATAGACAATGTGCGCATTGTCTATGCCGCGTTCATGCATCTCGTCGGCAATTGTTTCCATCAGGCAGGATTTACCGCAGCGTCTGACGCCTGTAATGACCTTTATGAGCCCCGTGTCCTCATAGAAACCGCGAATCTTGCGGAGATAGTTTTCTCTTCTGTAGTATTTCATGGCGGGAAGTATAGCAGATCTGCCGCGAAATGGCAAGTTAAGGGGGGTGTTTTTGTGTGAAGAGCCGAAAACACCCCCTTAATCGAGTTGTCGATGCGCTGAATGACGAGAGGAAGTCGGTTGAAGGGGCGACGGTGGCGGAGAAGGCGGCAATGCGGTTCTTCAAGGTGGTGGTGGTTGTGCAGTAGGGGGCGCGCGGCGCGCTCGGTGATCGCGCCCTACCGCGCGGCGCGCTCGGTGATCGCGCCCTACCGCGCGGCGCGTCGGGTACAACAAGCGTACGACAATAAGAGGGCAGGGTTCGAGAGGGGGGACGACGAAGTGAACGGGTTGGCAGCCCGGTCTACTGGGCGGCGGCGACGTCGGTATGGTCGGCGGGTCGGCGTTTTTTGGCTGTTTCTGCTTGACTTTGGCCGCACAAAAGCGTATAACTATACGGGAAAAAGCACAGACTAGGAGCAGACAATGGCTATCAACAAGTATCTTGACTCGTTCATGAAGGCGTTTCCCTACGAGGGACTCACCTACGACGACGTGACGCTCGTCACGCAATATGCGGATTTTCTTCCGGACGACACGTCGCTCGAGACGCAGCTCACGAGCCGCCAGAAGATGAACATCCCGTTCATCTCCGCGGCGATGGACACCGTCACCGAGGCACCGATGGCGATCGCGATGGCGCTTGCCGGCGGCATCGGCGTGATCCACAAGAACCTCGAGAACGACGAGCAGGCCGCGCAGGTGGCCAAGGTGAAGAACTACCTCAACGGGCTCATCGCGAAGCCCGTCTGCTTCCACGCGAACGACGACATCAGCTTCCTCCGTGCCGAAAAGAAGCGTATGGGCCTCAAGTTCAACGGCTTCCCGGTTCTCGACGACCAGGAGCGCCTCGTGGGCATGATCACGAGCTCGGACATGCGCTACGCGCCGATGACGGCCGCGAAGCTCGCAGAGGTGATGACGGCCGCCACCATCACCGCGAAGCCCGGTACCTCGCTCAAGAAGGCGTACGAGATCATGCGCGCCAACAAGATCGGAAAGCTGCCGCTCGTGGACAAGGCGGGACGTCTCGTGGGCCTCTACTCCTTCACGGACGTGCAGCAGATCGTGGAGAACAAGGACTCCACCATCAACCGCGACGAAAAGTTCCGCCTGCGCGTCTCCGCGTCCGTCTCCGGCGGCACGGGCGACTACGTGCGCATGGAGAAGCTTGCCGACGCGGGCGTGGACGTGGTGGTGGTCGATTCCGCGCACGGACACACGAAGGGCATCATGGACATGACCACGTGGATCACGAAGCACTTCCCGAACGTGGACGTGATCGCTGGCAACATTGCGACGGGCGAGGCGGCCGTCGCGCTCGCGAAGGCGGGCGCGCACGCCGTGAAGGTGGGCATCGGCCCTGGATCGATCTGCACCACGCGCGTCGTGTGCGGCGTCGGCATCCCGCAGCTCACGGCCGTCTACAACGCGGCGAAGGCACTGCGCGGCACGGGTGTGCCCGTGATCGCGGACGGTGGCATCAAGCTCTCCGGCGACGTGCCTAAGGCGATCGCCGCGGGCGCTGACTCCGTGATGCTCGGCTCCGTCCTCGCGGGCACCGAGGAGAGCCCGGGCGAGAAGATCTACTCCAACGGGCGCCAGTACGTCGTCTACCGCGGCATGGGCTCCATGGCCGCGCTCAAGAACGGCAAGGGCTCCAGGGCGCGCTACTTCCAGGACAACGAGGCGGACGACGACCTCGTACCGCAGGGCATCGAGGGCATGGTGCCGTACTCGGGGCGCGTCCACTCCATCATGACGCAGTTCTGCGGCGGCCTTCGCGCGTCGCTCGGCTACTGCGGCACGAAGACGATCGCCGAGTTGCAGGAGCGTGGCAAGTTCTACCGTATCACTACGGCGGGTCTCCGCGAGGCGCGTCCGCACGACATCACAATCACGAAGGAAGCACCGAACTATCGCGCCTAGTGGTTAGTAGTTTGCCCGACGCCTAGGCTTTGCACAAGAATGAACATGAGGAAACCTTTGATGATTGCTTTCGCTTCTGGGAGATTGGGAGATTCGGAGTTTCGGAGGTAATTATAAAAATCCTCCAAGCCTCCTAAACTCCAAAACTCCCAATAGCGAAAGCAACTAAGAGGTTTGCAAGGCAGTTATAGTCAAGTGGGCGATGATTTGTGGAATGAAAGTGGTGCTACATGTTTGTTGCGGGCCGTGCGCGAGTGCGTGCGTGCCCGCGCTGCGCGACCTCGGCAACGAGGTCGCACTCTTCTTCTCCAACTCCAACATCGATAAGGAAGCGGAGTTCGAGAAGCGGCTCGACAACGCACGCAAGCTGGCCGAGGCCGACGGCGTGGAGCTGGTGGCGGATTCCTACGACCACGAAGACTGGCTTGAGAAGGTCGCGAAGGGTTTTGAGGACGCGCCGGAGAAGGGCGCGCGGTGTGCGCGGTGCTTTCGCTACAACCTTGCACGCGCGGCGGCTTGGGCGGCGGAACACGGTTACGAGGCGTTCACTACGTCGCTTACCGTTTCGCCCCACAAGGTGAGCCCGATGGTGTTTGAGGCGGGTGCGGACGCCGCATGGGGCGTTTCCGCGAAGGACTGCGGCGGTTCGGCGGCGGCCGCACCGAAGTTCCTGCCCGTAGATTTCAAGAAGAAGGACGGCTTCCTGCGTTCGCTCCGGCGCGCGGCGGAACTGGGCCTTTACCGGCAATCTTACTGTGGCTGCGAGTTCTCGCGCCGAAACATGGTATAATATGCGCCATGGCCCTGCGCTTGACATTTCTCGGGACGGGTACTTCCGTCGGCGTGCCCCAGATCGGGTGCACGTGCCCGACTTGCACTTCCGACGACCCGCGTGACCGGCGCCGCCGCACGGGACTCTACGTGCAGACGCCGGGTATGGCGTTCGTGGTGGATGCGCCGCCCGAGTTCCGCATTGCGTGCCTTGAGCTGAAAGTCTTGGACGTGCGTGCGTGTTTGCTTACCCACGTGCACATGGACCACATCGCCGGATTCGATGACCTGCGTAGGTTCAACACGCTAAACGGGAAGACGGTTCTGCCTTGCTATGCCTCGCCCGAGACTATTGATGCAATGCACCGAATCTTTCCATACATCGGCACGAAACCGAACGAACTGGGGCTGTACCGTCCGATGATAGAATTCCACCGGGCGACGCGCGCGTTCCACCTTGGCGACGTGCGCGTGACGCCGCTTCCCGTCGTGCATGGCAACACGCCAACGTACGGCTACCTCTTCGAGCACGACGGAAAGCGCGTGGCGTACGTGAGCGACTGCTACGATATCCCGCCGAAAACGCTTGCGAAGATGCGCGGCGCGGACGTTGCGGTGCTGGACTGCCTCCGCGATACGCGTCCGCACCCTACGCACCTCACGCTCGACCGCGCGCTCGCCTACATGGACGAGATCGCGCCGCGGCGCGGGTATTTCGTCCACATGTGCCACGACGTGAAGCACGCCGAATTCGAGGCGCGCCTGCCGCGCCGGATACGGCTTACGTACGACGGAATGAAGATCAGAGTATAGGAGAAACAACCATGAAAAGAACGACAACCATGCTCCTCCCGCTGTTCGCCGCCTGCCTCGTGCGGATGGCGTCTGCCGCTGCGCTGCCTACCGAGATCACGGTGCAGCTCATAATGACCCACGACGTGTATGTGGAGGGCGAACGCATCCGTGCCGTCGTGGACGTGGCGAACGCCTCTGCGGACGTGGTCGACTGCCGCAAGCCGGGCGCATCAGACCGTCTCTTCGTGGAGTTGTTCCGCGCGCACGACAAGCATCGGTACGACCGCATTACGGACAAGCCGTTCGTGGCGCCGTTCGCGTTGCTTTCCGGAGAGGGACAGAAGCTGGAGACGTTCCTTGCGAACCACTTCCGCTTTGACGAGAACACGCGCTATCTCGCCCGTGCCGTACTGGTACACGGCGGCATGCGCTTCGAGAGCTCTCTCAAGAGTTTCGACGTGGTGCCAGGTCTCCACTGCGCGAATGCACTCCAGATGTTCTCGAACCGCGAGGGTCTCCGTCGCAACTTTGAGCTTGTCCACTGGGGACGCGACCAGGTGGAGCACCTTTTCATGAAGGCGCGCGACGAGGGCATCTCCACACGGCGGTGGCGCACAACCGACTTGGGGCCCGTCATCCGCGTGAAGCCGCCGGTCATCTCCGTGATGCCGACAGGCGAGGTAGTGGTGCTTCACCTCGCCACGCAGGGCAAGTTCCTGTACAGCACGTTCTGGAGCCTGCCCGACATCCTTGAATACAGGGGGCGCGAGATGATGTCCGATCCGGATGTCGCTGGCTCGGAGCGGGTTAAGGAGTTTTACAAGGACACGGGCGGAGTGGAGCCGGTGAAAAAGGCCTGGTGGAAGTTTTGGTAGCTTGGAGCTTAGAGCTTGGAGCTTGGAGGTTGATTGGTTAGGATGAATATACTCGGAGTTGAGACGAGCTGCGACGAGACGGCGTGCGCAGTGGTTAAGGACGGACGCGAGGTGCTTGCGAACGTCGTGTATACGCAGATACCCCTGCACCAGCCCTACGGCGGCGTTGTGCCGGAGGTGGCGAGCCGTGCACACATCGAGAAGATACACGGCGTCGTGCAGGAGGCGATGAAGGGCGGCGCGTCTATCGACGCCGTGGCCGTGACGTACGGTCCCGGACTCGCGAGCTCGCTTCTCGTGGGCCTCAACGCCGCGAAGGGGCTTGCACTCTCGCTCGGCGTGCCGCTTATCGGCGTGAACCACATTGAGGCGCATCTCCACACGCCGTTCCTCTTCGACGCGGGATCCGGCGCGACCGTAGGATCGCCCGAATCCTACATGCCCGCGCTGGGACTTGCCGTCTCGGGTGGACACACCACGTGGATCGACATGCCGTCCTACGGCGAATACAAGATCATCGGCCAGACGCTCGACGACGCGGCCGGAGAGGCGTTCGACAAGGCGGCGAAGTTGCTCGGCCTCGGTTATCCGGGCGGGCCCGTGATCGACCGCTGGGCACGGAACGTGCCGATCACGGACGACCTGCCGCGTTTTCCAAAGGGCGCGCCGCGTCCCGGCACGGCGGCGCTTGCGGGACTCGACGCTGAGCTCTGCGTATCCTTCTCCGGCCTCAAGACGGCGCTCCTCTACTCAGTGCGCAAGAACCCGCCGAAGGACGACGCCGAGAAGGCGCGGATCGTGGCTGGTTACCAGGAGGCGATTGTTGGTGCGCTTGCAAACCGTACGGCGCGCGCGCTGAAACGCCGCCCCTACAAGGCGCTCGTGGTGGGTGGCGGCGTGTCGCTGAACGGACGCCTCCGCGCGCGCCTAGCAGAAGTCGCGCAGGCGGCGGGCGTGCCGCTTCTTCTCGCACAGCCGAAGTACTGCGGCGACAATGCGGCGATGATCGCCGGCCTCGCCTACTGGCGGCGCAACGTCACGGGCGACGCCGCGCTCGCGGTCGATGTCGACCCCACACTCCAACCCGGCGACTGACTCGTCCTGACTAACGGCTTGCGTGAGAGGGGATGTTTTGGTATTATGCGTGCCTACCCCCAAAAGGTCAACGCCCGAGGAGACAACAAAATGAAGGAAATGTTCACGCTGCTGAGCGCTTGCGCGATGTTCGCCGCGAGCGCCGCTACGCTTTCCAACACGTCCGGAACGACGTTCGCCGGTCTCACCGCCGGGGATGCGTTCTCCGCCTCCGGGGCCGCAGCCGAGGACGGCAAGTACTACTGGTACTCCGCCGATGCGCAGTCCGGCACGAACATGTCCCTCGCCGCGAACTACTACGGCGGCGCATGCGGGCGTCCGAACCAGTTTGCCGAGGCGGAGACCTCGATCGCGCTCGCGGTCGATGCCGAAAACCTTCTCTACCGCGCGGCAGAGGGTTCGACCAGCGCGTTCTCGTCCCCGTCTTTCACGCAGGTGGACCTTGGCGACGGCGGGCTCTACATCGACACGCTCATCAAGTTCGAGCAGTGCCGCGACGAGGCCGACATCGCCGACGACGCGGGCAAGCTCGCCGTCTGGCTCAACTCCACGTCAAACCTGGTCATCACCGCCGGTAAAAACAGCTCTGGTGGATTTGCAACAAACGACTACTCTGTGGCAGCTCTTGGTGAAAATCCTTGTAGCACATTCAATCCTGATGCGTGGTATCGCTTGACCGTACAAGCTACTAATGTCAGCAACACGATCTATTTCAAAGTATTTATCGATGGCCAACAGGTTACCGCCTTGGACGAAAGCCAAATGCCTGCTTCGTTGTTCCCCAGCCTTCAGCCTTCAACTTCAACTCTTTCCGCTCTTGCGTTCCAGGGTGTTGGCGCGGTTGACGACATCTCGTTCACGGAAGAGCTTCCCAACTTCCTCTTCGTCGGCGTGGCACAGATCGGCGACACCTACTACGCGACGCTCGAAGACGCCCTCGCCGCCGTCAATTATGGACAGACGATCGTGCTGCTCGCCGATCCCGGCGTCACCAGCGTCACGCTTCCCAAGACGGGAATCGCTCTTTCGGATCCGAACGGCTATCTCAGCACCGTGACCGGGCCCAACGGACAGGAGGTCACCGCGAGCGAGAACACCTACACTCTGCCCCTCACGGCCGTCAACCCCGTGACCGGCGAGACCGAGAACTACACGTGGTCGTTTGTCGGCACCGACACGTGGAATGGCACCGGCAATTGGCGGAATTCCAGCGGAGCCAATCCGTCCGGCACGCCTGCAAAGTCCGGCGAAAACACCTGGGCTCCGATCCTCTTTGACGGAAGCAACATCAACATCAACGCAGGCATGTCGGTGGAGGGCTGGAACCTTCGGATGGGCCTCTACAACGGTGCCACTGTCACGATGAACAACTTCGTCAAGTACCAGGGCGACACCACCATGTGGATGACCGTTGACGAAAAATCCCAGCTGACAGTTGGCGGCTTTGGCGGAGGCAATATCACCGCCAATCAGGTGATTAAACTCTCGGTGGCAAAGGCGAACGGCATCACATGGAATGCGAACCTTACGTCCGGCAACGCCAACAATACTTTCGAGTACTACCTAAAGGGTGCGGGCAGCGTCTCGTATCAGACTGTCTCTGCCGCCAACCACAAGATCAAGATGGCGGACGTGACGCTTTCCGGCAATGAAAAGTCCGTCCAGTCGAAGACGCTTGTCTCGTTCACTTCTTCCACCCCGACGTTCACGGCGGATGCCGCGATCAAGGTTAAGAACTCGTCCGACGAGGTCGTCAGGACCGTGAACCTCTCCTCGGTGAATTCGACCGGCACGACAACCCTCACGACGGACAACGCGGTCGGCACGTGCGAACTCGTCCAGACGTCCACGGGCATCGTCCTCTTCTGGGTTGACGGCGATCCGTCCGACATCAAGGAATACAAACCCTCCATCAACATCAACTTCACGAACGGTGCGGGCAACGGCCTCACGACCAGTGACGATGTCGGTCTGGAAGGATATGCGGTTCCCGGCACTTCCTGGAACAATTTCACCATCCCCAACAATGCCAATGAGCAGACATTCAACACAGTCAATTCCATTGATTCAACAGGCGCGGCTTCTGTAGCGGCTGGAGTGAGCGTAAAGGTTTCTGGTCATCGTGGTTCTTATAGCTGCAGTGGCCTATCATCGGCGAATAATCCGCTTCACGGCTATATCGACGAAGGAGCCGAGAAGACTACCCCGGCTGTGACAATTACGGGCATACCCTACGAGCACTATCGTGTCATCGTCTATCACTCCACCGACCAGAATAGGGCCAAGTTCGGCTACGACACCATCAACGGCTTCAACTTCACATACGTTGATGGAGTCCAGCAGACAGGTACGACATCTTGGGGCAGCGCCGGTGCGGATCAAAGCGCGGAACCGATTGCTGAAGGCACGAACACTCTCGTCTCCGCCGTCCTTTCCGGCGATACCGTCACCATGGTCGCGCACCGCGTTGGTGGGGCGACTCCGACCGCCCGCGGATGCTTCGCTGCGATTCAGGTTGTCCAGTATGTGCCGGAAGTTGGCGAGAACGATCTCGTCATTGAGGTCTCTGGTCCTACGACCTACACGGTCAGCGAGGAGAGAACGCTGTCGGGTACGGTTTACGTAGTCGGCAGCGGCACGCTGACGCTCGCTGGCAGCGAGAAGATTACCGCCGCCACCATCGACGTTGCAAAGGACGTCGTAATGAATATCAACGCCGATCGCCTCGACGCCACAACCTTCACCGGCTCCGGTACGGTTGTGTATGACACTACTGCGCCTGTCGAAGGCAAGGGTTGGGCGAATATTGGATGGTCCGGCACGGTCTGGATCAAGAACCAAGCGGTCGCGGCGTTTGAAGGCACCAAGTATGGTAATGTCGGTTCAACTGTCCGCTTTACTGGCGTGACCGGCTATTTGCAGACTAGTTCCTGGAATAGCAGCACTTATGTTCACACAGTTCCGCTTGAACTTGTGGACGAGGGTAATACTGTGGCTTTCACCTACAACAATGGTTGGGGTGGCAATTTGGTGAAGATCAACACCCTTAAGGGCACAGGTACGCTCAAGACACAGGGTAGCGGTGCTGGCGAGCATATCTACATTGTTGACGCCAGCGGCTTCACGGGCGTGTTCAATTTGACGGCGAAGAGCGTTTATGTGGGCGGCGATGCACCGGCTTATTCGGATTCTACAGTAAAAAGCGGCAAGCTCGAAATCAGGTCTGGAGTGACCATGACAGTTCCTGCGGATAAGACATGGACTGCCAACGGTGGATTTGTCGTAAACGGTACGCTCAACGTCGATGGAACTTTGGCCAGTTCTCTTACGACAAAGGCTGTGAGCGGCGCCGGCACGGTTGTGTTCACCGGACGTGCGCCTACTGTGTCTGGCGACGCATGGTGGAAGAATGCCGACTGGACTGGTACCGTGCAGGTCAAGAATGTCACTAACATGGTGGGCGATAGCCGTACAGGCGTGTGGCTCAAGTTCAATGACTACGGCAACAGCGGTTCAGTTGTTGAATTGAACAATGTCACTGGCTGGCTTGAAACTGGTTACACATGCGCAGTTCCTCTCAAGATTACAGGATCGTTGTATTTGAACAACGGTGGCTCTGACAAAGCAAACGCTTTCAAGGTCGGAACACTTCTTGGCGATGGTACAATCTCAGGAGACGGCAGTGCTCCTAGAGTCGTATTCAACATTACGGACGATTGGTCTGGTTTTACCGGCACTATTGGGCTGAACAACAAGTGCGTTGTGTTTGGCGAGACGATTCCTGACGAGCTGACGGCAGGCACGATCTACATCTCCGAAGGCGCGGTTGTTACGCCGCAACAGACTTCCGGCACATGGTGGGCTGTCGGCGGCATCAAGGTTGACGGCGAACTCCGCGCGCCGAACCTTGGCAAGTTCGGCGGCGGTACGACCATCACTACGACCGACAATGGCGTGTTCACGCTGACAGACAGCGACAACACCAACGATAGCGGCACGAACTATGCTCGTATCACAGGTACTGGCACACTGCGATATGCGGATGTAAACGGCAAGTGGCGTGCGCTCTCTAAGGTCAACTTCCCGACAAACATGATTTGCGAGAACAACCTCTCCGCTGGCCTTATCTTGACTACGCAAGGTGAGAACATCATCGGCAGTCTTGCCGGTAGTGGTCAGATGCGGTCCGACTGGGGCGGAAGTGGAAATACTGGCGACCGCGACCTACGTATTCTTCAGGCGAAGGATACGATCTGTAGTGGTGTATTCTCGTCGTCCAACGACCGCGTCAGGGATGTGTATGTCGCACCTGGAACTTCGACCGCTGGAACTCTCACGCTCTCCGGCACGCAGACGGCCAGCAACGGCCTGACGGTTGAATCCGGTGCGGCGGTGAACCTCACGGGCACGTGGGTTGGTGCGACGACGGTTGCGGGCACGATTGGCGGCACGGGAACGCTGTCTGGCAACCTGACGTTCAGTGCTGGTTCGACCTTCAAGGCGTTCGCCTCGGACGAGAACGGACTTTCGGTCTCCGGCTCGATCGCCTATCCCGTGTCTGGAACGGTGACCGTCGATGTCAGCGCGCTGGGCACGCCGGCAGCGAAGGTCGTCCTTCTGACGGCGGCGAGCGAGTCCGACATCGACCTCTCCAAGTTCGCGCTGGCCGACGGAACGAACCGGAAGTACAAGCTCGCGAAGGAAGGCGCGACGCTCGTCCTCAAGGGTGCGCGCAAGGGCGTCATGATAAGCGTGTACTGAAGAGGATGATTTTCCTCTCGCGGCGCGCGGCGATAAATGTTATAATATAGACATGAAATATCGCCTCTTTCTATTTGCTCTTGCAGTT
>CAMKJU010000116.1 GCA_946413265.1 uncultured Lentisphaerota bacterium
GGCGGAAACTCAATACGAAATTGGACCTTGCTCAACTATCTGAAATCGCCGTGATAAATTCCGAGACATCCAAAGGGCGGTTTCGGGTATAATGTTTCCATGGCTTTGCAAGGAGTGTCCCCGCAGAGTCCAACCAGGAGGTATAAAATGAGCAGAATCGATAGGAACCACGGTGTGAGGCGCGCGTTCGCCGCAGCCGTGCTGGCCGTTGCGGTCGTCGTGATGGGCGCGACCATGTCGGCCGAGGCGCGTTCGATCACGGGCGTCCGGCATCTCACGCCACGTAACGGCGTGTCGTCCCTCGCCGTCACGTTCGAGGCCGGCGAACCCGGCGACGAACACGCGCTCTACATCGCCTACGACACGGAGGACAAGGGAGCCGACATCTCGAATTGGGCCGCGCTCCAACGCGGCTGCAACGTGGCGGCAGACGCGACTTCCGCGACGATTCCCGTCTCGCCGCTTTTGACTGGCGCGGGTTATACGGTCTGCCGCGTGTTCCTTACATCCTCGGCGGCGCCCTACGACACGTTAATCGAGTCGTTGCGCCAGACCGGCACGCAGTATATCGACACAGGCATCAAGCCGAACGGAACCTCCGTTGCCGTGATGGACACGAAATTCGATTCCAATGCCACGCGGCAGCAACGTTTCTTCGGCATCAGTTCTGGTGATGACGATAGTGCGGGATTTTCCTTCGATTGCTACATCAATGGCAGCGGCAAATTCGCCTCCGCCTGCAAGAACGGCAAAGGCGACTGGAAAGAGGCCGGGGTTTTCACGACAGATCGCGTCAGGATTTCGCTGAGCGCGAAGGAGAAACATCGCATCGTCATCACAAACCTTGTGACGGGTGCGCAGATCGTCGACAAAAAATGGTCAACGACCTGCTCCGCCACCTCCGTCACGAACCTTTTCGTCTTCGTTCAGCATTACGTAAAAATAAATAACACCGGAACGGAAGTCAGGAATATTGCGAATGGCGCCTACCTCTACGGTTTCAGCGTCACGACCAATGCGATGCTCGCCTGCAATTACCTGCCTTGTATGCTGGGCGGACGCGCAGGCGTTTACGATACGGTCACGGGCACCATCCGCTATTCTGCCGTCGCTACCGACTTCGAGGCGGGCGGCGGCCCGATCGCTTGTTCGTTGCTCGCTGGCGAGGCACAGCTCTCCGTAGCGCCTTCAGTGGTCGATCTCTCCGTTTACGACGATCCCGTGACGGGCTCGCTCTGGAAGGGAACGGCCAGCGGCAACTGGAACGTTGCCGACGCCAACTGGACAATTGACGGCGTGCCGTCGCAGACCTGGCAGAACGGCAACGACGCCGTCTTCAACGACAACGCCTCCGCCTATACCGTGACCATACCCAGCGGCACGACGGTTACGCCGAGCTCCATCCTCTTCGACAATGCGACGGACTACACGCTTGCCGGGGCGGGCGTCATCGCCGGGACCGGTTCCTTCAGCAAGTACCAGGAGGGCAAACTCACGATCTCCGGTATCAACCATACCTTCACGGGCGACGTGTTGCTCGCGGGCGGCGAAATCTTTCTTCCGTCCGATAATGACAACGGCGACGTCGTCACCGGGTCGCTCGGCAACCCGCGCGTGCCGCGCTCCGTCGTAGTCTCCAACGCCACGCTCAACATTCAAGGCAAGAACGCCTTCGGCGGCGGCGGGCGCAGTTCAACGCCGATCCAGGCCGCTCTCAAGTGCTACAACTCCACGCTGGAGCTTAAGAAGGACTTCTGCTTCAACGCGGGTGATGTTTATCTCCACAACTCGACCGTGAATTTCCACGGCGGACTCAACAACTATAAAAGCGGCAAAACGCTCATTGTCGGAACCGTCGGTGCCCAGAACTCAAGCACTTTCTGGGGCTCGTTCAGCATGGCCAACCTCTACTTTTCCGGAGATCGGCAAGTCATCTTCGCCGCTTCCGGTTCAGGAATCAACAACAGTTCGGGAATGTCGATCGGCAAGTTCGGGGCGCAGAGGCAGGGCGTGATCGATGTACCTGACATGACGGGGAACGACAACTCCGACGTCATCATTCGCGTGCCGATCATCTGGTCGTCCGGCAACGCGACCGATCCTGGCATTGCTTCCGGTTTCCGCAAGACGGGCGCAGGTACTCTCGAACTCGGCGATGGCACGGCGCATGCATACAACTCCACCTATACTGGCGACGTGGACGTTGTGGAGGGGACGCTCTTTATGAATACCGGAAATGCGACCGACGCCGCCGACAGAAGTAGCGTGTTCGGTGCGCAACGCTACCCACACACGTTTACCGTCCATCCCGGCGCGACGCTGCATCTCGGGTCCAGTGATACGATGGGGCAGTTCTACGCCGAGAATAATGTCACGGTACACGTCAACGGAGGGACGCTGAAACAGACGGCGAACAAGACCAACGGATTCGGTCCGCTCATCCTGGAGAACGCCACGGTTTCCTACTCGGGCGTCACCAGTGCGTGGCCGACACTCGGCTTTGGCGGCGGTCTCACCGTCATCGGCACCAACACGCTCACCTTCGCCAATACCGACAACGCGACGCTTTTCTTTGCGAAGCGCGATGGTTCGGCTTCCGACTGCTACGTCGCGGAGATCAGCGGGAAAGGCACCGCCGACGATACGACCGACCTCAAGTTCAACGCGCGCATTGCCGATGCGCCCAATTGGGGCACTAAGCATAGCGCCGTCGCCTTCAACATGCGCAAGACGGGACCTGGAATGCTCGAACTGGCAAACGCCTCCAGCACCACGACGGGGCGCATTGAAATCGTCGAGGGAACCGTCAAGCTGGCAACCGCATTGTCAAATACCGAATCTAATTTCGAGTGCCCGGAGAAATCGACGATTGGAAACCTTTCCAGCTCGGACCTCAGCGTTTCCGTCAACGGCGGAGCGCTCTGGATCACCCAAAACGACCAGTTCGGACAGGCGAACGCGGTCAACAACTTCACGCTCGCCGTCACCAACGGAACGATACGGCAGACGAGCGGAAAGGTCAACGCCATGCCGTTTCTCGATCTGTACGACGCCACGCTCGACTACAACGGCGCCAACACTGGAGCGGGCTACGACACTGAGCAAATCGGGCCCTACGGGACTTTCGTGTTCGCACAGCGTGTCCGTTTCGACGGCACACGCCCCTACGACCTACAGAATGTCGGCGGCACCTGCTACTTCTCGCTCGGCTGGCAGAACGATTCCTATCAGGAAATCGACGGGGAGAAGATCTATCAGCACGGCAAGACGGAGTTCCATGTTGCGGACATCACGCAGAACGCGGAGCCGGACGTGACGATTGGCGTGGTCCTCAAGCCCGCGGCGCGTTGGGCCGGAAATAAGTCAAACAGCCTTTACGCCAACACCTACTTCCGTACGGGTCTGCTGAAAACCGGTCCGGGCACGCTACGCCTGAACTGCTGCACGGCGGCGGACAAGTATTACTCAGAGGCGACGCGCGTGAACAGCGGCACGCTGCTCGTTGATGCGGCTTTGTTCAACTCCACGAACGTCATCGTGCAGGCCGGGGCTTATTTGGGCGGCACGGGCACTGTAGCGTGCGCCACGATCGAGGCGGGCGGCGGTTTCACGGCAGCGCCGGGTCAGACGCGCCCGCTCACGCTGACGGCGGCGGAACTGCCGGCGGACGGCGTGGTGACGCTTGATGTGCCCTACACGGGCGACCTTGCCGACCCGAAGAGCGTGCGCGTGTGTGTGCCGGTGGTGACTGCAGACGCGCTCGCGGGTGCGCACTGGCGCGTCATTCTCAACGGCTCTGCCCTGCCGCGTGGCCTTGTGGGCAAGGCGAGTATACGCGACGGCATCGTGTATGGTACGGTTCAACATGGTGGTCTGATGATCATCGTCAAGTGAGTTGAAGGACATGAAAACGTATATCACATTCGCCGCGGTTGCGGGATTGGCGTTTGCCCTTTCCGCAAGCGGGGGCAATACGGCCGGTGCGGCGGTCGCTCCGCAGGGGACGGAACTGTTCAGGTGCCAGGTGCATCGCGGCGGCGGACGCGACACGCGTCCCGACAACGCGCTGGAGACGTTCCTCTGGTGTTGGGGACACGGCGTTGCGCCGGAGGCCGACGCACGGCTCACCAAGGATGGCGTCGCCATCGCCCTCCACGACGCGACGCTCAAGCGCGTTGGGCGCGGCATTCCCAAGAGCCTTGCGACGACGAAGATAAAGGACCTCAATTGGGCGCAGATTCGGGACGTGGACACTGGCTCGTATCTCGACCCGTCGTATTCGTCCGTGCGCATCACGACGATCGACTCCGTGCTCGCCGCGATGGCGGGACGTCCTGACAGGATTCTCTACCTCGACGAGAAGGGCGCGCCGCCAGAGCTCGTGGCGGAACTCGCGCGCAAGCACGGCGTGGAAAAGCAGATCTACTACACGTCGCCGAAATTCGAGCTGGTGGCGCGGTGGCAGAATGTCGTGCCGGGCGGATTCGGCATGGTGTGGCTCGGGACGTGGCCGAAGGACAACTCGCCGAAGTCCGTCGCGCGTGCCGACAAGTTCCTTGAAAGCACGCTCGACCGCATGGAGGCGACGGGATGGAAGGGAATCAGCCAGGTGCAGATCCACATCCGCACGGACTTGTCGCTTCCCGATCCGTTCTGTCCGTCGTCCGACTGCATCCGCAGGGCCATCGGGCGGCTTCACGCGAACGACATAACCGTGCAGGCGTTCACGTGGACCGAGGGCGCGAACAAGGACGCCCTGCGCAGGATCTGGAAGCTCGGTTTCGACAACTTCGCCACGGACGATCCGCTTGTGCTCTTTGAACTCCTGCCGGAACTTGGCAACCGTGACGCGTCGAACAAGGGAGGAAAGCGTCGATGATGGCAGACGCTCTTGCGAACGCCACGGACACGAAGGCGTGCGTTGTCGGTCCCGGCGCGGCGGACGGCGCGGCGGCGATGTTCCGCGAGCTGTTTCCGTCGGATGCGAAGGCGATCCTGGTCGAAGACCCGCTCACGAAGTCCGTTGCGGGCGACAACGTGGCTTCCCGCCTCAAGGGAGCCGGAGTCAAGGTCTCGGAATACGTGGTGAATCCCGACGGGTCTGACTTCCACGCCACATACGCGAAGGTCGAGGAGGTGCGCGAGGCGATCCGCGCGCGCGGAGCCGTCGCGGTGGCGGTCGGGTCGGGGACGCTGAACGACCTGGCGAAGCGGGCGTCGGACGAACTGGGCCAGCGGTACATGGTCGTCGGCACGGCGGCGTCGATGGACGGCTACACGGCCTATGGCGCGGCCATCACGAAGGATGGTATGAAGCAGACGCTTTCCTGCAGGGCGCCGCTCGGCTGCATTGTCGATAGCGCCGTCGCCGCATCCGCCCCGCGCGAGATGACGGCGAGCGGCTACGCCGACCTCATCGCGAAGATTCCGGCGGGGGCGGACTGGATGCTTGCCGACGCGATAGGATCGGAGGCGATCCATCCGCTCGCGTGGCGTCTCGTGCAGGAGTCGCTGAGGGAGGCTCTGTCCAATCCGTCCGGGTGCGCTTCCGGCGACGAACGCGAGGTGCGAAAGCTGTGCGAGGGGCTTGTCATGAGCGGCTTCGCGATGCAGGCGATGGGGTCGTCGCGTCCGGCAAGCGGCACGGAGCATCAGGTCTCGCACTACTGGGACATGGAATCCCTCTCCTTCGGCGGAAGGCCCGTCTCGCATGGCTTCAAGGTCGGCATCGGCACGCTCTTCTCGACGAAGGCTTTGGAGTTCCTACTCCGCCACGACCTTTCCAGACTCGACGTGGAGAAGGCGGTCGCATCGTGGCCGTCCACGTTCGACGCGCTGAAGGCGACGTTCCCCGCCATCTACGGAGACCGTCCCGCGCACATCCGCCGCGCCGAGGACGAGATGTCGAAGAAGTATTCGCCGCCGGAAAGGCTGCGCGAAGAGCTTTCGACGTTCACGCGCGTCTGGCCGGAACTTTCGGAACGCCTCAAGGCGCAGCTCATGCCGTTCGAGGAGGTGCGGGAAAAGCTCCGCCTCGCCGGCGCGCCGGTCGAACCGGAACAGATCGGCGTGACGCGCAGCCGCTTTCGCGAGACGTGCCGGGGCGTTCCCTACATGCGCAACCGCTATTTCGGGCTTGACCTCGTGGAGCGGCTTGGGCTTATGGACGACCTGCTGGGCGAACTCTTCGGCCCCGGCGGAATCTGGGAAACAACGGAATGAACCGACACTTTTGTGCTATAATAGAGGGCGATTCGTGGCAACAATGGTTTTGAAAAGTAACAGAGTACGGACATTTTGCGTAGATCTTGGCGGCAGTCGTGTGAAACTCGCAATCGTCGAGGACGGGCGCGTGGTGGCGTCGGAGATGTTTGCCGTCTGCGCGAGCGCCTCCGAGACGCTTGCCGCAGTTTCCGTGAAGGGACGTGAACTGATGAGCCGCCACGGCGGTTCGTTTGCCGGACTCGCCGTCGCTGCGGCTATCTGCGCCATCGCGGTGGACTCATGATCATCGTCAAGTAGGCCCCGCAGCAACGCACTGGCAGCGCGTTCCCAGTTAGTGTCGCCGCCACATCTACCCGTTCCGCGCCGTGATATTACGGTGCGGAACGACAAATTTTGGCAAAAAGGGATGTTTATTGCTGCAAACCGTTCACAATGCGGCAGTATGATCTACACGTTCTACATGTTCTACACGGACAAAAGCGAAATCTAAAACAACCCCCACCTCGTTCCGCGGCGTAATATCGCAGCTCGCGCCGTATCACGGTTCGGGCTGTTCTTTTTCTCTGCGTCTCTGCGTGAGATTACGGCGCGGGCGGCGGATTATGCCCATGCCGCAGGGCGGCGGATTGTACGCCCGTCGGCAAGCGGCACTTCGTCTGGCAACTGGCAATGGGTTGGAAGGTCATGGGGGATGTTGCGATACAAGGACGCATAACGTTTCAGTTCGTCGCACGTCCCCTGATGTGGGTTGTAGACGGCGACTGGGCGTTTGAGGCGGTAACGAATTGCGGAAACTGGCCCGGCAAGATCGGAATCGCCACTTACCAATGTAAATGCGTCAATGTCTTTTTCAAGTGTCGCGTCAAGCAGCATCTCTGTCGCGATGTTGACATCGGAACGTTTTTCCTCAAGTTTGACAACGGACGCCATCCCGTTTCCGTTGGGGCAGGAAAGGCACGGCTCCTTATAGAACGGCATCCGCACTTTGTGTTTCGTGTAAAAGCCCTCCACGATTCTGACGCGGGACAATGAGGAAAGCGCCTCAAGGTAGAAGTGCTGGCGGAGAAGTTTGTCGGGATTTGGCGGATATGCCTTGATAGGAGCGGTGAAGTATTTGATGGCGACAACAATTACTCCGGGGGCAACCATGCCGTCGGCAAACTTCTCGAGGTCAAGCCACTTGTATGGCGTACCCTTCAACATCCCGTAGAATAGGTTGAACCCGTCTATATAGACATTCACTTTCATAACGCAGGAAATGCTAAGGCCGGGTTTTACCCCGGCCTTGCGCCGCTTCGACAGTGTCTCAACGGGTGGACGGTTGTTAGTGTACCAAATCTCAGCGGAGAAAACAAGGGGGAAAATTTCATTCGCGAAATTCATTCATTTTGCCGTCTTTCCCGCGCAGAGCTTGGAAAGGTGGGCGGCGTTTTCGGGTTCGTGGTCTGAAAAAACGCAAGTCGGAATGAAAAATTACAATAAATTCCGTGACGTTCAAAGGGCGGTTTCGGGTAGGCGACGGGATGGAAGGGCGTCAGCCAGGTGCAAATCCACATCCGCACGGACTTGTCGCTTCCCGATCCGTTCTGTCCGTCGTCCGACTGCATCCGCAGGGCCATCGGGCGGCTTCACGCGAACGACATAACCGTGCAGGCGTTCACGTGGACCGAGGGCGCGAACAAGGACGCCCTGCGCAGGATCTGGAAGCTCGGCTTCGACAATTTCGCCACGGACCGGCACGTCTCGCGGAAGCGCGCACGCTTCTCGCCTGTCTCGCATACCAGGCCGTGCTTTCTATCTGCATGCATGAAAAAGGCCATTTCCGTCATGTCGCCCGTCCACCGGCGGGGAGACGTCGGCGGGCCAGTTCCTGACCGGCAACGTGACCGTCTATGCGCCAGTGTCGTCGCCTGCCTTCTTCGTGCGCAACAACAACGGGAATCCGTTTACGATCAACTCGACCATCAGCGGATCTGGCTGCCTCGGTGTGAAGGCCGAAGGCAAGAACGGCAGGGCGACATTTGCCTTTGGCGGGGAAAACTCCGGTTTTACCGGTCCCCTGCATGTCGGCACCGACGGAAATTATGACTACGTCACGCTCCGCATCTCGTCCAAGGCCAACATTGGCGGGAATCCCCCCGCCCGCCTTGAGAGGGGACTGTGGGTGTTGTACCGCGGCACGCTCCAGGCGACGGAGACACTGACGCTCGACGACCCCAACCGCGTGGTGAACTTCGATACGTGCTTCATCAAAGTTGACGCTGGCAAGACGCTTAGGAAGTACAACGTAACCATCGGCGAGGAGGAAGTGGAGCTGGACGGTGAAACACGCGTCCGCTTCTACGCGATGCTCGCGCCGCGCGGCCTCGTGGTCGTCGTCAAGTAGCCCGTGCACAGCTACACGTTCTGCATCTTCTACACTGACAAAAGCGAAATCTAAAGCACAGATAGCTTCGGCAACGGGCAAGATGCCCGTTGTCCCAGTTGCGGGCGAGACGCCCGCCACCCCGATAACGGGCAAGATGCCCGTGGGGCGGGCGGCTCGCCGAGGACGGCTCGCCCCACCTTGCGGTCATGCGGGACGCGTGACCCTGTCGCCGTCGCTTGCAAAACGCCGCCGGGGGATTGACGAATCGCGGAAGGGTGTGCTAACATACCGCCCGTCTCCCATGGAGAGACCAACGATTTGAGAAAGGATCAAACAATTAATGAAAACAACGTATAAAAATTTCCTTAGACTCCCGCTCTTCCTCGTGGCGACGATCGCCGCCAGCGGATATGCCGAGAAAGGCAAGCCCTCATTTGAATCTGAAGTCGGACGTTACCTCGCAGGCCATTCCCTTTCGGGGGTGAAGACAAGCGAAGACCTCAAGGCGCTGATTGTCGCGCCGTGCGGCGAAGAGGCGAAAATCGAGGCGACGGTGCAGCCGTGCCACGCCGCGAAAAAGGTCCGCTGCTGGGGGGCGATGATGCTTCCCTTCTTCAAGAAATGGGGACTGGACGTCGCTGAACTCGACCCCGACGCGTTGGCGCGCGGCGAGCTGCCCGACGTCATCTTCGTTACCCAGCACCCGTACTACACGTCCGGCGACGTGGAGATGCTCTACCGCGCCGCTGCGGAAGGCGTCCATGTGGTCACGTTGTGCGGCACCGATGCATGGAGCGGGACGTTTGCCAGGCGTCTGGGCTTCTCGTACGGCGGCGTGCTGACGATTAACGGACCGGAGAAGGGCGGCGTGGCGGTTCCAAACTGTCCGAAGCTCTTCGAGGGCCTGCCGCAGAAACCGCGCCTTGACACCGAGTTCGCCGCAATCCCCAAGTGGATCCACGGGATGTACCTGACGGGCGACAGGAGCCTGATGACGGTGGCGGATGCCGGACAGAGGCGTATCGCGACGGCGATCGCGCAGTACGCCGTCGGGCGCGGCGCGGTGACGCTCGTGGGGCCGCGCTTCTACGAGACGCCGGATGTGCCCTTGTGCAAGCGGATGCTGCTCAACCTGGTCGATCTCCTGCCCCCCGCACCCAAGGCGCTCAACATGCCGTTCGTGTACCATCCGGTTCCGCCGGAGGGCAAGCCCTATTTCGAGCTGCTCGTCCCCGGCACGTCCGACGAGTATCTCACGCAGGCCCGTCCGCGGGACCACGTCTGGCACCTTGCGTTCTTCTACTCGTGGAAGTTCATCAACGGACGCAACTTCTGGGAGCCGCGCGACAGGGGCGCGGTGAACAGGGTGGTCTCGCACAGCGAGAGGGCCACGTCCGACGGCGCGGTGTTCGAGGCCGAGCTTTCGTATGAACTCGACGGCAGGGCCATCCTGCGCGAACACCGCACCGTGAAGGCGACGGTGAAGCCGAACGGCGACTATTCGTTCGACTGGACCGGACGCTTCGAGGCCCTCGAGAAACTTGCTTTCACCGCCAGCATCCCCAAGTGGGACAAGGCGAAGGGGACGAACAACTACTGCGGCTACGCGGGCTTCTCAGCCCGCCTCGCCGGCAGCGACGCGTTCACCTACGCCTACACGAACGCGGTCGGTTCCGTCGACGCGCATTGCTACGGCGACGTCTCGCCCCGGATCGACGTCTACGCGAAGTCGAAGCGGACCGGCGACACGACGCGTCTCTCCTTCATCGCCGACCGTCCTACCGCCAACTACACGCTCCACCAGCCGCAGACGTACAAGGGCGCGGGCTTCTACTTCATCGCGTTTCCGGAGATGTTCAACACGACGCTTGAAATGGCGAAGGGCGAGAAGCGCGATTTCCACTATGTCCTGGAAGTGGCGAAATCGGCAGGAGAATGAAGTACGAAAAGGAAATGAGATGAAAAAGGTTCTAATCGGTTTTGTGTTGGCGGTGTCCGGTGCGGGTTGGGCATTGGATAGCGCGGCTGTTCGGTCCTGCGCGATGGAGCGTCTGCCGCCGGGGAGTGTCCGGCCGCAGGGTTGGCTACTCAAGCAGATGGAGATGCAGCGCGACGGGCTGACCGGCCATGCGGAGGAGCTGTACGAGGACATCGGCAAGAGCGACTGGATCACGCGCGGCACGCGCGGCGGGCAGTTTGCGTGGGAACGTGGGCCGTACTATGCGAAGGGCCTCCTCTCGCTTGCGTTCGCCCTTGACGACGCGGAGCTCAAGGCACGCGCGAAGAAGTGGGTGGACGCATACATCGCCTCGCAGCGGGAGAACGGCGACTTTGGTCCGAAGAATCGCAACTGGTGGGCGAACATGATTGTGCTCTGGACGCTGCGCGACTGGTGCGAGGCGACGGACGACCCGCGCGTGGTGCCGTTCCTTGAGCGATATTTCGCGTTCCAGCGTACCGCATTCGAGAATGGCGATTCGCTTTCGAAGGATTCCCGCTGGGCGATTGCGCGCGGCGGGGACGAAATCGACGTCCTCGTGTGGCTGTGCCGCAAGACGGGCAAGCGGGAGTGGGCCGACCTCGCGCGCCGCGTGGCCGGAATGTCGGCCGACTGGACCTCGTTCTACCACAAAGGCGGCGCGAGCGACCCCGGTTACCGCGTGCACATCGTGAACTACATGCAGGGGTTGAAGCTGCCCGCGCTCAAGTGGCTGCTCGGCGGTAGCGAGGAGGACCGTACCGCCGTGCGCGCGGCGCTTGATCCGTCAGGCTGGGCGATGAAGAAGTGCGGCCGCCCCGACTGCGCAGTCAATGGAACCGAGCCTCTCACAAGCCGCAGCTCCACCGAGGGTACCGAACTCTGCGCCACGGCCGAGCACATCCTGAGCGCCCAGGTGGCACTGGAGGCGCTTGGCGATACCCAGTTCGCGGACGACCTTGAGATGGCGGCGTACAACACTCTGCCCGCCACGCTCGGCGGAGACGGTCGCGGCCTCAGGTACTATTGCCTTCTCAACCAGCCCGCGTGCATTGATGAGGAGCTGAAGTTCGCATGCAACGGGCGTGGGATGCTCTCCACCGTCGCCGGGCCGTATGCGGGGTACGGATGCTGCCGCTCCAACTTCCACTTCGCATGGCCGAAGGTAGCGGAGTCCATGTGGATGAAGCGTGAGGGTGGTCTTGCGGCGGTAGTCTACGGCGATTGCACGGTGAAGACGTTGCTTGCGACGGTGCGCGAGACGGGCGGATATCCGTTCTCAGACGGCGTGAGGCTTGAGATCGTTGAGACGGCGGGCGGCGAGTGGCCGCTCTTCGTGCGCATCCCCGGATGGTGCAAGGCCGCGTCGGTGAAGGTAAACGGTAGGGCGCGGACTCCGGACGCGCCGCAACGGCCCGGAACGTTTGTACGCCTCGCACGGGAGTGGAAGAAGGGTGATGTCGTGGAGCTGTCGATCCCGTCGAAGCCCGTCGTCTCTCACTGGGAGAACGATTCGCTCGCCGTCATTCGCGGGCCGCTTCTCTACGCGCTCAAGATCGACGCAAAGGAGACGCGGCGCACCGCGGCCGACTGGCCGATTCTGAAGCGGGACGCGGCGGGCGTCGTGCGCGACGTGGAGCTCGGCATGCCGATGCGGCTGATGGAGCCGAGGACGCCGTGGAACTACGCGCTTGTGGCAGACGCCGCGGGCAAGCCGTCCTTCACGTGCGTTGGCGAGGGAATGGATCGCCGCCTGGCGGTCAAGGCTGTGCGCACGTCGAGCGGCGGCTGGGGCCTGATGCGCCGCGACGCGCCTGGCCGGGCAGTTGATCCGCCGCGAAGTCCCGTCCCGGCGGTGGAGGTGAACGACAAGGCCGAGACGATCGAGCTTGTGCCCATCGCCCTCACGCAACTGCGCATCACGTTCTTCCCGTGGACGAAATGAACTGGTTGCGGCGCGGCTGTTCGTGAAGAACGTGAAGGATCGCGGGCTGGAAGGAAAAAGAAAACTGGGTGGCTGATTGACGGGCCTTGCAGATTGTGATACCATTTCAGGCATGAAA
>CAMKJU010000117.1 GCA_946413265.1 uncultured Lentisphaerota bacterium
ATGTAATTGATCATATTGCGCTGCAAGTCCGACATAATCGTTTCCACTATCTTAGTATCGCCCTACTGATGAGGTCGCGACAAGCGCGACCCACCCGCGCGGGTAATCTGTTATCTCGCCTTTGGGAGGCAAGACGGAAATAGTATGCCACATTCCCCCGCCCCACGCAAGCGGGATTTTGGGAGATTGAAGTTTTGCGCGCGGGGGCGCATAGGTTGACGAGAGACGTGAGACGCGAGACGCGAACGGAGACTAGAAGACGTGAGACCATGAGGCAATGCGGCTTTGCCAATGTCTCATCGTCTCACGTCTCGGCTCGTCTCTCGTCTCGCGTCTCACGTCCGCGCGCCATCGCCCACCTCGCCGGCGGCAGGCGCGTACGCCATTCCGGAATCGCCTCCCGCCAAACCGCATTGCGTGGCCGGACAAAACTACCAGATCGTCGGTACAGGGTATTGCATGCGTGTCGAGCAAGTACATCACATGTACTCCTTGAAGCATTCTAGCGGCTCATCAAAATCTGGTGCCATGTTGCAATATGGACGTAATATGCCGTTTCTGCTTGCCTGTGTGGGGGAATTGGTGTAAAATATGCGCGTTTTACAGCTAATTGGAAGAAGAAAATGGCTAACGAGAACAAAGTGGGGAAGCGGATCAAGACGTACCGCGAGAACCTGAAGATGACGCTCGCCGACCTGGCAGAGAAGAGCGGCGTGGGGGCGGCGGTGATCGCCTCGATCGAGGACGGCGAGGTACTGCCCGCGCTGGGCGTGCTCACGAAACTCTCCCGCGCCCTCGGACAACGCCTCGGCACGTTCATGGACGACCAGTTCAAGCCCGACCCCATCATCACGCGCGCCGACCAGCTTTCCTCCGTCAAGGTGGCCCACGAAGGCGAAAACCCGGCCGGCTACGCCTACTACTCGCTCGCGATCGGCAAGCCCGACCGCCACATGGACCCCTTCCGCATCGAGTTCACCGCCAACGCGCCCACGTCGCCCTCGAGCCACGAGGGCGAGGAACTCATCATCGTCCTCGACGGCACGATCGAGCTCACCTACGGTCCCGAGACCACGGTGCTGCATGCGGGTGACACGGCGTACTACAACAGCGTCGTGACGCACTCGCTGCGCGCCCTCGACGGCAAGCCCGCCTCGATCTACGGCATCGTGTTCCTGCCGTTCTAACAGGGAGTCCCACATGTTCAAGCTCACGGACCCATTCGGTTCGGCGCCCACGCAGGCGCCGTTCGCCCAAAGCGTTTCGCGCGGCGTGCCCTGGCACAACCTGCCCGTCACGCGCGAGTACACGCTCGGGCAGCTCCTCGACCAGACGATCGCGCGCTGCGGCGAGAACGACGCCGTCGTCTACGCCGACCGCGACTTCCGCCTCACCTGGTACGAGTTCGGCGAGGAGGTTGACCGTCTCGCGCGCGGCCTCATGGCCCTCGGCGTGAAGCGCGGCGAGAAGATCGCCCTCTGGGCCACGAACGTGCCCCACTGGGTGGTGCTCATGTTCGCGGCCGCGAAAATCGGCGCGATCCTCCTGCCGCTCAACACGAACTACAAAGAGCACGAGATGGACTTCGCGCTCTCGCAGTCCGACACGGAAAACCTCTTCATCATCTCCGGCTACCGCGACTGCTCCTACGTGGACGTGATCTACACGCTCGTCCCCGAGTTGCGCGAGCAGCCGCGCGGCGTGCTGAAGAGCGCGAAGTACCCGCACCTGAAGCGCGTCATGTTCCTCGGCGGCGAGAAGCACCGCGGCATGTACTCGCTCAACGAGGTGCTCGCCCTCTCGGTGGAGACGCCGATGGAGGCCTACTACGCGCGTCAGGCCGAGTGCGACGTGAACGATGTCGTGAACATGCAGTACACGAGCGGCACCACGGGCTTCCCGAAGGGCGTGCAGCTCACCCACCGCAACATCGCGAACGACGGCTTCTGGATCGGCGCCTGCCAGAACCTCACCTGCCGCGACCGCGTGTGCATCCCCGTGCCGCTGTTCCACTGCTTCGGCTGCGTGCTCGGCGTGATGAGCTGCGTGAACCACGGCTCCACCATGGTGTTCCTCGAGAAGTTCGACCCCATCCAGGTGATGGCCTCGATCGAGAAGGAGAAGTGTACGGCCGTCTACGGCGTGCCCACGATGTACATCGCGATGCTCGACCACCCGCTCTTCTCCAAGTTCGACTTCCACTCGCTCCGCAGCGGCATCATGAGCGGGTCCGCCTGTCCCGTGCACCGCATGCAGCAGGTCGTGGACCGCATGTTCATGAAGGAGGTCTGCAACCCCTACGGCCTCACCGAGTCCGGCCCCGTGATGACGATGACGCGTTCCTTCGAGCCGTCCATCGAGCGCAAGTGCCAGACGATCGGACAGGCCCTGCCCGGCGTGGAGGTGGCGATCATCGACCCCGAGACGCACGACCTCGCGCCCATCGGTACCGACGGCGAAATCTGCTGCCGCGGCTTCAACACGATGAAGGGCTACTACAAGATGCCCGAGCAGACCGCGCAGTGCATCGACGAGCGCGGCTGGCTTCACTCCGGCGACATCGGGCGCATGGACGCGGACGGCTACTACTACATCACCGGACGCCTGAAGGACCTCATCATCCGCGGCGGCGAGAACATCTCCCCGAAGGAGGTCGAGGACTTCCTCGGCACGATGCCCGGCGTGAAGGACGTGGCCGTGGTGGGCTGCCCCTCGAAGAAGTACGGCGAACAGCCCGCCGCGTTCATCATCCCCGCCGACGGCGCGGACATCAAGGAAGAGGACGTCGCAGACTTCTGCCACAACAAGATCTCGTGGTTCAAGATCCCGAAGTACGTCCACTTCATGGACATCTTCCCGATGACCGCGTCGCAGAAGATCCAGAAGTACAAGCTGCGCGAACTCGCCGCGCAGCTCTGGCCCAACGCCTAACGGCAAATCGGCCTGCCGCCATTACCTCCGCCAAGCCCTGCGCACGATCACGTGCGCAGAAGGCAGCGCAAAGGCAAGGGCGAACACGGTGGCGCCAACGGCACCTTCAAGTATGACCCGCATGGGCAACACGAAGTAGTGCGGCAGGCCGGGCCACATCGCCCCCGTACTGAGGGAGAACAGCCAACCGACAAGCGCGCCCACGGGCAATCCGCACACGATGCCCCATAAGGCCGTGCGCAACGCGCCGCGTGCAAGACGGAACGTAAGCTGTCCCCTCGTGGCCCCCACCGCGCGCAACACGGCGAACTCCCGTTTGCTCGCGTCGGCGTCCGCCACTAGCATCGCGATGAAGCCGATTGCAAGGATGGCGAGGAATACGAACGGAACGCGGGCAGCCTGTCCGATGACATCCGACCCGTGCGCAAGCGTACCATCCGCGATCTCGTCGCGGGCGTGCAGACGAACAGTCGAGGCGTTGCTTGGGTTCATTGGATCAAGCCCCAGTGCATGCGCAATCGATTTCTCGACCTCGCGTCCCGCCGCGAACACGCCCTTCTCCTTCAGGAACGCCGGCTCGTACTCCACCCAGAGGTGCGTCATGTTCACATGTGGCGCTGGACGCGCGTCTAGCGACTCCAAAGTATCGAACGACACGAACGCCGGTCCGTCCGTCATCACCGGCGCGCGGTTGAGTCCGCGCACTAGCCCGCGGCTCGTCACCATGTGCCAGTTGAGGTCAACGACGCCGGCGATCGGTAATTCTACCGGCGTTTTCGGACCGCGTCCGCCGATCGCCACGCGCAGCTTGTCGCCCTTGTGGAGATTGCGGGCACGCGATGTCATCTCCGTGATCACGCAGGCGCCGGAGCTGAAGATTGCATTCGTAGACTCCGCCCATGTGCCTTCGATGAACTTGAACTGCGGAAGCCACTCTGCCGCCAGAAACAGCACGTTCCGGCAGTGCTTTACGGGACCTCCGGGACCACCGCGACCTCCGGGACCGCTGCGGGCGGGCCGCGCTCCTTCGCGCCCGCCACCCGGCACCTCCATAGGTTCTTCCGGGAAGAAGTTGAGCTGTAGCGGCATGAGTTCCGAAATGCGTTTCACGCCGGGAATGTTGTGGAGCTTCTCGACATCAAACGAACTCACCCCCTCTGGCAGGATGGACACGATCGCATCGGGCCACTCCTCCGACGGCACGAACGCGCGCATGAGCGACGCGCCCCACACCTCCACAGCCACGAACGCTGCAAAGCCGCACCCGAAGGCGATTGCCATGCCGCGACGACGGCGATGCGGACGCGCATCCAGCACGTCGAGCGGACGCACCGTGAGCGCTGGACGTAGCGCAAAGAGTACGGCGACGAAAGCGACGACAAGCGCGATCACGCCCGCCACGCCCATCACGCCCCACGCGAAGACTGGCCCCATGGGGAACGACGTTGGATCGTTCGACACGAAAAGCGCGAGCGCACCAACGCCGCCAAGGCATCCCAACAGCCAGCCAACACCCGTCGCGAACAGCGACTCTGCCGTCACGAGCAACACCACGCCGCCGCGCGTAAGCCCTACCGTGCGTAGCGTCGCAAGCACGCGACGGTTCGACTCCACAGCGAGTAGCAAAGAGTTGACGAGCAGACAAAGTGCCGTGAGGATCGCCGCCGCGAAAAGAAGCGGGCGCGCATAATCCATACGACGCGCCTCGTCGCCTGTGAAACCGCGTACGACCGATTCGGACTCTGCCGTAAGCAAATCCGGCGGAGCATGTTCAGGCACCGCCTTCCAGAACATGGCCTTGCCGTGCGGTTCATCTGCAAAAACATCGAACGCAGCCTTGTTCACGAATACGCCCGGCCAGCCCATCGGCAACTTCGACTCCGCTAGATAGCCCACGACCTTTGCGGTCATCGTTCCTTTCTCGCCCACGAACTTGACATCCGATCCAAGCTGCGGCGGCACGCCGCGCCCGAACCGCACTAGCGTGTTGCGCGTACACACCAGCTCTAGATTGGTAGAGGACGGATCAATCCAGCGCCCTTCTACAAGCTTCGTGCAACCGTACGGATTTTCGCCGGGGGCCAACGCAATGACAGCACGCATGGGCGGTCCCTGCAGGACTCGACCTCCGGGCCGCAAATCAATGCTCGCCCTCACTACCTTAAGAAGCAAATCCGCACGGCTCGGGGAAGCGGCGCTCTCGCCGCTTCGTCCGTCCCTCCAGTCAAACCGCCACGCCACCCATGGTGCCGCCGCGCGCCTGGCAAGTGCAGGAGCCTGCGCGGCGTTCGTGGCCGTGAGGGAGAAGGTGAACACGACCGCACCGACAGCTGCGGCGATGCCGAATACGGCGCAGAGGAAACGTGCCTTGCCGCGTTTCAGTCCACGGAGCATCAGACCGAGGATCATTTGTATGTCTCCAGGTAGAGTCTGGAGATTTCGGCGGGGTCGTGGCTGGGCGTGTCGTGAGAGACGGCTATCTTGCCGTTTTTGAGGAAATGCACTCGGTCAGCGGCGGCCGCCACTACAGGGTCGTGTGTGACGAGGAAAATCGCGCTCCGCTCCTCCGCGTGGATGCCGCGCAGAAGATCGCAAAGGGATTTCGCGGCGGACACGTCCAGGTTGCCCGTGGGCTCGTCGGCGAGAATCACGTCTGGCTCCGCGTAGAGGGCGCGGGCGATGGCCACGCGCTGACGCTCTCCGCCTGAAAGCGCATCGGGAAGACGGTGCTCCTTGCCCTCGAGTCCGAGCTTCGACACGAGTGCGGCAAGGCGCTCTGCATTAGGACGGCCATGGTCAAGGCGCACGGGCAGTTCGATGTTCGCGGCCACGTCGAGGGTATCCACGAGGTTGAAGGACTGGAACACCACGCCTACATGGCGGCGGCGAAACTTCGCAGCCGCGCCATCGCCAAGCGCAGTCACGTCAGTGCCGCCGATCTCGACCGTACCAGCGTCTGCCGTCAGGAGTCCAGCCGCGACGTGCAGGAAGGTGGACTTGCCGCTTCCAGAAGGCCCCATCAATACCTCGAACGCGCCGGGGGCAAGCGTAAGGTCAAAGCCGTCCAGAACTTTCGTCTTCAAGTCGCCCGTGCCGTAGCCCCGGCAGAGCTCTGTCGCCTTCAATGCGTACATTTCATTTTCCTTGGGCGCGGGCATCGGCGAGAGCGCGGATGCGGCGGGACGTACGCACGGCACAGAACTCTTTGCCGCACATGGAGCAGTGGTCGTCGGTGTGTGCCTCGTCCGTAAACGCGCGCGTTCTGAGCCAGCGGGCCTTCGCGCGCTCGGGATCGAGGCAGAGCGAGAACTGTCTGTCCCAGTCGAACGCCGCGCGCGCGTCTGACATCGCGTCGTCGCGGTCACGCGCGCCAGGGAGTCCGCGCGCGATGTCGCCCGCGTGCGCTGCGATCTTGTATGCGATGCAGCCGCGGTGCACCTCGTCGCCATCGGGCAGACCAAGGTGTTCGGCGGGCGTCACGTAGCAGAGGAGTGACGCGCCGTAAGTGGCAGCCGCTGTTGCGCCGATCGAACTCACAATGTGGTCGTAGCCGGGCGCAATGTCGGTGACGACCGGCCCGAGTACATAGAACGGGGCGCCCTTGCAGGAAACCTGCTCTCGCTCCATGTTCATCTGGATTTGGTTGAAAGGCACGTGTCCGGGGCCCTCCACCATCACCTGCACGCCACGCGCGCGGCAGCGGTCCACGAGCTCGCCGAGGACGTCCAGCTCGCCGAACTGCGCGGCGTCCGAGGCGTCTGCAAGACAGCCGGGGCGCATTCCGTCGCCGAGCGACACGGTCACGTCGTGTGCCGCGAGGATGTCCATCACCTCGTCCCAGCGCGTGTAGAGCGGGTTCTCGGCGTTGTTCTCCATCATCCATTCGGCCATGATGGAGCCGCCGCGGCTTACGATGCCCATCTTACGCTTCATGGCGTCGGGGATGTGCTTCAGGAGAAGGCCCGCGTGGAGCGTCATGAAGTCGACGCCCTGCTCGGCCTGCTCGCGGATCACGTCAAGGAGGAGCGATGGGTCCATGTGGGGGATGTCGCCCTTGAGTCGGCTGATCGTCTCGTACACGGGAACGGTGCCGAGCGGCTTGGGGCTTGCGTCGAGCATCCCCTGACGTATCGACTTCACGTCCTCGCCCACGGAGAGGTCCATCACGAAATCCGCTCCTGCCTTGAGGGCGATCGCGAGTTTCTCCAGCTCGTCGCCCTTGCCGGAATGCGTTATGCTGCGGCCGAGGTTCGCGTTGATCTTCGTGGTGAACATCCGCCCCACGCCAACGGGCTGGCAGTTCGCGTGCGCGGGATTGAGCGGGATCACGGCAGTACCGTCCGCCACTGCGGCTCGCACTGTCTCGACGCTGACGTTTTCATCCGAAGCGACGGTTTTCATCGCTTCGGTCACAATGCCCTGTCGGGCCGATTCAAGCTGTGTCATCTTCTTTTCCTTTCGCATATTCAGGGCTTCTTTGACTCTTTCGCCGGTGGCGCATAGTCGGGTACCAGCGACTTAAGGGCCGTAAGGTAGTAGGCGGCGTCGCGCTTACGGCCGTCTTTTTCCGCTGCAAGAAGGAGAGGCTCGATACGCGACACGATGTCCTCCGCAACGCGGCGTTTCTCGTCGGCCAGACGCTGTCCGCGCATTACGGCGAGGTTCTTCAGCTTCTCGTCCTGCGGATCTGGTGGCGGAGGGGTTTTCTTCAACTCCTGCTCCTTCAGCTTTCTCTTCTCTTCCGCTATGTCGGGGTCTTCATCCTCTTCAGGAGACTGTCCAGCGCCTTCCTCCGTAACGGGCATGGCATTCGCGGCGGCGAGGTTCTCGGCCGAGAGCATTCCGGCCTCCCATGCCTCCATCGCCTTGAGAAGTTTCTCGGCGCGCTGCACTTCCTTGCGCTCGGCCTCGCTTACGCCGCCGCGCTTGTACATGAGAAGACGCTCGTCACGACGTGAGGCGGCGAGTTTCTCGGCGGCCTTGAGGTCGTTCGCGCTTTTAGCCTGCGCTGCCTCCGCAGCCTTCTGCTCAGAGAGGGCGCGCGCAGCGTCGGCCTCGGCCTTAGCACGCGCGTCTGCGGTGATCTTGAGCGTCACCTCGTCCTTCGCACGCTGTTCGGCAAGTTCCTTCGCCTTAGCCTCGGATGCGGCCTTCTCTGCATCAAGTCGCTGCTTCTCGGCAATGGCGGCGATGGCGGCCTTCTCATCACGTTCGGCCTCCTCTTTGGCGAGCTTGTTCTTCTCCTCAAGGTTCGCCTTCTCCTGATTCAGGGCCGCGACCTTTGCCTCGGCGGTCGCGCGTTCGTTCTCGCTCTTGGCCTTCTCGGCCTCGGCCTTCTTGGCTTCGTTCCGCGTGGTCTTCTCCTTTGCGGCGGCCTCGTCAGCGGCGGCTCTGGCCTCCAAGTTGGCCTCCTTGAGCTTGTTCAGCTGCACCTCCACCTTCTTGCGCTTTTCCGTGAGCTCCTGGCGCAGGCTGTTCTGCGACAGCGTGTGCAGGAAATAGCCTATGCCGATCAAAATGGCGACCACCGCCACGAATACAATCCTCTGGTCCTTACTTCTCATCTCATTCTCCTTCTTCTCTCCTTAACTCTTTACTCCAAGCTTCAATCTCCAATCTCTAAGCTCCTAGCTCCAAGCTCTAAGCTCTAAGCTCTAAGCTCCTCACGGGTCCTCCTGCCATCGCAAATAGCGCACTTTGCCGTCTTGGACTAGAGCGATGGCCACGATTTTGTGTACAATGCCAAAGGACTGCCCAACTACCGTGACCTCGAAGAACTTGTCCGGCTGGAATGCAAAATAAGTGGAAGCCTCGTTCTGGATTTCCAGGCCAACTTCCTGCATCCGTTCCTGGAGGTTGGAGAAATCCTTGTAGGCACCAGTGTCGTTCGCGTCATCCTCAGAGGCGATCAGGGGATTCTTTCCGTTGGTCGGCATCGCCTCGCGAAGCTCGATGATCTGCATGGCGTTGGTCATGGCCTCGGCGATGTCGTCGGGATCCTCGTTTTCCGGGTTGTCGCCCTGGAAGACGCCGGGGATGGCGGCAAGCACGATCGGATCCTTCACTGCGTTGACGTTGATCTTGCCGCTGCCGTAGACGGAGAAGAATTTACTGAGGCCGTTGGTGATCACGATCTGGTCTGGCTCGTCTTCGGACGGGTTTAGCACGCCGCCGTTCAAAATGGCGTCGGCATTGATGGGCTTTTCCTGGTACTCGTTGAATCCCTTGATGGATTTCAGCTCCTCGAGGTCCACGATTTCGCCGTCGCGCGCCTTGGGCTTGTAGTTCTTGTTCCTTTCCTCGTCGCGCCCGTCGATGAAATCCTGGTAGGCCTGGGAGTAGAAGTCGCTCTCCGCACCGTTGTCGCCGGTCTTTGTGCCGTCCGTGTCTCGCCAGTCGCACCAGCCGTCTACGATGCCGTCCCAGTAGTCCTTCGGAATTCCGCTTAGCGCGAGGATGTTCATCCAGAGATCTGAGAAGTTGGCGTCGCCGCCGGCGAAGAGCGTGTTGATGTTGAACTTGGACTCGATCGGCCGGATTGTCACGGTCACGGTGCCGCCTTCCGTATTGAGCGCGTCGACGGGAATTGCGCCGGTCGACACCTCCTGTCCGCCCTGCGACTTGAGCAGCCGCTTCTCGTTGTACCACCGGTCGTCTTCCTGCATCTGGGCGAGATCCGTCTCCGAACTGGCGTCCTGCACGTTCTGGTATTCCGTCAGGATGACCTCTGCGATGGCGAGGCCGGCGTCCGTCAGGTGGTCCACCGCCACGCGCTCGCGCAGGTAGATGTTGATGCGCGTCTGGAGATGCGCGTCCACGGCGTAGCTCGCGATGAGGATCGACAACACCGCCAGCAGCCAAATCACGGCGACGAGCGCGCTGCCCTTTCTGGACCCTTTTCTCATCGAATCACACCTCCTCCGGGCGGAGCGCCACCTCCGCGCATGCCGCCGCCGGGCATGCCGCCGCCTTGCATGCCGCCACCAGCCCCGCTACGGCGCAGGCGGGGCAGTCCACTTCCTCCGCCATTGCCGCCACCCGAACCGCTCTTTCCACCCGAACCATTCTTACCGCCTGAGCCGCTCTTGCTGCTGCTCGATTTCTTGTTGCCGCTACTGCTCGCCGTCGAGTCGGTCTTCAGCGGATTCTGTGAAATATCCCAGAGCGGGATTTCAAGCACCCGCACGATGGGATAGGGTTCCTTGTCGTCGTCGATCGGTTTCATCCAGAACGTCAGCTGCACTCGACGGGGAATGCAGTTTGAATTGTCCCAGGTGTCCTGCCAGTTAGCCATCCCGCTCTTGAAGGGCTCGTCCTTGTCCAGCACGCGGCAGTTGAAACCCTGCACCTGGGAACCGAGCAGGAACCAGTCCCAGTTTGTCTCGTCATCCTCGTCGAAGTCTTCGGGACGGAACTTCTCTTCGCCGATGACCTGGGCGATCAGGCCGGCGGGGTGTTCCTCGTCGGCGTCCTTTTCGGAGCGCACGAACAGCGTCACCCTGTGCGGCGAGTGCGCGAAGCGGGAGTTGCGCCCGACTATGGAATTACCAAGTTTCGTCCATGTGATGACGTCTGACAATTCGGGCTCGTTGCGCTCGTTCTCGTCCAGCAACATGAATCCGTCCGCGTTGGAGGCCTGTCCGCTCGTCGGGAAGTAGGCGCTGCGCAGGGCGTATGCGACCTGCGCGGTGATGTAGTCCACGCGCTGCATGTTGTCGGCCATCTCCGTGGCGAGCGTCCAGTTGCGCACGACCGTATGGAACACCATAGTGCTGACGATCGTCATGATCGCGAGGATCATGATGGAGAGCAGCATCTCGACCATGGTGAATCCGCGCCTCATTGCTTCTTCCTCCAGAGGGTGAGTACCTCCAGTTTGGGACGCTCGTCGTCGCGCATGCGCGTGCTTCCCCAGCGGACGAACGTGCGAAGCGTGTAGAGATATCCGGCGCGCTTGAGTTCCTCGTCGTCGACCTCGTCCACTTTGCGCTCGAACGTGTACTCCAACAGCTCGTCGCGGCGGTCCTTCGGCAGATCGGATTGGGATATTTCCAGGTCGTCCAGCAGTTCCCCGGCGGTCGTCTCCTGGATGTTCAGCTGCTCATCCTCCAGCGGATCGCCCGTCACGAGGTCCGGCGAAGGAATCGGAAACACCGTCTCCCCCAGCGTAAGCACGTACTGGGCCGTCTCGTGGTCCTGCGACGCCTTCATGACCTTCTGGCAGTTCGCGAAGCTCGTCAGCAGCACGACGAGGCCGATCGAGAGGATGATCGTGGCGATCATCACCTCGAGGAGCGTGAAGCCCTGCCTGTCAGCCCGCGCGCTCATCGTCTCTTCCCGCCCTTTTCATCCTCGTCGTCACCTATCGTGACCTTGCCCGAGCGCGACACGTTCACGGTCATCAGCTCCTCGCCCTCTTCGTCATCGTCCGTCGCCGCGAGCAAGGTAACGCGATATGGCGCGCAGTTGCCGTTCGTCTCGTAGATGACGCGGCCCTCGTGTTCTGGCCGGACCTCGGGCTTATCCTCGCCGTCCTTTGCGTCGTGGTTGATTTCGCCGGAAGCATTGGGTTGGACCACCACGGCCGCCTGACGCTTCATGAGCAGGCCGTCGGCCTCGCTGCGAAGCTGGGTGGCTGTCGCCATGTCAAGCGCCTTGCCGTCCTCATCCACAAGCTCTACGCGGAACAGCACCCCCTCGAAGGAGCGCGTGGCGTCCTCCTTGGCGAGTTCGTCCAGGTCGAGAATGTTCTCCGTGTACAGATATCCTGCTTTCTTAGCCGGTTTGGATGCGCCTTCACTCTCCGAGACATCACCATCTTCGGTCTCACCATCCGTCATGGTTTCCTCTACGGGAATGACTTCCGTGCCGTTGACCTCGCGGTAGATGGGCGCGACCGTCTGGCCCACCTCGCTGGTGTCCACGCCCTCGCCGCTAAGCTGCACGGTAATCGTGTTGCCGGAGAAGCTTATCACGGCGGGACGCTGGCGGAGGATTGCAAGTGCGTTGGCGTAATGCGACATCTGCGCCACGCCGCGCGCCGCGGCCCTGGCTCGCGCGGCGTCGCGTCCGGACGTAACGCTCGCGACCGCCACGGCCAGCATCACGCAGATGATGCCCACGACGATGAGTATCTCAATTAGCGTGAAACCGGCGCGGCGTTTCATGGCGGGATCCAACGAGGACCTTAAGGGAAGAACTCCCTTTTAGTTCCTCTTCTTCTTGTCGTCGTAGTTGGTGATGTCGTCCTCGTTACCGAACTCGCCATCGGGACCGGCTGACGTAATGGACGGACGCTTCTTGCCCTTCTTCTCGTACTTGAGCTCGTTCCCCCAGGGATCGACGGGTTCGCCTTCCAGCATCGGGTCGGAACCGTCCGCCTGCTCCTGCGTGAGCACGTCGAGCGATTCAGGGTACTTGCCGTGCTTCATGTTGTAGCTCTTCACGGCCACGTCCACGTTGTTGATGAGGGCTCGGGTGGTCGAAATGCGGGCGTCCGCGAGATAGTTCATGTAGGCGGGCACGGCTACTGCGCCGAGCATGCCGATGATGGCCACCACGACGAGGATTTCGATCAGGGTGAATCCCTGACGGAGCGCCTCGCGCGCTGTGCGTTT
>CAMKJU010000118.1 GCA_946413265.1 uncultured Lentisphaerota bacterium
CGTCTCGAAGCAGCTCTTCAAGGCGCACACCGCCGAGCTGCTGCCGGGCGGCGACTACAAGCTCGTGGTGAAGAGCCGTGCGGGCGACGCGGGCGGTCCGCTCCAGACGTCGTTCCGCAAAGTGAAGTACCTGCGCGTGGTCGATCCCGTGCCTCTCGCCCAGACGAGCGACGGCAAGTGCAAGGTGATGTCCTTCAAGGACGGCGACAGCGCGACGGACTTCACGTACGGTCACGACTGGACGCTGGAGGGCAGCGGTCTCTACGGCGACGGCGCGCCGGATGGCGAGTGGGCGTTTGACAGCGCCACCTTCCACGTCGGCGCCGAGGACCTCACCTACCGGGGCAACTTCGAAGGTGACGGCACGTCCGCGACGCTGACGCCGCTTCCCGATCAACACATCACCCCCGGCACGTACGAGAACGTGGCGTTCAAGCACATCGTCACTCGCGACGGCGCAACCGAGACGCTCACGCTCACGATCCCGCACCTCACCGTGACCTAAAGAGGTGGGGCGTAAAGAGGTGGGGCGAACCCTCCGGGTGAGCCGTGGCGGCTCGCCGAGGACGGCTCGCCCCACCCTTGCAAAAAGCGGCTTTCCCAGTCTACATAGATTGGGAAAGCCGCCTTTTCACTTCTCATGCTTGCCGGTCGGGCTGTGGTAGCAGCCGGAGCCGTTGGAGGTGGAGCCGCACCAGATGCATTTGTTGCCGCCAGGGCCGTGGCGGTGCTTGCGCGTGGGCGAATGGATGCAACCCAAGCCGTAGCTCGTGCTTCCGCAGTACCTGCATTTCGTACTCATACTTTTTCTCCAACGGGAATAGTATAGCAAATAATCGGCGGGCACTGTGAGATAATTCACGGAGATAGACAGAGATGTTTGGGAATCATCGATCATTTTCTCAGGCAACTTGCGGAAAGTCACCTCCGAACGTACGCATGCTGTGGCAATGGCGCCCTTATGTACGGGCGAGATGCCCGCCACCCAAATGGAATCGGCACTCGTAGTCGCCGTCAACCACTTGTCCGTTGCTCCTTCACCGCGTGGACCGCAGCCCGTCCCGCGGCCTCGCCCATCTGGTTGCAGTTGACCATCACGCGCAGCGCGCCGTAGGCTTCGCGTTCGCAGTCGACCATCCGTCCGGCGCAACACAGGTTCTCCGCGCCGACCGGCAGGAGCGCACGCAGGGGTATCTCGTACCAAGTGGGATACGGACCCGCATCCGTACGCCACTTGCCGCGTCGCCACTGGATTTTCCCATCGGGCATCGCCTCCATCACGTGCTCGTCACCGTTGAGGTAGCGGAAGGTGATGCCGGCCCCTTCGTGGATGTCCACGCGGTAGGAACCCTTCGCGATGCAGTCGTCGAAATGGCGGCCATACAGCACGTCCTTTGAGGTCACGCGGTACTGCGCCACGATGTGGCGCGACTCGCGCAGGCCCATGTCGGGCGCGACAGTCACGAACGCAAGGCGCCTCCCCTCGGGCATCGGGAACTTCCTGTTCGCGGCGTCTACGATTTGCTTCAGCTGCGCGCGCCCCTCGAAAAGTCCTTCGGTGAGGTCACGGGCGACGGACGGATTGCAGGCGGAGATGCGCGTGGCCGCCAAGAACGTGAGACCCGGCGCGCCGATGACAGGCGCCGACCACTGGAAGACGTGCTTGAGACCCGCGCCGCCGGACGGCCCCATAAGCTTCCCGAATGAAAATGACGGATGGGCCTTCTTGATGGCGTCCACGCCCGAAAGGATGGCGCAGAGCGTATGTGCCTGCAGGTCGCTGCGCGGTTGGGTCCACGTCTCTAACCCGGCGCGCGCCGCGAGGATTGCGTCGCCCGTCGCGTCGATGAACTGCCGGGCCGCGATCGCGCGCCGTCCGTCACGGTCCTCGACTACAACGTGCGTGATGTGTCCGGGACGGTCCAGTACGGCGTCCACAACCTGTGCCTTAAGGTAGGAATCGATTGTTTTCGCCTCGCGCACGAGTTCGTCAAGCGCAATCTCCAGTGCCGCCACGTTCAGGTAGCAGCCGACGTTCTTGTCGGTTTTCCCCAGGAGGCGCGCCTCGCCGCGCGCGAGTAGCTTTTGCTCGATTTCCTCCGTGATGCCGCCGATGATCTGACGCGTGCCGTCCGTGGAGTAGAGAGAATGCCACACGGGGACAAGTCCCGCCGTGGCCGTGCCGCCGAAGAAGGCGTTGTATTCGACGATGGCGACCGAAAGCCCCGCGCGCGCAGCTGTCACGGCCGCCGCGACGCCCGTCGTCGAGCCGCCCGCCACCACGAGGTCGTACGTGCCGGCTATTGGAATCGTTTCGCCCTGCGTCACTAGGCGGCCATCCTCCGTCGCGCGCACGCGCAAGCCGGCCAACGGACCTACCGCTGCCACGGTGGCGATGAACTGCCGTCTACTCGTCATCCTGTCACATAACTTCTATTTTCCGTATCCGCGATGATGCGAACATTCATAGGTATTGGCATCTACACCGTCACTTCTGTCCGCCGTCTTGCGGAGGCGTGAACGGCGGCTCGCCGGGATTGCGGAGCCTGTTGAACTGTTCGCAGAGGTCTTCCCCGACGATGCGGGAGAAGCGGCGCGCCCACTGCTGCCGCTTTTCGTAGTCGTTCTTCGGACGCTCGGCGGGCGTCAGTTTGCGGTATTCGGCGAACATCTTCTTGAACGGCTCCCAGCCGTACCGTTCCCGAAGGCGCACGAAGAACTCCAGCGCCAGGAAGGGATCGCCCTTCCACATGTCGTAGGGATGGCCCGCCTTTTCCCAGCGCGCATACGCCTGCTGGACGTCCGCGCTTCCCATCTTCGTCTGGCGCGGCTTCCGTCCGCAGATCCTCTCCATGCAGGCGAGGGTGAAGAAGTTGACCGTGACCTCCGTCGTGCCGTCGAACGTCCAGTCGTAGTTCTGGTGGTTGTGGCCCATCTCGTGGAAGAACCCCCACACGTCGTCCTCCCGGCCGGCCCTGAGCGTCTGCACGTTCACCAGGTGCTTCGCGCTGTGCCACGGAATCATGATGGGGTAGCCGGAATGCATGTAGCCCATGCAGAGCTGGACGTCGGCGCAGATGCGCTCCGCATGCCGGCGCGGCAGGGGCAGCGCCGTCAGTTCCGCGTCGACTTCCAGGGCCTCCTTCCAGAGGTCCAGCAGCGGCTGGGGGTCGTCCAGCTCGCGGATGCACGACGACGGGACGGTGAAGACGATCTGGTCGCTCTCGATCTCCGCGAACGGCGCGGGAAAACTGCGAATCGACTTTTTCCACGTATCTGCGGTGTCGCGTCCCTGCACGAACCACGGCGCGGGGCAGGCGGGGCCCACCTTGACGTTGACCTTCCCGGACTTCCCGTGCGGCACCACCACGTAGATCATGCCGCCGAACGGAGAGGAGAACGTCGTCACGGCCTTGCGGAGCGGCACTTCCACGGTCACGACCGGCGCGCGCATCCACTTGTCGTGCGTCACGTTCCGACACTCGGTCGTGCCAATCCGCACGCGAAGGCCCTCGCGCTCCGCGCCGTCCTCAAGCGTGACGGTCACGGGCTCTCCGGCGACGGCGAAGAGCCCCGTCCCGTGCCAGCGCGGAACCGAGAGGTCGACGGTGATGGTCCGGGTTTCACGCTGCTTCGACTCCGGAACGCCCGGATAGGCACGCGCCGCAGGATGGGCAGGGTAGACCTTCTCCGGGTTCCTCTGCCAGTTCTCCAGAAACAGACTCAACGCCAGGCGGTCGGCGGTCTGCTTGACGGTCAGCGGATTCCGGGGCGACGGAACGATGGAATGCAGAGAACCCTCGACGATCTTCTCAAGCGCAGGACGGTACTGCCTGTCGTCCGGCGGCAGGACGGGACCGAACGCCGTCAACATGTAGGAAGCCTGGCGGGCGTCATCCTCCTTCGCCTCGGCCTTGCCGTCCAGCAAGGCGAGCGCTGCCTCGCAGCTCCAGATGCGCGACGCGGAACCGACGGTGGCGAAACGCTTCCCCTCGACGGGATCGACCGAGTCCCCGTTCGTATAGAGCCCGGCAGGCCCCGCGAGCGCGTTGAACGAGCTCTCCGTCTGGAAGGACGTCTTGCCCGAGACCTGCAACCAGCCCCAGCCGACCACGGTGCAGAGCGCGCCGCCGCCGCGTTTCACGAACTCCCGCACCTTCGCCATCTTGGACAGGGGGTACGACTCCGGATTGACAATGAGGACGGCCGGCAGTTCGACCGCATCCAGCTCGTCCACGCGATCCAGCACCTGGACGGCGCACTGCGCCGCTGTCGCGGCGTCGACAAACTTGCGTCCGCAGTGCTTGAGAAGGCAGATCCTCTTCGGTGCCGCGTCGCCGGAAAGCCAGCGCAGCGACGCGAGCAGAAACTCCCTGTTAGACGGCTTCGCGAGGCCGTCGTGCGAGATGAACCCCTCGTGCGACAAGGCGACGATCCTCCCCTTCTCGAAAGTCGCCGCCGCCGCCACGGGAACGGAAGCCTTCCCCACGCGACCGGCGACCAGCGGGAATGCCGGCCGGCCCGCGACGAGAATCGTCCCCGGTATGCCGCCACCTACGATTTCAAGCCCCTTCGCCTTTTCGGCGATCTCCCGCTGGAACGATGCAACGTCCTGCGCCCAGACAAAGCACATGCACGTCATGCAGGCCGCTAATATGTTTATTTTTCTCATTAAGAAATCCTTCTCTTTTTCCTGTGGGCAGTTATTGTACCAAAATTACGTCCTGCCCGCAAAGCCAACACCCGAAAAAGAGAGACGGGGGGCCTATTTCGTCATCTCTATCATCTGCGCAACGGGGGTGACGTAGAGATCCATGTGGCCATCGGCGTTGTTCGCCGTGCAGACCACATACTGGCCCTGCATCACGAAATGCGGGTGCGGATCGGGATGCATCTTGCTTTGGTTGTCCTGCGGCATGAGCGGCGGACGCGTGGAGTAGAGCCACACGTGCTTGCCCGTCTCGCGGTTCCAGAACCCAACGCGCCACTTGCAGCCGCGCCACCAGGTCTCCGGCGCGTCGTCGCAGACGACGTACTTCTTGTCGGGCGAGACGTTGTTGTGCCGCGCGCCGCGGATGCCGCACCACCGCTCCTGCCTCCCCGTCGCGAGGTCGTGGTGGTAGACGTAGTCGCCGGGCCGCCCGCACCAGCTGAAGCCCGTACCGTCGTCGTCCCAGATCTCGTGCGAGGCGAAGTTGCGGTCCTTCGCGGGGATCATTTCGCGCCAGCCCTTCCGCATCAGCCACATCCGCGGATACCACCCGGTTTTCTTCCGGTATTCCTGCCCGTCCTTCTCCCAGCACGCCTCCCAGGCGCACATCGCAAGCGTGTCGTCCGCCGGGTTGACCTGCCCGTGGTTGCAGCAGAACGGCGTCTCGCCCCACTTATCGAAATCTCCCGTCGCGAGGTCGAGCATTCCCTGCACCCAGCGGCGCTCTCCCTTCGCGTTGACGAGCGACGTATCGAGGAACGCGCGTTTTCTGTCCTTCGTGAGCGTGAGGTGCGTGTAGTAACGCTCGGCCTTGTACTCGTCGTCGTCAAGTCCCTTCGGAAGGCCGCACAGCTTGACGGCCTTCGACGGTTCGGCAAGATCGCAGCGGAAGAACCCGCCGAGTTTCGGACTCCCGAACACGACGTAGTTCTCCTTGCACTCGATGAAGGGGTCTCCCACGAACGGCGTGCGGCTCTCGATGTTCTCGCGGCTGATCTTCTCCGCCCGGGCGACGGGCTTCACCGTGTCGTTGAGGAGGTCGGCCACCATCAGAATCTTCGGACTGCGCTTCGGCTTCTTCTCGTTGCCGACCGTGTAGTTGAAGAGGAGGAAGCGTCCGTCCTCGGTCATTGACTTCGTGATGAAGTAGAGCGACTGGCGGTTGTCGTCCGGTGCACCATAGACGAGCGCGAACGAAACGACGCCGCTTTCGGGATCGACGCGCGTCTCGAAGAGCTTGGACGTGCCGGGCGTCTTGATGCCCTTCACCGCGCCCGCGCCGTCCGCAAGGAGCGTCGAGGCGATCCAGAGCATCGGCGCCTGCGCATGGGGGTCACCGTTCACTTGACGGCGCTTGAAATAGTATTCGAGGTTGTTGCGCTTGCCCGTGCCCTCGCACGTGCCCGCCACGTTGCCCCACTTGTCCATGCGCGCACAGAGCGCGTCGTACGCGTCCCGAGCTGCGGGACCGTACTTCGCGCCGTCAAGCCAGCCGCGCCGAATGCCCACGAGGTACGCGTACGTGAACATCGCGGTGCAGGAGGACTCGCCCCAGTTGCGCGAATCGTCGGGCCTGTCGATGAGCTGGCTCCAGAGTCCGTCCTTGCGCTGGAACTTGAGGAGCGTCTCCATCATCAGCTTGTAGCCGTCCATGATGCGCGCGCGGTGCGGACTGTCCTTCGGGAGGTTGTCGAGGAGGAGCGCCATCCCCGCCGCCATCCAGCCATCGCCGCGTCCCCACACGAACGGCACGTCCGGCGCGTGGTAAAAGAGTCCCTTCGCGGGACCGTCCTTGAGCTGGAGCTTGTCGAGGTAGAAGATCATCTCCGCCGCTGCGCGCTCGATGTACTTGCGGTCGCCCGTCGCGCGGTACGCCTGGCTCTGGAGCGCCGTGATCATGTACATGTCGTCGATCCACAGACGCGTTTGCACGGAAAGACCCTTCGCGTAGTATTCGCGCTGGACATCCGGCGGCGCACTCTCGCGCTCCTTGAAACTCGCCTCACACGGTTCGCACCATTGCGTATCCGCATACATCAGCCCCATTTCAAGACATGCCTTGTTCCCCTTGTTGTTGTACGCTTGTTGTCCCCCCGCCTTGTTGTCGTACGCTTGTTGTCCCCCCGCGATGTAGATCTCCAGCGGCAACGAACCGAAGATTGCGTCGTCGACGTGGCGCGGACGCGAACAGACCTTGTGCTTCGCGCCGCCCGGCAGGAAATCGTCAAAGAGTCGCACTAGCCTATTCACGCGGTACTCGTCGTCCGTCAGGCGCGCGCACGCGATCGCGTTCATCCAGAGCGACACTACGGAATACTGCACGATGCGGTTCCAGCCGTAGCCCTTGTTGCCGTAATACCCGGCGGGCTTGTAGTTTTCGGGGCGCGTCGTGAGGAACTGGTCCGTCACGCGCCGAGAAATCGTCGCGGGGTCAGTCCCCGCCGGGAGATTGGTGAACCATTTAGAAAGTTCGCCGTCCGCGCATGCGGACAGCACCGCAGCAAAAGTCGTTGCGCTAACGACAAGAGTCCTATAAATCATTTTGGTTTCCCTTCCCTGCCGACAATACTAGGTTTGTAAAAGACGAAAGGCCGTCAATCCACCTTCCATTCCCTCACGCCGGCGGAGAAGCCCGGCGGAAGCTGGACATCAAGCCGCAGCGCATGCGTCTTGACCGGCGCGAACGATACCTCGTCCCATCCGTTCTTAACGGGAGTGTGCGATTCTACAAGCTGTTTCCATGATCCGTCACCCTGCAGCGCGCTGAGCGTCCACGATGCAGGATAACGGCAGTTGCCTTTTTGCTCCTTGTCGTCGAACCATACGACCGCGCTCTTTGAAAACTCGGTTTCCGCGTCGAAGTCGTACCTAATCCATTCCTTTGTCGCAAGATGCGGCCAGAAGTCGAAGTTGCCGTTCTTCACCTCCGCGTCGTTGGACATGGGAATCTTCGGTGTCATGTCACCACGGCTGAACGAGACGGACACCTTCGCGAACACGCCTTTGTGGAATCCTGCCTTCGCGGGGTCCGCGACCATCCACACCATTGCCCGCCCCTCTCCACGGTTGAGACGCGCGAAGTTCGGCACTGCGACCGCGCCGTTGCTTCCCTTGATCGCGAACACGCCGTCGCAAAGGTCGGCTTTCCAGAACGGTCGGAAGGAAACGCCAGGGGCAAGGACGAGCCTGGAAATAGGTTGCGCGTTGTCGATTTGCTCGAAACTGTACACGACCGGGCCGCGCTGGAACGCGATGCGACCCCTGTTAGCCTGCACGCGCTCGTCGCACAGCACCTTCTGGACCGGTATCGGGAACTCGAACTCCACGACGTCGCCGGCTTTCCACGTACGCGCGATGCGCGCATAGCCCCTGCTGAATTCGGCATCGGACTTCTTCCCGTTCACGGTGACGGTAAAGTGCCCGTCCACGTCGGGAACTACGGTGTAGAGCGCACTCTCAGTCCTGTCGGGCACGCGCAGGGCGAAAGTGAACGCGACTGGCCTCTCCGGCGCAAGGGTGAACTTCACCTTGCCAGACCACGGATAGTCCGTACTCTGGCGGATTGAAAGGCGCGTGTCGGCGACGTTGCCGACGCTGCCCTCGGCCGAGAGGAAATGATCGGCGTAGAGCGTCCTTCCGTCCGAGCCGAGCGAATAGGCAAGGTCCTTCAGGGCCAGGAGCGTGCGAGGGATGTTGCCCACGCAGCAGGGACAGACGTGCCATGCGTAGCGAACCTTGGAACCGTCGAGCGGGTTCTGGTAGTAGAAGTTGCAGCCGTCTGCTGAGATCGAGCCGAGGAGGTTGTTGTACAGAAGCCGTTCCTGGACGTCCACGGGCCACGAGTCTCCGTGGCGCTTGTGCTGCTCAATCGTCCAGAAGCTCATGCCGCACGACGCGCAAGACTCGCAGTAGCCGTTGTTGGCGAGTTCGTAGTCGCCGGCGAACGCCTCGCCGTGCCACGATGCCCCTACGCCGCCAGTGAGGTACTCCTTACGGTTGATCGCGCTGTCGAAAAGACGGTCTGCGGCGGCTCCGAGTTCCCGGTCCCCAAGGCGCGAGGCGATGGCGGACATCGCGGTGTAGAAATACGTCGCCCTCACGGCGTGACCTGTGGCGTCCTTCATTTCCGTTGCCGGACGCTCCGCCTGGTGGTAGGCTGCATTCCAGCCAGAGTTATTCCCTGCGGCTACGTGCTGGTTGCGGATGAAGTGCTGCGCGAGACGGACATATCTGTCGCCCCTCCCCAGACCCTCGGATGCATTAACCGCGTCTGCGAGACGGCAGAGCGCATATTCGAGGCCGGCATGTCCGTTGAGCCACGTGCGCTTCGGTGCTGGGCCGAATACAGAGTCAAGATGGTTGGCGCACTTGATAGCGGCGTCGAAGAGTCGGCGATCTTTCCCCTTCGTCATCCTCCAATGCGCCACGCCCATTTCGATGAAGTAGCCCATCACGTAGAACTCATGGTCGCCCGCTTTCGTGAAATGGGGCTTTTTGCGCAAGTCGTGGAAGGAGTGTATGTAGCCGGAAGGTTCCTGCGCGGCAAGGATAATCGGAATCCACTCTTCCATCTTCTCACGAAGCCGACGCTGTCCCTGCGCCATCACCGAGTCGTCGCCGGGGGATATCTCAAGCGCAAGCGAGATCGCCTCCATGGTGTTGTAGACGTAGGCGTCGCTCCACGGGCATCCCTTGAACTTCACGGAAGGCGCCTTGCCGGCGAGGACTTCTCCGGTAGCGACCAGGTTGAGGAGTTCCTCCCCCTTTCCGCCGGCCTCCATCTGCCGGATACAGTGCGGAATCCACTTGCAGATCAGGCGACGGTACTGGTTGCGCCAAAAGCCGTCCACCTTCACGTCCTGCATGGCGACAGGCTTAAGCGCATCGCAACCGCCCGCCGCCTCGGAAACATCTATGATGCTGATGGAGTGCGGCGGGAGAGACACCTTACCGTCTTTTACCTCGAACGTCGTCTTCACCGGCACGACGCGGTTCTCAGCGCCGATGTCGTTGTAGTCGTCGGTCGAAGCGCCTGAGAGGACTGTGGCCTGGTAGGGCGCGCTCGCCGAGCGCGCCGTCCCCGCCGCAATCGCCGAAACGTCAAACGACACCGCCTTGTCGGGCGACTTGTTGACGACCGCGAGGGCACGGCGCTTACCGTCGTCGGAGGCCGTCAGTACCGCGTCGACGGCTGGCACCACGCGACGGCCGTCGGAGAGGTTTCCGCAGTCGACGCTCACCGGTACGACGTTCGGCTGCAGGAGGTTCGCGTACATCCAGAACACGTGGTAGGTCGTGCGCTTGACGATTCCCTTGTCATGCACGAACACCGCGCCGCGCGTGTTGACAATCGGCGAGAAGCATGCCATCTTCACCGTCTCGCAGTGACGCAGGCAGGCATTGAGGAAGTTGGCAGTGAAGACCGCGTCGGACATGTTGTAGAGCGAGGCGATGTCGTTCTTGCGACGCGCCGCGTGGTCCATCCGCCCGTTCTTGCCCCGCGGATGATACCAGCCGCGCATGTTCCACTCATCGAACGCGATGCCAATCTTCCCGCCGCCGAAGCCGGCCTTCTTGAGGATGCCGATGGTCTGCACGATGGTCTCCTCGGGACGGCTCGTCTGCATCATCCACTCGAGGTACGGACGCTGGTTCGGCCCGCCGCCGTAGTAGTCGTGGATGCTCACGTAGTCGAGCAGGTAGCCGGCCGCCTTGAGAAGCGGAAGCGTCCACCTCTCGTTCGGCGTCGCGGCCGCAAGGAGGTAGATACGGCGGTCCGCGCCGCGCATCATCTTCGCGCTCTCGCGGACAAGCGGGCCCCACTGCGCAACGGTCTTCGCGCCCATTTCCCAGCCGCCCCAGTTCTCGTTGCCGACGCTCCAGTACAGCACGTCGTGCGGCTTCGGGTAACCGTTCGCGATGCGCTGGCGTCCCCACTTGCCGACGTTGAGGTTGCAGTACTCCACCCAGTCGCTCATCTCCTCCTCGTTGCCGGAGCCCGCGTTCGTGCAGATGTACGGCTCGCAGCCAACCTTGCGGCACCACTTCACGTATTCGTCCGTGCCGAACGTGTTGGGGTCCTCGACCTCCCACGCCTTGTCCCACATCGGCTGGCGCTTGGGCCCGATGCCGTACTTCCAGTGGTAGGCCGAGACGAAGCAGCCGCCGGGCCAGCGCACGATCGGCACCTTGATCTCGCGCAGGGCCTCGATCACGTCCTTGCGGAAACCATCCTCGTCGGAGAGCGGATGCCCCGGCCAGAAGAGACCGCCGTACACCTGACGGTCGTGGTGCTCAATGAACTGGCCGAAGATCATCGGGCTGTACTTGATCGCCTTGGCGCCCTTCACCGGCGCAATGGACGCTGGACGCCCCGACGTATCCACCGCCGCACGTGACTCCACGACAAGTCTGCCGTCGAGCCAGGCGCGGATGCGGTCGTCCATGCATTCCACCTTCACGTCGTACCAGCGCCCCTGCTCGATCGAGCCGGGCACCCTCTTGATCGCGAACGGCGGCTGTTCGATGCCGTGCTGCGTGTTGACCCATCCGCCGAAGATGACCCACTCGCCGCCGCCCACAATCAGGTTCTTGCCCGTGGCGACAATGAAGCCTTCCTTGCCGTCGATCTTCTTCGCCTTCACCGTGAGGGTGACATTGCGGAACTTCTGCGGAATCGACAGCGTCACCGCCTCGTGCCCGAGTCCGCCGAACGTCTGCTCAAGCGTGCCGCCGCCGCACTTCCACACGCCGCGTCCGGCGGGAAGCCAGCCCTTCACGGCGTCGGGCGTCGCGAAGTCGTTCGAGTAGACGACCTTCGCATCGGCATCGACGATGCGCAATTCCTTGAACGCGGCCCTACCCTCATAAGCACCCACGCCGAGCGCAAACTCCGCACCATGCGCAGCAGCGGCCACAGCCGCACACGCCAAAACCAAACTAATCTTCTTCATTTCAATTCTCCTACATTAGGAAATGTTTTATCTTCGTGTTCGGCAGTTTAACAAAACCACTCCGTTTCGTAAAGCCAGAAACGAAGAATTGTTTATGCCCTCGTCTCATTAGGTCTGCACTTTGCCGACAGCGAAAAAAAATGGTAAACTATTAAGCACTTATGCGGATACTAGGCGAGAGATTTGGCGTTGCCAGACGTCTGCGGCGGTTTGCCGCAGGCGCGGAAATGGTATCCCCAGCGCGAATAGGGGGCATTGGATGACCGCAAACATCCCACAACACGTGGCCGTGATCATGGACGGTAACGGACGCTGGGCGCTCGCGCGCGGCAAGAAGCGCCTCGCCGGACACCGCGCCGGCGTTGACGCCCTTGAGCGTATGCTCGGCTGGTGCAAGGACGCCGGCGTGAAGATTCTTACCGTGTATGCGTTCTCCACCGAGAACTGGAGGCGTCCGGCCGAGGAAGTGAACGGCCTCATGAAGCTTTTCTCCACCTTCATCCGACTGAAGACGCGCAAGCTCATGCGCGAAGGCGTGCGATTCCGCGTGATCGGCCGCCGCAGCGACCTTCCCCCGGCGCTCGCCGCAAGCATCGCGCGTGTTGAGGAGAAAACCGCGTCCTTCGAGCAGCAGCTCGTGCTGGCCGTCTCATACGGCGGGCGCGCGGAGATCGTGCGCGC
>CAMKJU010000119.1 GCA_946413265.1 uncultured Lentisphaerota bacterium
CGCGTACAAGCTCATCCGCAAGCGGTGCCACGAGAACGGGCTCGTGTTTCTCACGGGCGACCAGCCGAGACTTTCAGACTCGCTGGAGTGCTGCGGGACGGAGGGCTTGGGCTGGGAGCCGAACCTCTGCACGACCGTTCGGCATTTCCTCTCACCCGAGACATACGCCGAGCGTCCGTGTCAATGCAAGCCGGGCACGGGGTGTGCATGGAAGAACGTCTACACCCGCGCGCTCGCCGAGGACACTTTCAGCAAGGGCAGCTTCGCGGAGCATCAACGCACTTTGTGGGACAAGAGACATGAGTACGTCGTTATGACGGGGCTTCGGTATACCGGGGCCGTCAAGTCTTCGGCGCACCGGAAAGGAGGTGACTCGGATGAACAAGCGTAACTACGGCGCAGGTGCCGGCGGACAGGCCGCTCCTACGGGCGGCTGGACGAACACTTTTGACTGGGGCGACTACATCGGCTAACGGTGTGGCGGTCCGGCCGCAGGTGGTCAGCGGCGCGCGGGTCTTGTCCCATGGAAAACCGCGCGTCCGCTTTTACCCCGCAAGACTGAATCATGGCAACCACGAAACCAGAGCGCGTATCAGCGGAAGACATACTCGCCGCCTTCAAGGACGGCGCGATCTCCGCCCGCCAGTTCGGCCTGCTGAAGAAGCCCAAGACGGAGCTAGACGAGGCGGAACGCGACCGCGTGGTGGGCGCGCTCGCGCAGGTGCGCCTGTACGTGAAGCGGCGGGACCGCAAGTACCAGCACATGAGCGACGCGGACAAGCAGGCGGCGTCGGTCTCCCGCCGCTACGACGTGGCCGACATCCCGCCGCCGGCCAATCCCGAGCGGCGCGCGCGCGCCGAGAAGAGTGCGCTCTACTTTATGCGCGTGTACTGCACCGGCATCGGGCGGAACGGGTTTCTCAAAACGCCCGTCCCCGCGTCGATGCGCAAGATCGTGCATTACATGCAGCTCGCTATCGAGACGGGCGTGCCGTACCACATCCGTATGCCGCGCGGCTTCGGCAAGACGAGCATCGAGAAGGGCGTCACCATGTGGGGCCTCGCCAACGGTAAGGTGAAGCTCGTCGAGGTTGTGGCGGCCAACAACCGCAAGGCGGAAGGCTTCGTGCGCGACGTGTGGAACTGCCTCGCCAACTCGCGCGCGTTCGCGGAGGACTACCCCGAGCTTTCAACCTTCATCCGCAAGTGCAAGGGCAACTGGCGGCGCGCGCCGTTCGTGACCTATCGCGGCGATGCCGTCGGGATGCTGAAAAACAACGGCTCGCTCCAGCTCCCCGGCGCGGCGGTGGACGGCGTGCTGCCCAAGAGTGCGAACGCCGTGATGTACGCCGTCGGCTTCTCCGCGAACGTGCGCGGCGAGGTGGTGGGAGACCAGCGGCCCGACCTGATGATATTCGACGACCTCCAGGACCGCAAGATAGCGAACAATCCCGAGCAGGTGCAGGAGAAGTTCGAGCTCGTGAACGGGGACTTCCTCGGCGGCGACTCGCACACGGACATTTCATCGGCGTTTATGACGTCCACGCCGATCAAGCCGGATGACCTCTCGGAGCGGTTCGCGGCGGATCCATACTGGCGCACGCAGACATTCAAGCTGTTCGAGAGCTTCCCCGCGTGCTTCGACCCGATGAGCAACGAGGGATTATGGCAAGACTTCTGGCGCTTGTGGCAGCACGAGAACAAAGTCATGGGACGTGACCCGCACCCCGCGTGCAATGACTTCTACCGCGCGCACCGCGCCGAAATGGACGCCGGCGCGAAGGTGTTGAACGAGGGCAACTTCCGCAAGAACGAGGTGAGCGCGATCGAACACGGCATGATACTGTACTTCCGCAACCCCAAGACGTTCATGGCGGAGTACCAGATGGAGCCGGTGCGCGATGAGGCGATCTACACCATCGACGAGCAGACCATCCTCGCGCACGTGCGGGACGGCTCGTTTGCGGGCGAGGTGCCGGAGGGCACGGTCATGGTGTGCGCCGCGACCGACATCAACCCGAGCTATGCCCTGTCCACCGTCGCCGTCGCCCTTGATTCGGACAGGTCGGTGAACGTCATCGACTACTGGCTAACGCCGTGCGCGATACCGGGCGACGCGACCGACACCGAGTTTGTCCGCGCCGTGTACGACAACTGCGTGAAGGTGGGGCGGGAGCTGCGGGAGCGCGGCCTCGACGTGACAAGCAAGGATTTTCACTGGGGCGTGGACGCAAGCGGCAACCAGGCCAAGTCCGTGCTGAAGCTCGCGCAGGAGGCGCGCGGCGTGCTGGGCTTCGACGCGCTCGCGCTCATGGGCCGCACGGACAAGGAGTTCAACCCCCGCGTCGGCACGCGCAAGTACAGCACGCGGCCCGGCGTGAACGACACCGTCCTCTGCATGAACAAGGCCACGAAACAGGAGTACGTGCTCTTCAACAAGGACAAGTACGAGGAGTCGTGGCAGCGGGCGTGGATCCCCGAGATCGGGTCTCCCGGAGGCGCGACCCTCTTCGCGGCGCGCAGGGGGTACGGCCCCGCGGACCACGACGAGTTCCTGTTGCAGGTGTGCGGCGAGCAGTTGCGCGCCAAGACGGCGGCGGCGCAGGAGAAGTTCGTCTACGCGTGGAAGGAGAAGTACCGGCACGACCTCGGGGATGCCGGTTACATGACGCTTGCGCTGGCCGGATTCTACGGCCTCGCCGCCGGAGGCGGGTACGAGCGCAGGTCCGACGCCGACGAGGCGGACGTGATGTTTCTTTAATCCCGAAACCAGATACCAAAAGGTTATACCATGAAACCGAAAGAGCGAGAGATCGAGAACAGAGACCCGCAGCCGGTCAACAGAGACCCGCAGCCGAAACGGCGCGCGGCGGCGGTGGTGCATCAGCGCGTGAGGTGTCCCGTCTGCGGCGGCAAGGACATCGTGTTTGACGGCGGGAGCCACGCGACCGCAGACGGGCGGCGCATCAAGTACGGCTTTTGCCGTTCGGAGATCGCGCGCGGCGTTGTGTGCGGCGCGCGCGTGACCGTGATCGAGACGTGACGGCGCGCGCATAGATCGCGTAGCCGTTCGCCGCATATAATTTCGTATAGATTATATAAAATCATATAGGTAAATATTTCTCATGTTTTGGGCTTGCGTTGCGGCGCGTAATGTGGTATTCTGTTGCGCGTTGCAAGCCCCCAAAGGGCTCAAGCGGTGGTAATGGCCCGCTTGCCGAACGGTGCAACAATGCTTTAGGCTCACCGTGCCATTACCACGGCGGGCCTTTTTGTTTGAGGTAATGGCTCATGCAAAAGCAGACGAGACACGCCGGAGAGACGGCGAACGAGGGCCGCGCACGGTGCGCGGCGGCAATCGGGGAGTATTGGGCGGAGCGCGGCGCGCGTGAGGCCCGGCTCAATCGGGCGGGCGACGTGTGCGCCCTGCTGGCCCTGTCGGTGTACGTGGCGATGATCGCCGCCAAACTGATCGGGGGTGCGATATGAGCCTAACCGTTATCAGAGATTGCGGCAAAAGCCGGGCGGGCCTGTCTATCTGCCTAGATCGTGACGCGGGGTGTATGATCGCCGATTTCGCAGACGCCGAACGGGGCGCGCCGCTCGTGTGGGAGCACGGCGTTACGGTGAGCCTCGGAGCGGTCGAACTGGCCAAGATTTTGGAGGTCATGCGCGGTCATACGGAGTCAATCGACGACGGCAAGGGGTTGTATTTGCGCCGGGCTGATGATTGGGTCGTGTTGCGCGTGTCTCACATGATCGAGCCGTTACCCGGCTATCGGTTCGAGGTTGTGCGGTGCCGCAACGGCGCGCACATACAGCAGCGTATCACGGTCTACGTGCGGCCTGATGAGGCGTTCGCGCTGTCGCTGGGCATCGACATGGCAATATCCGAACTCGTTTGCAGGAGGGCGTAATCATGGAAACGTATCTCGAAATGAAGGCACGCCACGAGAAGGAGGTAAACGCCTTCCCGTTCATGTTCGCGTTCTCAGATAAGCAGTTCGAGGAGGGGTGTAGGAAGCTCGGCGTTACCGACCCGAAGGCGGAGCTTTTCGCCCTGCGCGGTACGGGCGGCTTTTACCGCAAGACAGACGCGGCGCGCCTTCACGAAATGACGAAACGGCACAACGACGAAATGGACGCGGCAATGCTCAACGAGGAATTCGCGGTAAATGCGTATTGCTACGAAGCCTCAAATCACGAGTACCAAATCAACCTCGACCCGGAGTTCGATATGGCCAACTGTTTCGGCTATCCGTTCGACCGCGTAAATGATTGCATCGCATGGGAGAAGGTCAAGAACGGCGAAATTCTGAAAGAGTATTACAGGAAGGGCATCAAGAAGCACATGGACTGGGTGCGGGAGCATGACGCCTGGTAATTCACCCCGCCCCCGTGCCGCTCGTGCGGTGCGGGGGCTAAATCGAGAAAGGAAACAACAATGAAACCCAAGCAGAAAATCACCGCGCCCGCCCGTGGCGTGGTACACGCCGAAACGGCGAAGCCCGCCGCGAAGGCAAGCGCGCCCGTGACGGCGAAGCCGAAGCCCGATGGCTCGGCGGTAGCCGACAAGGTGGCCGCAATCGTCAAGGGCCGCGCTGCCGCGCTCGGCATTGACCCGAAAAAGGTTTTTGTCGGCGTAGTGGGCGCGAAGCCCGAAGCGAAGCCACAGACGGCACAGGCACCCGCCGCGCCAGCGCAGAAGCCCGCCGACAAGCCGAAGCCCGAAGCGAAGCCCGCACAGGCGGCACCGGCTCCGGCTCCGAAGCCCGCCGCGCCCGCTGAAACGTGGGGCGAGATAAACGACCGCCACGCGCGCGAGATCGCCGCGCTCGGCGTGACCCTCTCCCCGCCGAAGGGCAAGCAGCGCGACGGCGTGCGGTTCGTGCGTATGCTCTCGGGCCTCTACATCGACGCCCGCAAGGTTGACGAGTACAGGCAGACAGTAGACAGGCACCGCGCCGAACGCGCCGCCCTGCGCGACAACCCCGCGACGGCGCGCGCCGTGTTCGCCGGCGCCCTTGGCAACGCAGACGGAGACGAGCGCACCGCGCTCTATGCGCTCGGCGTCATGTTCTCGGCGGCTGGCTCTGATTTGGTGGTGCCGCTTCTGCGCTCGGCGCGCCCGCTTGCTGAGGCATGGCGCGCGGCCCTTGAAGGCGTGAGCCCCGGCGCGCGCTCCGTGATCGTGACTGTTCGCGCGCTCCAGCTCAAGGGCCCCGCCGACAAGCAGAAGAAGCCCGCCGACAAGCCCGCCGCACCCGCCGCGAAGCCCGCCGACAAGCCCGCACAGGCCGACAGGCCGAAGGGTCTCGGCATGGTGGCGAAGATCGAAGCGAAGGTAGACGCGAAGGCCGACAAGCCCGCCGACAAGCCGAAGAAGGCGAAGCCCGCGAAGAAGTAAAACCGCCTCCATACAGGCCGCAACCCCGCCGCGCGTGATCGTGTGGCGGGGTTTTTCGTCTCTCGGCACCGCTCCGGGGCGTGATTTCTCCTATGGTAGGAGTTTTCACGCCTAGCCCGTCCAAAACGCGCCCTGTTGTGTGCTAAAATGGGGGCGCATGAACGAGCTATTTGCCAGATCGGAGCTTTACGCGGGCGAATCCCTGCCCGTGAGCGTCACGCTGCCCGACGGTTCGACCGCCGCAGAGGTGCGCTTCACGGGCGGCGCGTCCGTACGGCTCGCCGTTGCGCTTGACGAAGGCGGCACCCTGCGCGCGACCGGCTCGGTCTCGTCCGCCGTCACCCTCGCCCTGCCGACCGCGTGCCGCTGGGGCCTGTTCGTGACCGGGCCGGACGGCAACGTGACCTGCTACGCCTCCGGCGCGTTCACCGTGCTGAAGCTCACAAGCGAGTTCCGCGATGCGCTCAAGGCCGTAGACGCGGCCATCGCGTCATTCGGGAGCAACCCCAACCGCTCGATCACCGTAGGCGAGATTTCCATCACCTACAAGACCCTCGACGACCTTCTCGCCCTGCGCTCCTACTACGCCGGGCTCGTCTCGTCTGACGAGGGCGGGGACGGCGCCGCCGCGTCCGGAAAGTTCGCAACCATCCTCACGAGGTTCTAAGTCATGGGATGGTGGCCGTTCAGACGCAAGGCGCAAGGGGCGCAGCAACTGCCGTTCGACACGGCGGAGGCGTCGTTCCGCTCGTTCGCGGCCGCGCAGGTGTCGCGCCTCATCGGCGAGTGGACATGGGATGCCGGCTTCTCCAACTCCGACGTGGGCGGCTCCCTCGCGATCATCCGCGCCCGCGCTCGGGACATGGCGAAAAACTCCGAATACTTCGCGCGGTGGATCCAGCTTTTCGTCGCGAACGTCGTGGGGCCGAACGGCTTTACGTTCAAGTCCTTCGCCGAACAGGCCAACGGCAAGCCGAACGCCGACGATGCGTACTTCCTCGAAACGCACTTCGCGCGCTGGGCGGGCGAGGCGGAATGGTGCGACGTGGCGGGCGTGAACGCGCTCCCGTCCGTGCTGCGCCTCGCCGCCGACAACTGGGCGCGTGACGGCGAGGCGTTCATCCTCATCGACACGCTGGCGCAGAATCCCTACGGCATCGCGCTCCAGGCCGTCCGCCCCGACTGCTGCGACGAGACGCTGAACGTCGATCTCGGCAACGGGACGGGCATTGTGAACGGCGTGGAAGTCGATCTCCGCACGTGGCGGCGCATCGCGTACTGGTTCGACGTGTCCAAGGCCGACAGCCGCGCGGGCGGATGGTTTCGCGGGCGTAACCGCGTGCGCATACCCGCCGACCGCGTCCTCCATGTGTTCATCCAGCACGACGCGCAGCAGACGCGCGGCATATCGCTGGCGCACCCGTTCCTCAAGAAGCTGAAAATGCTCGACGACTACAACGAGGCGGAGCTTGTCGCGGCGAAGGACCAGGCCTGCTCTCTCGGCTTTTTCTCGGCTCCGGCGGGGCGCGAAAGCGAGATCACCAACCTCGCGGACAGCAAGAACCGCGGCCGCCTTGAATCGAAGAAGGAGCCCGGCAGCCGCGTCGTGCTTCCGCCGGGGTGGGGCTACAAAACCGAAACGCCGTCCCACCCGAACGCGCTCCAGCCGTCCTTCAAGGCGTCCATGCTCCGCGACGTCGCAAGCGGCGCGGGCCTTGAGTACGCCAACTTCGCGAACGACTGGAGCGCGGTCTCGTACTCGTCCGTACGCGCCGGCACGATCTCCGAGCGCGACTGCTGGCAGGTCTACCAAAACGAGATGCGGGAGAAGCTGCTCGACCGCGTTTTCAAGGCGTGGCTGCGCTCGTTCCTCTCGCTGGAGGTGTCGGGCAAGCTCAGCACTGGAGACTACGCGCGCCTTCTGCCGCACGCCTTCCGTGGGCGTCGCTGGGCGTGGGTAGACCCGATGAAGGACGTTTCCGCGTCTGTGCTCGCGGTCAAGAACGGATTTCAGACTGCGGCGAACGTCGCGGCGGACTACGGTACCGACATCGACGACAACGTGGCGGAGGCGTCGCGCCTCGCTGCGGAATGCAAGCGCCTCGGCGTGACGCTCGGCGACGCGGCGAAGGAACCTACCAAGGAGACAAACGATGAAGAAACGACTGATGAAGAAACGCATAATGAGTAGGCGTTCGGCGGAGCCGACGGACCGCGACAAGCAGATGCGGCGCGAGGTATCGCTTGCCGTCCGCGCCGCCGAAGGCGACACACCCGCCGCCGTCACGGCGTCCGTCTCTTCGGAGCTGCCGTACTACCGCGACTGGCTGTGGCTTCCCGACGAGGAACGTTGGGCGGCTGGCTACGAGGTTCTCGGCCACAGGCCGGGCGAGATCGACTTCTCCCGCATGAAGGACGGCCTCATCGTACAGGACGGACACCGCGGGGACCAGATCGGCCTTATCCGTTCGCCCGAGGTGAAGGACGGCAAGCTCGGCGGCGAGATCGAGTGGTGCTGCGGCGCGCGTGCGCAGGAGATCAAGCGCGACGCCGAAGCAGGCATCCGGCGCAACATGAGCATCGGCTACGAGGTCGAGAAGTACGAGCGCGACGGCGAAAAGGACGGCAAGCCCATCTACCGCGCCGTCCGCTGGAGGCCCTACGAATGCAGTTTTGTGAACGTTCCAGCCGACACCGGAGTTGGTGTTGGCCGTTCCACATACCAAGACAAACCGGCGGCAACACCCGCCGTCGATAATACGAAAGGAATCCAAATCATGGATCATCCCGAGACCAAGGCGGGTATCACCGCCGACCAAGTGGTGGAGTGCTTCCGCCTCGCGAAGTCCGCGAACGTGGCGCACGCCGAAGTGAAGGAGCTCATCGGCAGCGGCAAGCCGTTCGACGAGATCCGCTCCGTGCTGGAGGACCGCCTCGAAAAGCACATCGAGGAAATGAAGTCCGCCAAGCCGCAGACCCCCGCCGCCGGCGGCGAGGTGAAGCCCATCCTCGACGCGGGCGCCGTGCGCGAGATCAAGAATCGCTACTCGCTCCACAACGTCATCCGCGCCCTCGCCGGTGACACCTCCGTGGATGTCGGCTTCGAGCGCGAGATGTCTGACGAAATCGCTGGCAAGCGCGGTCGTCAGGCGCAGGGCATCATCGTCCCCGACTGCGTGCGCGCTGCGGCGAACGCAAGCGACGGCGCGCTCACCACGGGCCGTCCCGCCTACAACGCCGACACGGCGGCCGGCGGCATCGCCGGCATCGGCGGCGCGGGCAATAACCTCATCGGGACGAGCCTCCTCGCGGGGTCGCTCATCGAGGCATTGCACGACGCACTCGTCCTCCGCTCTGAACTCGGCGCGCAGGTGCTGACGGGTCTTGTCGGCGACATCGCCATCCCGAAGGGCGGCAAGGTCACGGCGGCGTGGATTACGACCGAGGGCGGCGACGCCACGAAGACGAATCCCACGTTCGGCCAGATCAAGGCCACGCCGCACTCTTGCGGTGCATACGTGGACATCACCCGCCAGCTCCTCCTCCAGTCGAGCATCGACGTGCAGGCGTTCACCACGCGCGAGCTGGTCTACGCGCTCGCCTACGCCCTGGAACGCGCGGCCTATCAGGGCACGGGCACCAGCGGCCAGCCGAAGGGCCTCACCACTCTCACGGTTGCGAACGACGGCATCGCCGCCGTCAACGCCTGGTCCAACACGCCGACCTATGACAAGCTCGTTGCGCTCGTCAAGGCCACCCGCGCGAACAACTCCTACCGTCCCTCGATGCGCTTTGTCGGCGACGCGGGCGTGTGGGGCGCGCTTGCGACCACGCGCGACTTCGAGACCGTCAGCGACGGCGCTTCCACGCCGAAGGTCGTTGCGGCCGTTGGCGGCCAGAACCGCCTGCTGGACGTGAACACCGACCGCGTGATCGGGCGTCAGTTCGTCGAATCCCACCTCGTGCCGTCTGCGACGTTGCTCTATGGCGACTTCTCGCAGATCGTGCTCTGCCTGTGGAGCGGCACCGACCTCATCGTGGACCAGTACAGCCAGTGCACCAAGGGCGCGCTGCGTGTTGTCGCGTTGCAGGATTCCGACGTCATCATCCGCCGTCCCGAGGCGTTCGCCAAGGCGACGGGCGTCCACGCCTAGTCATGGCAGACGCGCTGACAGATGCGGTCGCCTCCGCCGTTGAAGCGGTGGCCTCGACGTTCCCCTCGTTGTCCAAGCGGATGACGGCGGGGGGCGTGACCGCTACTGTCGCAATCACCAGCCGCGCTGAAAAGGTGTTCCCCGAAAACCTCGGCGGGCAGGTGTGGAACTCCAGCGGCGTGAACAGCGACAGGCGCATTGTCGCGCAGGTCGCGGACTTCCCCGCGCTCGTGCCGGGTATGCCCGTCTCGCTCGACGGCGAGGTGTGCGTGATATCCTCGCTGAAAAAGACTGGCGACGCGGCATGGTTCATCGGCCTCACCGACCCGCTCGACGAATCGCTCGTTGCCGTGCGCGGCAGGGGCATCGCCCTGACGGTCGCGGCTGCGGTGGTCTACACCGGCTTCGACGAGGCGGGCGCGGATATGTCAACCGCGACAAGCCGGCGAACGGCAGACATCTACATCCCGCGCGACGCGACGTTCGGGCACGGCGCGTGGACAGACACCCGCACGCCGGAGATCGGCGACGAGGTGACAATGGCGGACGGCGCGCGCTACGGCGTGCGCTCCGTGCAGGAGTACCCGAACGCATGGCTCCTGAAAGGACGGCAGCTATGAGCGCGGCGGTCAAATGCCAGATCAGGGCGTCGTGCCTCGGCAGCACGTCCAAGCCACTCACGGCATTGTCGGAGCTCATAGGCAAGCGCATGAAGTATCTCGGCGAGACGGCGCGCTACTCTGTGGGCGCAATCGCCATCAACGCCTTGCAGTCCATCAAGGCGGCGACTAGGAAATACAGCGGGCGCGGGAGCGCCAGGGTGGTGCAAGGTGGCTAACGAAATCCACTACAAGCCAAACCCCGAACTCGTCACCGGCTACAAAGGCCGGTCGCACACCCGCTGCATCCGCGACAAGTCGGGGCACGAATTTTGGAACCGGCACATCGTGCAGCTCGTGCCGCCGACGGAGAACTGGAAGAAGGCGAAAGTCTACACCGTCCACCTCACCGACGAGCAATGCAAGCGGTGGCCGTGCCAGCCGCAAATCTACTACGTGATCGGCATGACGGAGCGCGCCGTCTCGTCCTACCTCGCGAAGAGGTACGGCGCAATCGCGAAGAAGCACGAGGGCATGGCGCGCGCCGCTCTCGGCAAACTCTCACACAAAATCTCACGGGCTGGCAAGGAGGAAACGCGCGCCGCGCCGCACGCGCAGACCGTCGCGGAGAAAGAGACCTTCGTTGTCGAGAAGGTCCAGGGCGACAAGTACATCCTCGACGTGCGCGACAACATCAGCTTTGCGCAGCTCGCCGTCAAGGGCGGGAAGTACGGCGTGATGACCGCCATGAAGAAGGCGGCGAACAAGATCGCCGGCCTCATCCAGCACACGTGCAAGAAGATCCTCTTGCCGGGCGAGCTGCCGACGCCGTTCCCCGAAGTCAGAAGGAGGAGGAGCGCATGACGGAGGCGAAGGTAGAGGCCGCGCTTGCCGCGAAGATCGCCGCGCTCAACCTCGCGGGCGTAAAGGTGTTCCGCACCTTCATGGAGGTCGCGCCCGACGCCGATGCGGCGAAGGAGCTGCCGGAGGACGCCGCTTTCATCGACATCGTTCCCGAGAACCGATCGCAGGAGGCTTGGGAGATTCCGCAATACGACTTCCCGCTCAATCTCCGGCTGCGCTCGCGCATCGAGTGCGACCCGACGGGCGCTGTCCACTTCGCCCGCGTGGATGCGCTCTCCGGGCTTCTCTCGTCGTATTGCGGGCGCAACGGCGCGGCCAACGCGCGCGCCGACTTCGAGATACCGAACGAGTTTCGTCCGCACCTCGTCAGCCTTGGCGGCGGGGAGAACGAGACCGACCGCGACGAGGGCTTCCGTTCGTGGTCGCAGTCAATCACAATCAGAGGCTTTTTATCCTAACAGAAAGGCGGTGCTGAAATGGCAATCACCCACACATTCACGACAGATGAAGATTTCATCGGACTTGAAGAGGAAGGCAAGCTCCTCTTGACAACCCACTCCCTCGGCAAGAGCAACAACCTTGTCGAGAAGCAGGGCGCAAACGGCGACTTCGCCGCGCACCGCGAATTCGGTATTACGTGCTCGCCTTCGTGCAACTACGAGATCGTGGCGGCCATCGAGCAGTTCAAGAAGCAGCTCGGCAAGGTGTACCAGGGCACGCGCGTGCTTGCGACTGGCCCTATCGCGCTAAAGTCCTTCTCCATTTCGACGAGCGCAGGCGGCAAGCCCACGTTCTCGGCGGAGGGCGTGCAGATCGAGGCGGACGCGACGAGCGCGGCGCACCAGCTCCAGACGAGCGAGATACCGATCTCCCCCGACAACCACGCGAGCACGTTCGGCGCGTTCACGGTGGCAAGCCCCACAGGGCAGACGGCGGAGCTTTCAAGTTCCACCTACACGGCGGACTGCACACTCGACCCGCAGACGGTGGACGGCGTGCCGGTGGCCAGCGATGCGGTGGGCGGATATGAGACCGTGCAGGCGACGATTTGGTCAACAGGCGGCGCGCCGACGATCACGCCCGACACGGCGCACGGCTGGTTTGTCTCATCTCCGCTCACGCGGGGACGCGACGACGGCGACATGGAGACGTGGGAGTGTACGTTGAAGCACTACCTTACCGCTTCCACGCCCAGCAATTCGTAAGCGGTGACGGCCGATGTTCGCCGAGATGGCCAGAATCGACCTCGCCAAGCTGAGGGCAGCGGGATACGAGCCGACCGACGAAGACGTTGTGCGGCTGAAC
>CAMKJU010000120.1 GCA_946413265.1 uncultured Lentisphaerota bacterium
GCCACAGGGAGTCTCGTGGCTGGGTAGTAAGGGATTAAGGATTATGTACAGGATGGTAGAGGCCTTGCCAGTAGGCCGGTTTTTGACGTGGAGCCCTAGCTTCTACCATTTATGGATGGTTACTTTACGGGGAATCCGGGGAGCACGGTCGAATGGAGACGCTTTGCCTTCAGAGGATAGTCTAGCGTGTAGTGGAGGCCGCGCGATTCGTGGCGTTTCTGCGCGCTGCGGATGATCAACTCGGCGCAGACGGCGAGATTGCGCAGTTCCAGCGTGTCCGGCGTGACTAGGTAGGCAAAATAGTATTCATGGATTTCCTTGCGGAGGGTCTGAATACGGTGTCGCGCGCGCGCGAGGCGCTTGTTCGTGCGCACGATGCCCACGTAGTCCCACATGAGGCGGCGGATTTCATCCCACATGTGCGACACGAGCACCGCCTCGTCCGGCGCGACGGCGCGTCCGATGCGCCACACGGGAATGGGCATGCTCTTCACGCTCTTCTCAGGATGCGCGGTGAGGCGTTGCGCGGTAAGGCGCGCCGTGACAAGCGCCTCAAGGAGCGAGTTGGACGCGAGGCGGTTTGCACCGTGGAGTCCCGTGCAGGCCGTCTCGCCGACTGCCGAGAGCCCCGGCACGGAGGTGCGTCCGTCCACTGTCGCCTGCACGCCGCCGCAGCAGTAGTGCGCGGCGGGCACGATCGGGATGAGGTCCTTCGACATGTCAATGCCGAACTCAAGGCACTTGTGGAAGATGTTGGGAAAGCGCTTTTCGAGGAAGGCGCGGCCCTTGCGCCGGATGTCGAGGCAGCAGTAGGGGTCGCCCGTGCGTTTCATCTCGCTGTCGATCGCGCGCGCCACGATGTCGCGCGGCGCGAGTGAGCCGCGTGCGTCGTACTTCTGCATGAACGGCTGTCCGTGGCGGTCCACCAGCACGGCCCCTTCCCCGCGCACGGCCTCGCTGATGAGGAAGCGCTTCGCCTGCGGGTGGTAGAGACACGTGGGGTGGAACTGGATGAACTCCATGTTCTCCACCTTCGCGCCCGCGCGCCAGGCGAGGGCCACGCCGTCGCCCGTCGCCACGTCGGGGTTGCAGGTATATAGGTACACCTTGCCGCAGCCGCCCGTAGCGAGAATCGTGTTGGGAGAGCGGATAGCGTAGATTTCCTCCGTCTCGCGGTCGAGCACATAAGCGCCGATGCAGCGGTTCGGGCCCTTCACGCCGATGCGCTTGGTGATGATGAGGTCGATCACGATCGTGTTCTCGTGTACCTCGATCTCGGGGTGGCGCTTCACCGTGCGCACCATGGCGGCCTCGCACTTCTGTCCCGTGATGTCGCCAGCGTGGAAGATGCGGCGCATGGAGTGTCCGCCCTCGCGGCCTAGGTCCCACTTGCCGTCCTCCTTCTTCGCGAAGCGCACGCCGCAGTCGATGAGGTCCCGTATGCCCGCCGGCGCCTCCGACACGATCTTGCGCACAACGGCCTCATCGCACAGTCCCGCGCCCGCGATCTGCGTATCGCGCACGTGTTCCTCGAAAGAGTCGGCGGGGTCCGCCACACAGCAGATTCCGCCCTGCGCGAAGTTGGTGTTGCAGTCCTCAAGGCGCTGCTTGGTGACGAGCACTGTACGGCCTGCCGGCGCGAGGTGGAGCGCGCTCATGAGCCCGCTCATGCCGGAGCCGACGACGAAATAGTCACAATCGATGATTTGCATGGCGATAGTATACCACAAGCGGACGAACTGCGTGCCCAACTGGCGCAACATTTTTCACCTTGAAAAATCGTTAACCGTGCCGCGCGCGCACATTTTGTGGTATAATTTCACCGCTTGAAAACTGGCGTCAGGAGCGCCGCAGAAAATGAAGAGAATTTGTGTATTGATGGGTGGCACCTCGAACGAACGAGACGTGTCGCTCGTGTCAGGAAAGAACGTTGCCGAGGCGCTGGGCGCGCTTGGCACTTACGACGTCGTGCCCGTGCGGCTGGACGCCGACAGCCTCGACGCCCTTCCAGGGGACGCCGACGCGTGCTACATCGCGCTACACGGCGGCTGGGGCGAGAACGGCGGCGTGCAGGCCGCGCTCGACGCGCGTGGCATCCCCTACACGGGTCCCGGCGCGGCGGCGAGCCGACTCGCAATGGACAAGATCGCCACCAAGAAGGTGCTCGACGCCGCAGGCGTGCCCACGGCCGCCTGGGCTGTCGCCACGCCTTCGCGTCCGCTCGCGGATTCGCCAGTTGGCTATCCGTGCGTCGTGAAGGCACCGCGCGACGGATCGAGCGTGGGCGTGTACCTCGTGAATCGCGCGGAGGACTTCGCGCATGCCGTCTCAGAGGCGCAGCGCATCGACCGCGAGAAGTTCGGCGGCGAGGGCGAGGCTCTCGTCGAGGCGTACGTCCCCGGACGCGAGACGACCGTGGGCGTGATCGGACACGAGGCCCTGCCCGTCGTGGAGATCTGCGCGCCGAATGGCTGGTACGGCTACGAGGAGAAGTACAACTCCGACGAGACGCGCTACCCCTTCCCCGATGACCCCTTCTGCCCCGAAATGCAGCGCGTCGCGCTCGCCGCGTTCGACGCCGCCGGATGCCGAGGCGTGACGCGCGTCGACTTCCGGGTGACGCCCGATGGTAAAATGTACGTGCTTGAGCTCAATACCTCTCCCGGCATGACCGGACACTCCCTCGTGCCAAAGGCCGCCGCCAAGGTCGGCATCGATTTCCCGCATCTCTGCGACCGCATTCTGAAGACCGCAGCCCATGATTAAGAGAAACACAAACGTCAAAAGCCAGGTAGCCATCCGCCGCAGGATCGCCGTCGCCGTCTCCTTGCTGGTCATCGCGGCTGCGGCCTGCAGTGGACTTGCCATAGGCGGCGGCGCGCTCAGCGCAATCTGGCGCGAGCAGTTCCGCGTGCAGGATTCCGCGATCGACGTGGTCGTGACTTCGTCGGGCAAGAACGTCAAGCCGGATACGATCATCTACTACTTCGGCCTGACAAACGGCGCGAATCTGGCGACAATCCCGTATGAGGATCTCCGCAAGGGCCTCATCGCGCGCATACCGAACATCAAGGACATCAAGGTGGAGCGGAGACTCCCGCGCCGCGTGACGGTGGACGTGAAGGAGCGCGAGCCCGCAGTGCGCATCGCCCCGGCCAAGGGGTCGCCCAGCTCCGGACTCGTGGCCGACTACGACGGCGTGGTGTTCCGCACGTTCAACAGCCCGCCGCTGCCGATCATCCGCGAGGCTGCGGACAAGCGACACGACCCCGGGCATAAGCTCGAAGGCAACGCCGGCGCCGCGCTGCGGCTGGTGCACCTGCTCGCAGAGGCCGCCGACGCAAAGTCGGACGAGGCGCCCGAGCTCTCCGAACTGCGCGTCCTCGAAGTGGACACCTCCAAGAAGGACTACCTCTTAGTGACGCTTGGCGACTACTCCATGGCCGAGATCGCGTGGGAACGCATGCACGAGGATTCCGAGGTCTCGCGCAAGAGTCTCCGCCGCCAGCTGCTACACCTCGCACAGGCCATCGCCACGCGGCTTACGCCGCGCACCACCAGGTGGATTGCAACGGAATACGAAAAGGGCGGCCGCGTCTACGCCACGGACCCCGCGCGTCTCGGCGGCCGATGAGAAAGGAAACACATGAATCCCTCTGATCCAATCGCTGCACTTGAAATCGGTACGACCCGCACCGTAATCGCAATAGCCGAGCCGCTCGGAGACGGGCGCATACACATCGCCGCCTACGATGGGATCCCGTCATCAGGCGTCCGCAAGAGCCAGATCGTGGACGTCGCGCAGGCGCGCTACTCCGTAGCGTCCGTGCAGAAGAAGCTCGTCACCCAGTACGACTACGCCGTCGCACAGGCATACCTCGTCATCTCCGGCCCGCAAATCCGCACGCAGGAGACGGTCGTGCAGGTGCCGCTGCCGCGCGGTACGGTGGGCGACGAGGACGTCGAGGCGATCGGCGAGCGCATGTACGACATCACCCTCCCCGCCGAACGTCAGGCACTTGAGGTCGCCCGCCTCAGCTACGGTCTGGACGACATCGAGAACATCTCGTCTCCACGTGGGATGAGCGGACACATCCTCAAGCTGCGCACGCTCTGCATACACGGCTCCGCGCAGCGCATCGCCGACGCGAAGAGCGCCGCCGAGGCCGCGAAGCTCGAAATTCTCGACGTGTGCTACGCTGGCACAAGCGCGGCTGCAGCGGTGCTCACCGCACAGCAGAAGCGCGACGGCGCGCTCGTGATAGACCTCGGCGGAGGCTCTACCAACTTCACAGCATGGGCCGACGGACGCCTCCTCTACGCGGACGTAGTAGGCGTGGGAGGCGACCATGTGACGGAGGACATCCGCGACGCGTTCACCATCTCCGCCGCACAGGCCGAACAGCTCAAGTTCTCTTCCGCATCGGCGATGATCGGTCCAGACGACGCCGGTGTGCGCATTCCACTCTCGGCCTCCACGCCAGGCTTCAACGCGGCATCCATCTCACAGCGCGCCCTCAACACCGTCGTCAACGCGCGTATGAGCGAGCTTTTCACCATCATAAGAACGAAACTCGACGAGGCGAATCTCCTGCACCGCCTAAACGCGGGCGTGTTCCTCACAGGCGGCGGCTCGTCGCTGAAAAATGTCGTACCGCTCGCATCAAACGTCTTTGGACGTTCCGTGCGGCTTGGACAGATCATCCCGGAAGTGGCTGGACTGGAGCAGGAGAAAAACCCTGCGGCGCTCGCGACGATAGTGGGCACTCTTATCCAGACCATTCCACCCGAACAGTCCGGACACTCGTTCTTCGACGCTATCCGCAACATCTTCGGAGGCAGCAAGAAAAAATGAACATCCTCCCTTCACCTCTCCTCCTTCTCGGAGTAGGCGGTGCCGGTGCCGCCATGCTCCGCGGCGTCTTGCGCGCATACGGCCCAGGCGTCCGCGCGCTCGCCATAGACACCGACGCCCAGTCCGGCGGTAACGGCGACCTTCCGTTCCTGCTCCTTGGCGGTAACCGACTCGCCGGACGTGGCACGGGCGGACAACCCGCCTCCGCGCGCGCAGCCTTCCAGGACACGCCGTCCATTCTTGACACATCCCTTGACGGAGTGCGCACCGTCGTGATCGTGACTGCCCTCGGCGGCGGCACAGGCGGCGGCGCCACAGGCGAGATCCTCAAGCACCTCCACACCATGGGCATAGCCACGCTCGTATTCGCCACGCTGCCTTTCTCGTTCGAAGGCGCCGAACGCGTCCGCACGGCCCGCGCCGCCATAGGACCGATCGAACAGCACGCGGACGTATCCGTGTTCCTTCCCCTGGACGAACTCGTGTCCGGCTCGGGCACGGACAACATGCGCGACGCCCTTTCACGCGGAATCGACACGCTGTCCCTTGGCGTCACTCTCCTTTGGCGCATCCTTGAACGCCCCGGCTACATCCAGCTCGACTCCGAACGCCTCCGCAAGATCCTCACAGGCTGCGGCCGCGCCCACTTCGCCACTGCCACCGCGCAGGGGCCGGACCGCGCCAACAGCGTACTCGCCACTCTCTCCGAAAGCCCTCTCCTGAAGCGCAGCGAATCATCCCCCCACGTGCGAACGCTCTTGGTGGGAGTCCTGGCCGGCGACGACCTGCTCCTTTCGGAAGTCGGCGCCATCGCAAGCGGACTCTCCGCCGCATTCGGGCTCGACGCCACGCTTGAGCTCGGCACCGTAAACGACGAGGCCACATTCTCCGGGCGTCTCACCGTCGTCGTGCTGATCTTCGACGAAAGCGCAACCCTTACACGCAAGCCCACTCCCGGCACTGTCCGGGACACCACGCGTGAGCGCGCGGGAGAACGCTGGCTCGCCCGCACAGACCGCTTCCGCCGCTCAGACGCGACGATGTGGAACGACGAGGATCTCGACATCCCCACTTTTGTCCGCCGCCACCTCACTCTCGACCGCTAACCAATGCCGCCAGACGGACACATCCGGCTCCTCCCAAACCACGTCGCCAACAAGATCGCCGCAGGCGAGGTCGTGGAGCGCCCCGCCTCCGTCTTGAAGGAACTTCTTGAAAACGCCCTCGACGCCGGCGCCACGCGCATTGACGTGTCTGTAACGGCAGGCGGACGCACGCTCGTTTCCGTACGCGACAACGGCTGCGGCATGAACCGCGAGGACGCCCTGCTCTCCCTTGAACGCCACGCCACCTCGAAGATCCGCGACGTAGACGACATCGAGCGCATCTCAACGCTCGGCTTCCGCGGCGAGGCGATTCCCTCAATCGCCTCCGTCTCCCGCTTCACCCTCACCACGCGCCGCGCCGACTCAGAGGAAGGAACGCGCATAGTGGTAAACGCCGGCACGCTCGCTGAGGTAAAGACCTGCGGTACGCCACCAGGCACGTGCATCGAGGTGCGCGACCTCTTCTGCAACGTACCCGCGCGGCGCAAGTTCCTGCGTGCGTTCGTCACAGAGGAGGGACACATCCGCGCCACATTCACCGTCCACGCGCTCGCCCACCCGGACGTGGGCTTTTCGCTCACGCTTGACGGGCGAGAGGCTTACCGCCTTCCACCTGGCGCAACGCTCGAGGAGCGTATCCGCGCCCTTTTCGGTGCGCCCTTCGCAGAATCGCTCGTGCCCGTAATCTCGGATGTCGGTTCAGTGCACGTGCATGGCTACGCCGAACGTCCTGGCCATGACGCCAACCTGCGCCGCGACCAGTTCGTGTTCGTGAACGGGCGTCCCGCCACCGCAGCGTCAATCACCTACGCACTCCGCGAAGCCTACCCCCGCCAACGCGCCGAGGCACGACCGGCGGTCGTGTTGTTCATTGATTTGCCGCCGGAACAAGTGGATGTCAACGTACATCCCTCCAAGCGCGAAGTGCGCTTCCGCCGTTCCGCAGACGTGCGCGACGCCCTTCTAGCCGCCTTCGCTCCGCAAAATGAGAAGGTCGGTGCGACGGGCACAGAAATGCCGGGCCAAGACAGCATCGGGGTAACGGCCCCAGAAATGGTGGGCCAAGACAACATCGGGGTGGCAGGCCTCAGCGCCCGCAAATTAGATGCGGGCGTCCCGCCCGCATCCCCGCCCGCACCCTTCACGGCCCCCTTCCAACCCTCCCTCCCCCCCGTCACGCCATCCGTGCCTGAGGTCGCGCTTAAGCGCGACGCCCAAGTTGCGGGCGAGACGCCCGACACCCCAACATCTCCCGCGCCCGCATCCCACACTCCCATCCAGACCGCCACCGGTCCCTGGCGCTGGTTCAAGTTCCTCGCGCAGACCGGCTCTGGTTGGGTTCTGCTGGAAACCGATGCCGGCCTCGTGACCCTCAACCCCCGCGCTGCGCGCGAACGCATCGCATACGAACGTCTTATCGACGCGCACGAGGCGCTCACACAACCACTCCTCATCCCAGAGACCGTCACGTTGCCGCCTTCCGAGTCGGCGCGCATTCGCAATTTCCTCTCAGAGCTGCAAGCCGTGGGCTTCACAGTGGAGGAGTTCGGACGCGACACGTGGAAAATCGACGGTGTGCCCGCGCTGCTTGCAGGATGCGACGTACCCGCCATGCTCGCCTCAATCGCCGCCGACATCGCGGAGGCTGGCTCCTCGCGCGGTGGTGCGCGCTGGCGCGACGAGCTCGTGGCCCGCAGCGTGGCGCGCTCCTACTCCCGCGCCAACCTCCAGCTCACCCCTGAGGCGGCCACGCAGCTTGTAGAGGAACTCGCACGCACGCGCATGCCATACGTATGCCCACGCGGGCGCCCCATCATGGTGTTTACGTCCAACGCCGAACTTTTGCGTAAGTTTGCCCATTGACGCGCGCGCCCGAAAAGAGTATACTATTCGCCGTCTTCCTTTCGGAGCGTAGCGCAGTCTGGTAGCGCGTTTGGTTCGGGACCAAAAGGCCGAGGGTTCAAATCCCTCCGCTCCGACCATCCCCAAAGTCGATTTTACCCAATGTTTGCAAGGGTTTCGTGCATGTCGGAATCTGTTAGCCCATACAAACTTTTACGCCGTTTTACGCCATTTTACACCCTGATAGGTGGGGGTCAAAGTGGGGGTCGGCAAAAACGGCACTCTCGCCCTGATGTCGCCATGAAGCCGTCCGCGCCATCCGTCTCTCGCCCGGAACGCCCCCGCAAGGAACGCCCCATAAACGGAAAAGGCGCGGGACGCCGTGCAACCGCTTGCAAACGTCCCGCGTCGGCGGCGCCGACGGGCACCCGCCCGCCGTTCACGGTTACGCCGCTAGAACGGTCCCTGTGCCCTGTAACGGGCGATCACCTCGATGCATTCGCACAGGCCGCGCAGTTCCTCGCGGAGTATCCGGACGGCCTCAGCCGCGCTGTCCGCCTCGATGTACGCCTCCATGCGGTCGAGCCAGCTCCCCCACAGCCTCGGCCTGTAGCGCAGCCTGTACACGTTCGCCGGCTTCCATGTGAGGAGCTTGACGCCGGCAGGCAGCCGCCATGTCATTCGCGGCGACCGCTGGCCTGTTCCCCGCCTCGTTTCGCAGCGGGCGAGTAAAGCGCGTAGCCGTCGCCAACCGAAGCCGGCTTGATGCCGCTGCCGGAAAGCAGCGTCCCGAGGGCGACGGCAAAAGCGGCCCCGTGCGCGACGGTGTAGGGCCGCATGGAACGGATGTCGTTGCAGCAGACTGGGCACCGCACCTTCTGGAAGACCATCCCGTGCGCGATCTTTATGCCCTCGATGCTTGCAAATTCAGCTCCGCAGCGCCAGCACCTTATGATGTCCGGACTGCCGGCCGCGTTCTTTTGTTCGTTGCTTTTCATTGTAGCTCCTTCATTGGGAAAGGCGAATCGTCACTTCATCTGGATCAGGTCGTCCAGCTTCTTTGCGAGGTCGCGCGTGTTCTCCGCCGTCTCGATGACGGCACGGTCCGCAGCGGCCTTCTCCTCCTTCGCGAACGCCACCTGCCGCACGGCCTCGTCCGAAGCGGAGAGGCTTCCGAACTCCGCCGTGCGCCAGTCGCGCCGCCACGTCTTCAGGCGCTCGAAGTCCTTTGCCCACTGCACCTCGGCGGCAGCCTGGGCCTTGCGCTCGTCTATCACGGCCTGCATCCTGGACTTATCGCGGTACAGCCCCCACACGCGGAGGAGAGGGCGCTGTCGGCCGCGCTCTGCCGGCTTCTGGCCTCGCCCTCCATGTGCTGCCGCTCCGAAAGCTCGTTCCGCAGGTCCGCAAGGCGCTGCGCTGCGATCTGCTGTTCGACCTTCTGGCGCTCCCGCAGCTCCAACTCGGCCTCGCGCCGTATCTCCTCCTGCTGGCGCTGCCATTCCTCCTCGGCCCTCCGGTAGTCCTCCGCCTCGACCTGCGCTATGTAGTCGTTGTACGCCTTCTTCTTCTCGTCGATCTCGAGCTTTGCCGCGTCGATGATGTTCTGGCGCACCTGCGGCGCGGCCTTTGCCGATTCCTGCGCGGCCCATACCGAACGTTGCAATTCGTCCTGTTCCGCCTCCGCCGATCTCCGTTCCTCCTTCAGCTTCTCCAGCCGCGCGAGCATCTTCTCCTCGGCCGCTTTGGACGCATCTGGCCCCATGTCGAACGCCGCCTCGTCGCTTTTGAGGTACTTCAGCTTTTCCTCGGCGGCGCCGATTGCGGCCTCGACGCGCTTGACGTGGCGCGTCGCAATCCTCAGCTTCTTCTCCTCGGCCTCGAGCTGCTTCGCGCTCGACTCCGCCCCACGGTCGAACTTCGCGAGCTGCTGCTTCGCCTCAAGCTCCGCGATCAGCACGTCGTGGTACTTGCCGAGCTGCGCGGCCTGTTCCGGAGTCTGCGCGCCCGCCATGGCGTTGAACTTGTCGCGGCGCATCCCGAGCAGCTCCGAGTCCTCGCCGGCGGACGCGACCTGCTCGCGGGCGTTCTGCAGCTTCAGGTACGACTGCGCCAGCTTGTCGACGAGCTTCACGGCGCGCTGGGCGGATTTCGCCTCGGCGTCCCATCCGGCGGCCATCTTGGCCATCCGATCTTCCCAGGCCTTCGCCGCCGCCTCGGCCTCCTTGCGGAGTTCCCGGTTGTGCTTCTTCAGCTCCTCTATGGGGTCTTTCACCTTGAACAGCGGCCAGATGATTTTGTCCTTTATCCACGTGCCGACGTCCCAGCCGACCTTGAACGCTGCGATCACGGCCATCGCCTTCGCGCCGAATCCGGACACCACGCCTTGCAGCTTGCCGAACGCCCCAGGCAATTTGCCAAGGGCCTGTACGGTCTTGTCGACTCCGCCCTGCGCGTCACGGTTGATCCTCTGGATGTCGCGCGCCAGCTTATCGACCTGCTGGCGAGTGGCCTTTATGCCGGAGTCCTTCAGGTACGTCGAGAGGTGTATCGAGATTTCATTGGACATCGCCGCGTTCCCGCCTTTCCCCGCCGGACGAGATGCCGGACGCCCATTCATCGATGCCTTTGCGGTCTGCCAGGAACTGCGCGGCCTTGAACTGCTTCGCGAATTCGCTCCATGCGATCTTGCCGCGCCCACGGTCGCCCCATTCCTCGCCCCACGTATTCAGGAAGTAGACAAAGCCTTCGTCGCAGCCGTACACCACGACGCAATGCCCGCCGTGCGCGGGCTTTCCGTCGAGCGACGTTATCCTGTGCGGAAGTCCCGTTATCGCGTCGAGACGCCTGCCAAAGTACGCCTCGCAGAACTGCGCAAGCCGCGAATCGAGCAGCTGCCATTCGTCCGTCGTCTGGACGTTCGCGACGAAAAAGCCGAACCGCGACAGCAGCGTCGACACCATGTGCCGTAGCCTGTCCGCGCGTTCCGCCTGACGTCCGAATCCGACAGCCACGGTAGCGATCTCCCGGCTGTCCTTCGACTCCTCGAGCCAAAACTCGAAACAGTCGCGCGCCCGCGAACCGTCGCCCGTGCCGCCCTGCCGTCTCCACCGCTCCGCCGCGCGTCCGTGCATCCGGTCGGCGTCCACGACCGCGCCCGTTCCGTCGAAACGCCGCAGGGCCTCGAGGTAGGACGCCACCGCATACGCCGCGCATTCGTCGCCGCACTGCCTTTTCGCCTTGCCGCAAAATGCGCCATGGTCGACGGAAACGCCGCCTCCGGCCTTACACGGGATGTATCTCGGCTTTTCGTTTCCCAGCCGGACGCACGCCCATGTGTCGTATTCTTCACGCGCCGCCCCGTTCGGTATGACATGCAGCACCCCGGACGGATCCGGCATGATGAGCGCGTCCTTGACGTCTAGCGGCGCATGTCGCAGGGCGAATGCGTCAATCTGCGCCTGCACTAGCTTCGTCTCCGCCATCGCCTCCGCAGCGGCAATCGATGCCTGTATCGCCGTCCAGTACGTGGATTTGAAGTCCTGCCCTCCGGGGTCTGTGATGGTAGAATGGTATTGGCCATTTTCGTCTGGAACCAGCTTGTAGGTGAGAGATGACATGTTCCCGTAGTCGTCCACGTAGTACGCCGTGCCTGTAAGCTCCGGGTCTTTCCAGTCGTCCACCCGGTAGAAGTCCTTGTATGTGTGTTCGGCGAATGCCGACGCCGCGCAAAGCGCGAATGCCAGCATCGCGGCACAGGCCGGCAACTTGCCGGCGCGTTTTGAGATTGCCATTTCTGCCTCCTTTGCTACGCGCACACTACCTCGAACGAAATGTCGTCCGCACCTACGGCCTTCGCCGTCCAGCCGAGCAGCGCGTAGGCCGTCGGCGTCTCCCCGCCGTCGTCGGCGTCCTTCGTGACGATGCCGGAAGCGGGCACCACGTACACCGCAGTCCCCGCGTCAGTCTCGCCGATCGCCTCGTCCGTGGTGATTTCCACCACCTCGCCGCGTTGCAGTATCTTCAGCGCGCCGGAAATCCCGGCGGGAATCGCCCTTTGCGCCAGGCAGACGAAGCCGCGCTCGACGATGATCTTGCCTTCGGCGACGTCCTCGCCGGGCGTGAAGTCGAGCGTGTCGCCGGTCTTGCGGAAGACTGCGGAAGTCTTTGATATTGCCATGGTAAAGCCTTTCCTGTTGGTGTTTTCGTGGATGAAGGCGGATGACGCGGCGACGGACGATAACCCGACTTTCCACGTTCGCGTACAAAAAGGCCGAATTTCCTGGGAAACGGGTTGC
>CAMKJU010000121.1 GCA_946413265.1 uncultured Lentisphaerota bacterium
GGGGCGGGCGCAACGTGCGCGAGCTGCATCCCATGGGCGAGAAGGTTGGTCCGTTCCATTACACCGCGAACGACGTGCGGGAAATCCTTGCCTACGCGAAGGCGCGCCACATAAAAGTGGTGCCCGAAATCGACTTCCCCGGGCACTTCCTATGCGCGGGCTGCGCGTATCCGGAACTCTGCTGCAATCCGGAGGAAATCCACAAGGCCGGACGCCAGCCAGTGAAGAGCCTGGAACTGAGCAGCGTGATGTGCGTCGGGAATCCCAAGGCGATAAAGTTCATGGAGGATGTCCTGGACTACGTGTGCGGACTGTTCCCGGGCGACGTGGTCCACATAGGCGGCGACGAGTGTTCGCGCAAGTCGTGGACTACGTGTCCGAAGTGCCAGGCGTTAATCAAGAAAGAAGGGCTGAAAGGCGTCGAGGAACTTCAGCCCTGGCTGACGCGCCACTTCGTGGAATACCTCGCGAAGAAGGGGAAGCGCACGATCGGATGGGACGAGATATTCATGTCGTCGTCTTGGACGAAGTGGGGTGATTTCATGAAGGCAGGCGGCGACTCCTTCTCGTCGCTCCTTCCAAAGACGACTATGGGCATGTGCTGGCGCACGTGGGGGGCGGGTCCCCGTGCGGCGAACAAAGGATACGGGATCGTCCAGTGTCCCATGTCGCATTGCTACTTCGACTACGGGCAGGGCCTTTCGGAGGATCCCTACTTCTACATCGGCGGGAAGCTGCCTTTGGAGCGCGTTTACACGTTCGATCCGTTCGCCGGAGTCGATGCTGGGGCGCGGAAAAACGTCATGGGCGGACAGTGCTGCAATTGGGCGTCGCACACTTCCTGCCGCTTCGACCTCGAATGGAAACTCTGGCCCCGTGGGTTCGCGCTTGCGGAAGTCCTCTGGACGTATCCTGATCCGGCGAAGCGCGACTTCAAGGAGTTCTCCGTGCGTGCGGCGGAATATCGCCGCCGCCTCGTAGCCGCGCACGTCAACTGCGCCCCGCTGAAATAAGATGGAACTTTTGGCGTAGTCTGCGCCCTGGCCTCTCCTCCGTCGATGACGGCGTATAGCCACTCGACGATCTCCGCGATGGACGGGCGCGTGGCGCGTGGGATAGTTCAGTTTTTTTCAACTACCCGCCATGCGCGGGCGGGAAGCGTTCCTTCGTACTTTGCACCCTCGAACTCGAGCGAGTACTTTTGCTCGGCGAGCGTCCAGTTGACGAGGACGGCGGCCTTGCGTCCGTCTTTCGCTCGCCATTCGGAGTGGAACACGCTCGGGAGCGCTTTCTGCACGGCGACGCCGCTTTCGTGTGGGCGTTTGTAGCTGCTCGTTGTGAGGAACTCCGTGCGCTTTGTCGCGCACGTCAGTTTCGCGGGCTTCAGCATCTCGCCGTCGAAGAGGAGGTCCTTGTGGTCGTGGTAGAATTTAGCGGAGTCCTTCATGAACTGGATGTCTTTTGCGATGCGCGGATTCGTGACGTCCCTCATGACGAAGTTGTGTACCATCGGCTGCACTCCCCACACGATTCCGCGCGCGAATTCGACGGCGAACTGGTCCGGGTATTTGGCGATCTGTTTTTCCACGTCGGGCAGGTCGGTGCATTTTCCCCACAGCGGATCCCAGCCCGGAATGCCGCCGGGCGTGGCGAAGGAGCCGAAGATTGCACAAGCGCCGCGGTATATCACGGTGACGGCGGGGACCGGCTCGCTCAGCGGCATTACGCCGAGTCCATTTCGTTCCCAGCTGGAGTAGAGCATGATGAACGATTCGAATTTGTCCAGATACGTCTCGCTTGTAGCCTCGGAGGAGAGCAGGAAGCCTGGATTGTCCGCATGGACTTCGTCCACGTAGCGGCGGTAACCTTCTACGAGCGCGCGCGAATCGCCGGGCGCGTGCCTGTGGCGCGGGTTGAAACAGGCGTGGTGCGCGGCGCAACTGATCATGTCTATGTATACGCCGTCCAGGCCCGTCGATGCCAGCTTGTGCTCAAGGTCGCGCATCTTGCGCTGGAACTTCGGCGCCTCGCCGCAGGCATTCGCCAGGCTGTGTTTTGTGAATGGATTGTATATGTGAGCGAAGATTCTGCCCGTGTCGCGCACGACCGCGCTTTCGAGTCCTCCATCTGCCCAGCGTGGGTCGTCTTCGTCCCACACCATCCCGTTCGTGTAGACTTGCACGAACGCGCCGCGATCCTTCATGCGTTTGACGGCGGCGCGGAACGCGGCTTCGCCGTCGCGCGGCGGCCAGAAAAACGGATATTCAGTGTCGTACGGAACGTTGTGCCACCAATACCAGTCGAGGCCTACCTTTAGGCCTGTCTCCTTCATGAACCAGTGTACGGGCGGCTCGGATACGGCTATGTTCCCGCGGCTCCACATCCAGAGGTCGATCTCGCGCAGTTTGGAGAAGTTGCGCGCGGCGGCTCTCTTGAACCACGGCGTCGTCTCCATCCATTCGCGGTGCATCTTTGCCGCCTCGTACCAGCCGCCGCGATACGGCGCGCAGACGCCGGAAAACGGCAGTGCGCCCGCTTTGGCCGTCTTTTCCGTGACAGGCTGGCGGCAGAGGTTGCGCAGCACGAGCGTGTTGGGAGCGCTTCCGATGGTGGACTGCATTTTCGTACAGTACATACGTGCATCGCCTCGCTGGTCGAGGAAGTGCGACACGCCCCCCTCCTCCAGCGCCGCCATGCAGTTGAACACGAGGAACTCGGGGCCGGAGTCGGTGACGATTTGCCCCCGGTGCATTTTCTTCCAATCGGGACGCGAGATGTCGCCTGCGAAGCGCGGACAGAAAACCGCCGTATTCTCCGTGCGCGGAACGACCACCTCCGGGAACACGATCCATTGTATGTACTTTTCGCTTTCGTTGCCGGAGTAGTCGAACGACGTGTATTCGAATCCTCCACCCGGACGCAGCGTCAATTTCGCCGTCACGGTGAAGCTGTCTCCGCAGAGCGGGTGGCCTTTCCACACGGCGGTTACCACGTTGCCATTGGTGGATACCGAAAGCGATTTCATTTGGCCGTGCGGCACGGAGACGGTCGGCACGAACGCACGCTCGGAGCCTGTTCCTCCCGACGATTTCGCTTTTTTCGCGGGACGCCATTCGCCAAGACCGAGGGTGAAGCCCACTAGCACGCCGTCTACGGGAACGGTGGTTTCTGCTGCGGGTGAAAGCAGCGCGGCGGCAATGGAAGATAGCGCAAAAACAGTTATTCTCATTTGAATTGCCTCTCTTTTTTTCTCTATCGGGAATATGATACCAAATGCAATCGTCCGTTGCAAGTGCAAATTTTTGGGAATGGGCGTTGCAATAGGGTACAGAATCGTGTATAATGTCACAGTTGCTATCACATAGAGGAACGCGTATGAAAAATAGAGTTGTAGGACGCCTGGCGGCCGCTGTCGCGGCGGTGCTTTCATTTACGGCGTCGGCCGGCGAGGTGTCGCCGGACCAGGCGAAGGCCGCCGCGCGGGCGTGGCTGGCGAAGTACGGCCACATGGAGGAGACGCGTCTTGGCGCGCTTGCGGGGAAGGAGCCGACTGCGTACAAGAACGCCGACGGGCGCACGCTTTTCTACGTGATCGACCTCGAAGGGGGCGGCTACGTCGTCGCGTCCGCCAACACGAAGATATCGCCTGTGGTCATGTTCACGGACCAGGGCACGTTCGACCCGAACCCCGAGAATCCGGCGTACGCGATGCTGACGGGCGACATGGCCGACCGTCTTGAAGCCGTGGACGAGTACGAGGCGAAGAAGACGTCCTCCGGCAAGCGCCTCGCCGCCGGCACCTCATCCCAGACCGAGGACGAGAAGGAATGGGCGGCCCTCGTGGCCGGCAAGCCGATCGACTACGGCGAGAAGGCGCGCGAGGCGCTTCGCGCCAAGGCCCAGGCGGGCGGTCGCCGTCTGGCCGCCGGTGAATCGACGCTTCCCTTCGCGAACGAGCCGGACGGCCTGCGCGCCCCCCAGATGATCCGGGCGATATGGAACCAGGCCGGCAGCTGGAACGGCATCGCGATCGAGAACCACTACACGCCGGACTGGCGCGCCTGCGGTTGCGTCGCCACGGCCTACGCGCAGATTGCGCACTACTGGAGGTGGCCGAAGCACGTCGAGCCGATCGAGAACCGCGGCCAGGAGCCTTTCTACAGAAAATGCGCGGTCGATGGCGTCGAGACGAACCTCTGGCTCAAAGGCGGCGACTACAACTACGATCTCATGCCCGGCAACAGGGGGTTCATAACGAGCGCAGAGGAATGCGAGGCGATCGGCAAGCTCATCTATGACACGGCGGTCGTGTGCGGCGAACACTGGGTCGGCGGCGGCGCCGGCTCGAGCACGCGTGGTGCGAAAGCCCCGTTCGTAAAAGTGTTCGGCTATGCAAACGGCCTCGAAGGCTGGCCCGGAATCAACAACACGCCCACGGCGCCCAACGTTCCGGGATACGAGGGCTATTACGGCAATTGGGGCGAGCGCATAAAGATGACTCTCGACGCGCTGCTCGGCGGCTTCGACGGCGGCATGCCGGCCACGGTCGGCGTTGACGGACACTCAATCTGCGCCGGCGGCTACAGGTATGTCGCCGGAAAGCTCTATGTCCTCTTCAACTTCGGCTGGACCGGCTCGGCGTGGTACTCGTTCCTCAACCGCGACGAGTCGCTCAGGGGATTCAACCGCGTGCGTTGGGTATCGCAAAACATCCACCCGACCATTCCGGGCATCGTGTTCTCCGGCCGCGTGTACGACGCCAAGGGCAACCCCGTCGTCGGCGCCACGGTAGAACTTGACGGAGATTTCTGGAGCGGCGAAGGCAAGACCGTCATCGCTCATACGAACGCCGTCGTCCGATCGAACCAGTACGGAATGTACCAATTCCGCCTGCAATATAAAGACCAGCAGGGCGAAACCCACCACGACGGCCGCTTCACGGTGAAGGCCAGCTATGCCGGGCTCGTCGAGAGCGAAGAGAGGACGGAGGAGCGCTCGAAGGACTGGATTCTGTCGGGCAGTTATGCAGGGGCGCATCCGTGGAAGGCCGACAACGTCTACGGCGTGAATCTGACGCTTTCCAAGCCCACGGGCCGCTCGGTGAAGTCGATTTCCGTGACCGGCCCGGCAGAGGTTGTTTCTGGCGAGAAGGCGCAGTTCGCCGCCACCGTCGAACTCGACGACGGAACGAAGATCGAGGGAGAGGCCATGAAATGGTCGTTCGCGGGCGACACGACGAGTTCGACCGTGGACGACTGGACGGGCGAGGTGACCGCCGGCGCGGTATTCGGCCGCACGTCGAAGGTCCGCGCCACGCTGTCGCTTCCCGGCGACGAAACGGTCACGTCCGGCGAGGCGGCCTTCGCGGTTACGCAGCCTGCCGGCTACACGGAGGACGTTCCCGACTACTTCGTCGAATGGGCGCAGCCGGAAAGCGCGCTCTACGTCGATACGGGCGTGATCGGCAGGAGCGGATCCGCCATCGATCTGAAGATGTCCGTCGCTGGCGGCGGAAACCCAACCATGGCGGGTTCGCGCGTGTGGGACGACGCAAAGGGCACGTTCGGACAGGACCAGGTCAACATCTTCGGCAGGTACTGGGGCGAGCAGATATTTCTTCCCGTCGGCTACTCCATCAACCATGGCTGGGCCCTTGCCGGTTACGGCGACATCGTGCGCATCGTGCAGACGAACGACCTCGACGGCGTGGCGCGCGCGACGCTGATCCACGGGAACGGCGCCATGGAATACGGCACCGTCGACCTGCGCGGCACCGAAGTCGTCACCAACATCGAACATGTCGCAGGCAGTACCTATGAAAACGACGGCGAAGTCACCGTCATCGAACCATACGACATAACCACCGTCGTCACCAACGTGACGGACTCCGCGGCGGTGGACACGAAGATCACGATGTATCTCTTCGCGACGCACTACAAGGATCTCGCGAAAGTCGAGCACTACAACGACCGTCCGGTGGACCACCACTTCGGACGGCTCTACCACTTCAAGGCGTATCACGCGGACGAAAACGGCGCGTACCAGCTCGTCGGCGACTTCAGGCCGTGCGTGAAGGACGGCGTCGTCGCGATGTACGACAGCGTGACGAAGAAGATACATTATCCGCAGGGCGGCGGCAAGCTCAAGGCAGGGCCGATTTCGTACGGTTCTCCGCTTTCGAGGGCGCCCGGCAGCGAATCGCTGCACGGCGCGACGGTGTGGGGCAAAATTTCGTATGGATATGAGCGCGTTGGTATGTACAGAAGCTGGCGCCTCGCGTCCGACTGGCGCGACCTCGATGTCGGCGACTACGCCTACATGGGCGTTGGCGACACGGCGAACCTCGGCGGCAACCAAACCGCGTGGCAGAACGAGAATCTGCGCTGGTCGCAGGTGCGCTTCGACGGCTGGTTCAACGTCTCCGCCGACAAGGCCGGCATCTGGTCGATCCGGCAGGGGTACGACGACTACTTCGCGTTCTTCATCGACGGCGAACTCGTTCTCAACAACGGTACGTTTAATACCGAAGCCAATGCTACGGTCGAAGTATCCGAAGGCTGGCACCGCTTCACCATCGTCGCCGGCGACACGAACGGCGGCTACGGCGGTGGATGGGACTGGGGCGATGGCGCGAACGACACGCCGATGGGGATCACCGTGAACGGCTCCTTGTACGCCTTCAGCAACGAGAACTTCCCGCAGGGGACGGACGAGAACAAAGTGACGCTGACGGCGGACGCCGACTGGTCCGCGCTCAGCTTGATCCAGCTCGACGGCACGACGATCGACCTGAACGGACACAATCTGACGATTGAGGACGTCGCAATCGGCAACGTACTCGGGGCGTCCATCGTCAACACTTCTTCGACGCGCGCGACGCTTTCGTTCACGGGCGATCCGGCGAAGTTCATCGCGGAGAAAGGCGATCTCATCGTCGGGCTCGGCAGCGATATTCTCGTTTCGCGCGCGGGCGTCCCGACCGGAACGGCGGTCTGGACGGGCGCGACGGGCGACGGCGACGCCTCCAACATGGCGAACTGGCAGGACCCGACAACCGGCGAGGCCGTCGAAGACCTCATCAACCGCAAGATTTCCATCTCCGGCACAGGCCTTGAAGTCCAGGCCGCGATCGGCTCGGCGGCTTGGATGCGCGTAGCCAATGGCGCGACAATCGGCGACGTCACGCTCGCGGCGGACTGCGACTGGAGCGCACTCCCCGGCGACATTGAAATCACGGGAACGGTGAACCTCAACGGACACAAGCTGACGATTCCGTGGCAACCGACGGTGAAGAACGGCGGCGGGTTCGTCAGCGGCGGCGTCGAAGGCTCCGAAGTGGCGTTCGCCCTGCCGCACGAGGCAAGCCGCGCCCTCTCCTATTCGGAGTTCAAGACCGCCGTTGCCGGCCTCAACGTGGCGAGCGACGTCCGGTACACCTTGGCCAAGCTTGACGCCGGCGAAATGGACGTCAATGAGAACGGAGAAATCCTGGTCGGCAACGGCGCGGGCGATCTCGCGGGCTACTACCAGACAGCGGGCGTCGCGCGTCTCAACGCGCAGCCGCGCTTCGGCGCGAACGGCGGCGACGCCGTCGTCACCGTGGCGGGCGGCAGCCTGATCGACGCCGCGCACTGGGTTCCGTTCGGCAATCGCGGCGGCACGGGCGAACTCAACGTTACCGGCGACGGCAACGTCGAGTTCCTGACAGCCATCATCGCGGGCAACGAGGGAACCGGCAATCGCGGCACGCTGAACGTGTCCGAAAACGGAAAACTCGTTACACGCGAGTGGATTTCGGTTGCTCCAGGTCCCGCGAACACGCACGGCGTGATGAACCTTTCCGAAAACGGATCAATCAGCGCGGGTACGGCCGTCACCGTCGGCGAGAGCAACGGTAACACGGGCAGGCTCAACATCAATGGCGGCACGTTCTCCTGCGGCGAAATGCTCCAGCTCGGCTGGTACAACGGGTCGAAGGGCTATCTGAGCATCACAAACGGCAGCATGTCCGTCAACAACAACAATAAAGCAGACGGATTCTCCATAGGTCGCGACGGCTACGGCGAGGCGTACATATCCGGCAGCGCCAACATCCAGTTCAATGGCTTGGGGAGAGTGGGCTGGGGCGGCAACACCGGCACGGGCTATCTGACGATGGACGGCGGCACGCTGACTTCGCTCAACAAAGTATTCGTCGTCGGTGACTGGGGCAGAGGCTATTTCACGCAGAACGGCGGCGACGTGAGGGTGCCCAACGCCGATTTCCAGGTCGGCCAGTGCCGACAGAACAACGGCATCCCCAGCGCAGGCGTCTATACCATGAACGGCGGCACGCTGCAGACGGGGTGGTGGACGCATATCGGCTGGTACGGCGAAGGCGTCATCGATCAGAACGGCGGCGCGATCACGGTTTCCGGCCATAACAACAACTGGGTATGCTTCGGCAGCGACGCCCAGGGCAGGGGAACGTACCTCATGAAAGGCGGCGAGCTGAACGCCTACAACGGCGTCGGCGCGGCTAAGCTGGGGCGCGGCGAGTTCGTCATGGACGGCGGCACGGTCTCGACGCCCGTAGTGGCTGAATTGACGCCCTCCGACGCGGCCGGGGGTAACACGGGGGTGTCCGCGGTCGGCCTCGGCGGCGGCACGCTCAAGACGACGAGCGAAGGCGCTGGCACGGGCGTGAAGGCCATCACCTGCATCGACAAGCTCTCTTACACCGGCGGCTTCACGCTCGACACGAATGGCAGGGACGTCGAGATGACGGACAACACTGTCGCTTCCGTTTGGCCGGGCAGTTCGTTCGCCAAGGCCGGCGACGGTACGCTGACAGTGGACGAATTCCCGGCGGCCGACACGGTGAAGGTGAGGGGCGGCACGCTCGCGCTCGCGTCGGGCGGCGCCGACAGGTCACTCTCGCGCCTGCCCTACACGCTTGCGCACCGCTGGAGCTTCAACGACGGCACGCTCGCCGATTCGGTCACCGGCAGCGCCGCCGACGTGGCGACGGCCGGCACCTACGAAGTCGCCGAAGACGGCACGTTGCGTCTGCCGGGCGGATGGAGGGACGCCGGCCATGTCGATCTCGGCACCAACAGACTCCCGTCGGACAGCGTGACGGTCGAAATGTGGGCGACGCTCGCGGAAGACAAGGTCTGGACCAAGCTCTTCAGCATCGGCAGCGGCACGGGCAACATCCTCGCCTTCACGTTCCACCGCGATTCCAACGACGGAATATGGAGCCTCGACGTAAATCCCGACGGCGGCACGTGGGCCGGCATGGACTCTCTCAAGGCCGGTGTTCCGTACTACTTCGCCATGACGCTCGACTACGACGGCTCGGCGACGCACTTCAAGATATACTGCTTCAACGCCGAGACCGGCGCAATCGTCGGCACGATCCAGCGTTCTCTCTCCGGATGGAGGCTGTCCGAGAAGATACCGACGAGTTATTTCGTTCTCGGCTATTCGTTCTGGAACGATCCCGACGCGGCGGTTGCATTCGACGAAGTGCGCGTCTGGGACGGCGCGTTCACGACGGCCGACGTCTGGGAGAGCGTCAAGAAAGGCGCGAACGCGAAGTTCGACGCGGCATACGCCGACGCGATCGAGCTCGGCGCGGCGACGGATGCGACGCTCGCGCACCGCTGGAGCTTCGACGACGGCACGCTCGCCGATTCCGTCACCGGCAGCGCAGAGGGGACGCGCAACGTCGGCGACAACGAGATCAGCAGCGGCATGCTGCACCTGCCTGGCGGCGCCAAGAACACGAAGCACGTCGATCTCGGCGCCAATCCGATCGCGACGGACAGCGCCTCGCTCGAGTTCTGGTTCACGCCGCGCGCGAATACGGTGTGGACGAAGCTGTTCTGCCTCGGAAGGGATACCGGCAGCGTCGTCACCTATACTCTGTTCCGCGATTCCAACGGCGGTCCTTCTGGAGTGGATATCGCCCCCGCCGGCATCAACACGCTCTACGGGACGGGTACGCTTGCCGTCGATGCGAAATACTATGCGGCGATGACGTTTGACTACGACGAGGCGACCGGCACGACTGTGGTCAAGGCGTATTGCTACAACGCCGATACCGGCGCCGCAGTCGGCGCGATCTCGCAGACGCTTCCGAACTGGAAGCTGACCGAGAAGATCGACCAGACGTATTTCTGCCTCGGTGCGTCGTTCTGGAACGATCCCGACGCGGCAATCGACGTCGACGAAGTGCGCGTATGGAACGGGGCGCTCTCGCCGGCCATCGTCTATCGCAACCTCAAGAACGGCCCTGGCGTCGCGCTGCCGACCTGGGCGGATGGCAACCCGAATGTCGCCGTGCTCGACCTCGGCGGAAAGACGCTCGAGCGTTCGGCGCTTTCGCTGAAGTCCGGCACGGTGCAGAACGGCACGCTCCGCATCACCGGCACGGTCGGCTTCGCCGTCGGCGACTACATCGTGAACAAGGGCACGATCGACCTGACGGGTTCGTTGGTGCGGATTGCGGATCCCGCGAATCTGCGTCCCGGCGTGCTGATCAAGTGCACGGACGGCGGCGCAATCACCGGCGTACCGAAGCGCGGCAACTTGCCCAGGGGCTGGGCCGTGCAGATCGTCAACGGCGATCTGGTGCTGGTCAGAAGCCGCACGTGCATCATCCTGAGGTAGCCGCGAAGAGCACGGCGGAGCGCGCGGAGATGGTGAAGGCGCTCCGCGAGGCGGGGGGCGCGAGGGTCAGCGCAATACATCTTACGCTTTGCGGCGCGTTTTGTCCGCCGCGTACCTTGACAGGGGAGCGGGAAATAGTGTAAAATGTGCGCCGCTTGGGGACGACTGGCCTTGAGCAGAAGAGGTAACAAATGAAGATCGACGTCGAACATGGCTTTGCAAACAAGGTGTATCGCGCCCTTGCCGCCTTTGTACCGCACAGGTCTGTACGGCATGAGCCGCTTACGCTTCCTGCGATGGCCTGTAAGTATGGACGTGGCAACGTCAAGCTTCAGATGGGGCTTGTTATGTCCGATGAAGAGTATGCGCGGCAGAAGGAACAGGTGCTTGCCTATGACTTCATCTGACGAGGAGATCATTCGCCTCATAGACAAGACGGAGGCGAACCTCAAGCGCATTGAGAAGATCAGCGGACGCTTCATTCGCTTCACGCTGAACGAATGGCGGTACGCCACGCGAGCTGCAACGTGAGGAATTCTTATGAACGAGCGTAAGTATGTCGATCCAAAGGCCGATTTGACCTTCAAGAAGATTTTCGGCGAACACCCAGACTTGATCACAAGCCTGCTGAACGCGCTACTGCCCTTGCCCGAAGACGGCAAGATCGTCTCCATTGAATACCTTACGCCTGAGCTGGTGCCTGACGATCCGCTCCACAAGGACACCATCGTGGATGTCCGCTGCAAAGACCAGAACGACAGGCAGTTCATCGTGGAAATGCAGATGATCTGGTCTCCCGACTACAACCAGCGCGCGCTTTTCAACGCCGCCAAGGCGTACTCCCGAGAGCTTCCCATTGGCGGCGACTACCGCAACTTGAAGACGGTCTATTCGCTGAACCTCCTGAACGAGAACCTTGATTTGGACGTGCCGCAGTGGTATCACCATTACCAGATGGAACATCGCGAAATCAAGGGCGAGACGATAGACGGACTCCAGCTCGTTTTCGTAGAACTCAAGAAGTTCAAGCCGCAGACATGGCCTGAACGCAAGATGGCGGTGCTGTGGCTGCGCTTCCTCACGGAGATTGACGGCACCATTCGCGACGCTCCGCCGGAACTGAAAGAGAACCCGGACGTGCGCAAGGCGCTCGAAATGGTCGAGGCGTCCGCCCTCACTCCAGAGGAGAGGGCGAAGTACGACGGCTTTCAGGATTGGCTTTGCCGCGAACGCCGAAGGGCCAACGCCGAAAGACGGGCGGAG
>CAMKJU010000122.1 GCA_946413265.1 uncultured Lentisphaerota bacterium
GGCACGATGAAAAGCTACGTCTATTTCGACTGCCGTCCGGGAATCGGGTTGAGCAAGGCGAGCGTGTGCCTCGACGCCGAACGGCGCATCGCCTACTTCATCCAGGACAACTCCATCTGCCGCGTGGGCGAGGACGGCGTGGTCGCGAAACTGGCCGCCGTGCCGGCGGACCGCGTGACGGCGTTCACGCACGTCTCGTCCGACGGACGCCTCCTGTGCGTGCCGATGACGGACGCCCGCGCGCTTGACTACGACCCCGAGACGGAGGGAAGCGGACTCGACCGGCGGCCGATCTACAACATCGACGGCCGGGTACAGCAGGAAAAACTGAGTTCTTACCTCTGCGTCTACGACACGGCGAGCGGCGCGCTCGTCTACGAGAAAAAAGTTCCCCTCTGCTGGATCACGCACGTGCAGTTCAACCCCGTCGATCCCGAGATCATCATGTACAACCACGAGTGGCCGTGCTCAGACTGCGGTATCCGAAGGATCTGGATCTACGACCACAGACTGGACGCGATCCGGCAGGTGCGCACCGAGGGGGCCGATACGCTTGGCAATCCGCGCGGTTTCGCCCGGAAACGCGGCGACTGGGTGTGCCACGAGATGTGGAGCGACGACGGCAGGATCGTCATCTATCACGGCGGATACGAGAACGGTCCCGCGATGGTGGGGCGGTACGAGCTGGAAAGCGGACGGTACTGGGAAATCGCCCTGCCGGACGACTACAACGCCTACGGGCACTTCACGATGGACCACGACATGAACCTCGTGTGCGACGGCTACTTCAAGTTCCCAGAGGACGTGAAGGTCGTGCGCGAGAACAGCACGGACAACGGACCCGATCCGCACAAGAAGGACGGCGAATACATCAGCAAGGTGGTTCCCGACTGGGACAGAGGCGTTCTCACGTGGATTCCGCTCTGCAAGCATTCGAGCGACTGGCTCGGACAGGACGCACACCCGCATCCCATCTACTCCCACGACGGGAGACGCATCTTCTTCAACAGCAGAAGCGGGCGCTACGTGAAGGTCTATTGCGTCGATGTGGGGACTCGCCTTCCAGATTCGATTTAAGAAAGGAGTCATGCATTGAAGATTGTGTTCATGAGCGACATCCACGGCGTGCCATCGACGCTGAAGGCCGCGCTTTCGGCGGCGGATTCACTTGGCTACGACCGGCTCGTGCTGCTGGGCGACCTCCTCTACCACGGTCCGCGCAACGGCGTGCCGAACTTCTACGACCCGGAGGAGGTCGCGAAGACGCTGAACGGTCTGAAGGAGAAAATCGTCGCCGTTCGCGGCAACTGCGACGCGGAAGTCGACCAGCTGATGTTCGAGTTTCCCATGATGGGCGACTACGCCGTCCTCGACGCGGGGACGGAGACGTTCTTCCTCACGCACGGACATCTCTGGAACGAAAACCGTCTGCCGCCGGTCGGCATGGGCACGGTCCTCGCGCACGGTCACACGCACGTCCCCGAGCTGAAGCGCCTAACATGCGGACTGACGATATTCAATCCCGGTTCGGTGTCGCTGCCCAAGGGCGGTTCTGAACGCTCCTTCGGCTACTTCGACGGCGAACGCCTGAGCCACATCCGGTTCTGAGGTAAAAAAGCAGCATGGCAACACCCCTCAAAATAAAGGACCTGCCGCCTGAGTCCCGTCCAAGGGAGGCGTTCATGCGTTCAGCGAATCCGGCACAGGATGTGCCGGACGCCATGCTACTTGCGATCCTCATCCGCACAGGGCAAAAGGGATCAAGTGCCATCGACCTCGCCAACAGACTAATCAGGCACTTCGGGAGCGCGGCGAATCTTGTCGATGCGACGTGGCAGCAGATCGTCGCGGCGAAGGTTCCGGGCGTAGGCAAGGTTGCTGCTGTTCAGCTCGCCGCCGCATTCGCGCTCGTGAAACGCAATGTCAGAACTTCTTACCGCTCGTTCGCGTGCGCGATTGAGACTTCTGACGATGTCGTGAGGCAGGTACAGTCGGTTGGGGCAGACGAATCGCAGGAATGTACCTACGCCCTCTACCTTGACGCAAAGCGGCACCTTCTCTGCGAGCCGCTGATTGTATCGCGAGGCACTGTGGATCAGACATTCCTTCATCCACGCGACATCTTCCGTCAGGCAATCCGGCTTGGGGCAGTGTCCGTGATCGTTGCGCACAACCATCCGAGCGGAGACCCCACACCGTCTGAAGAAGATATCGCAGAGACGAAGCGGCTCATAGAAACTGGCGAAGTAGTCGGCATCCCGCTCGACGATCACGTTGTCATTGGGCGAAACGCGCACGTCTCGATAATGGCAAGCATAGAATCGGCAAGCGGGCGAGAACGAAATTTGGTATAATATTGCGCAGCAAGAAAGGATACGATTATGGCAGATGATTTCTCATTTGTTCCCTTTAAGAGAGAGGATCATATCTATCACAACGAGGCTTTTGCCGAGTTGTGCAAGGATGCAGTTAGGGCGTTCAATGGTACGCCAGTATGCGAATTGCCGCCACCTCGTTTTACAGGATCAGGTGTATATGCTATATACTGCACGGCTAAAAAAGGCATCTATGAACGCTATGGCAACAAGGTAAACCGCATGGGGTACAATGTCCCTATCTATGTGGGCAAAGCCGTGCCAAAGGGATTTTCAGATATCGGATTGAATACGCTTTCATGCCATGAACAGCTTGACTTTTGGCATGAAAGAATCAAAAAATCATTAGGATTCGTCACCGGCGATTTTCTTTGTCGCTTTCACGTTATGGAGAAAGACTACGCGAAATATATCAATGGAATGTATTGCATGCTACTTAAAATTTATCACCCTGTATGGAATAAGGTCTTCGGGTTGTGTGGTTGTCCCGATGATTTTATTTTTCGGTGGCGGCAAATTCATTCGGAACGGTTTTGTCGTAAAGCCGATAAGGCGTCGCAAGCAGAATTGAGAAGACTTTTGGAGGTTACGTGATGGTAGAGTCTTTTATCGTGAATGAACTCTATTCTCACGAGGAAGCATATAGGTCGCTTGGGGTGGGGAATGCAGGTGGTGTTCGATTCGTGATGAACGCTGATGGTTCTACTAAACGAGCTGTTTTGTTCACTTCAGTCCCAAGTGGCAGACTTCAATCAGAGAATCCCTATTATGACAGAATAGAGAATGATGTTTTGGTGTATACTGCGCAGGGCCGTAAAGGAGAACAAGGATTTGGCGGTCAGAATCAACGGTTGTTAACGCATGGATCGGAATTGTACCCAATATATTGCTTTCAACTGATATGTAGTAGGCGTGACAAGACTATTGGCGTACGGCGATGGCGTTTCATAGGTTTTCTTTTTGGATTACGGCGATATAAAGAACAACAATATGACATATTTGGAGAACCGCGAAACGCTTGCATTTTTGAGTTCGCGGTGATTTCTGATTTTTCAAAAGTAATCGTATCGCAGGATGCGATATTGGCAAAGCAATTGTACCGTGAGTATGCGCGTAAGAACGGTGATTCTTTTGCAGAAGGAGAAATGCCAATTCGCATACAGGCGACGCAGATTGCAGGATGTGATAATTATTCTGCAGATGAACTCGAGCGTATACGTGCGCAAATGTTGAATCTGCATCCCGCTCGTTTTGAAAGCCTTGTGAAGAATGTACTAGAACACTCTGGCTTTTGCCGTGTTGCTACAACGCGTTATTCACAGGATGGGGGAATAGATGTTGATGCCTTTGCCGATGAGTGGCAGTGGCCAATTCGGAGTTTGCATGTTCAAATTCAGGCAAAGCGATGGATGCACACGGTGGGGCGGAAAGAGGTGGCGGAATTAAGAGGTAGCCTTGGACGATATGCACGTGGGGCCCTTGTGACAACAAGTCAGTTCTCAAAATCGGCGTTGGATGAAGCGGGAGATTGTGAGAAACTTCCGATAACTATGATAGATGGGTATGACTTTGCTAGAATAATAAAGCACTTCAATGTTCAAATATAAAGGATATTACATGACTGTACATGAGGCAAAGCTCATCCAGACATTCCCACCAGATTATGTTATTTCAGGTTCATGGGGCGAGGCGATGCGGCAGATTGGAAATGCTGTCCCGGTATTGCTTGCTGAGAAAATGGGTCGTAGTGTTCTAAATGCGCTTGGAGAAATGAAACCTGTTACCAAAACTTATCATCCTCGTAAGCCACGAATGGAACAATTGCGGTTGGCGATTGAGAAGAAACGTCGATATAAGGGCGCTGTTGAGGGAATAACGAATTCTGCAAAGAGAAACACAGGTGCAAAGTACCTGAAGTCAGTAAGGGCAAAATACAATAGAAATGAAAAGACGTGAGTTTTTAGGTGGCGGCATTGCCGCGCTTGGAATCGGTGTGCTGTCCTGGAAAGCCTGGGCGGAGATGGCGAAGCATCCGCTTGCGGGGCAAACGCTTCCCGCGTGGAAGAAGGGCGTGTTTCGCATCGCGACGCTCTATACGGGCGGATCGGAGGCGACGTTCCTGACGTTCCCGGACGGAACGACCGCGCTCATCGATTGCGGCGACATCGGCACGACCGGCGTGCCGCATCTGCCGGACGTGAAGCGGCGTCCGGGCGAGTGGACAGCGCGCTGGGTCCTTGCCGACAACCCGAACGGAAAGAACGTCGACTACTTCGTCCTCACCCACTACCACAGCGACCACGCCGGCAACGGCAAGTACAGCGCGGGACGGTCGAAGCGCGGCAACTACGCATTGAGCGGAATCGGACAGGCGATGGAGTCCTTGGACTTCGGTACGATGATTGACCGCTCCTGGCCGCAGATGGAGGATCCATCGTCCACGACGAACGGCTTTTCGGCGGGAATCGTCGCCCACCTGCGTGAAGTCTATACCGAAGCACAGAAGCGCGGGACAAAGATCGAGCGCTTCCGTCTGGAGAAGGGCTCGGACCAGATCAAGCTCCTGCACGGCGGATGGAAGGGCTTTGGCTTCGCGCCGCTTTGCGCACGGGGATGCGTGCTGAAGCGCGACGGATCAATTCTCGACATCGGCGAGGCGATCGGCGTCCCCCGGAGCCGGTTCACGGAAAACGCGCTCTCGACGGCGATGGTGTTTTCGCTTGGCAATTTCCGCTACTACAACGGCGGCGACTTCTCATGGCATGTGAAGACGCCTGCGGGCGCGTTCGCGGATATCGAGGATTTCCTCGCGCCTGAATGTCCTGAGGTGGATGTCGCCAACGCCAACCATCACGGACACCACAGCATGACGGACGCCCTCGTGAAGGCGCTTCGCGCACGTGTGGTCGTGGCGGGCGTGTGGCATCAGGAGCACATGAACCGTCCCACGATGCGCCGCCTCGCGAAGGCAACATGGCCGTGTCTGTACGCGCCGGGGCTCTTTCCGGCGAAGCGCCGACAGAAGGACGCCGCAGAGCCGTGGCTGAAGGACGTCGCGCCCGAATCGTTCACCGGTGCCCATGCCGTGATCGACGTGGCGTCCGACGGAAAGACGTACCGTTTGATGATGGTCTCTGCGGCGGACGAATCCCGCCGCATCCTTGGCGCGTACGATTTTTCGACAAAATAAGGAGCAATGTTTATGACAAAAGATTTTATGGTGCTTGCGTATGTAATCGGTGCATCCGTTGCGTCTGGCGCGATGCTTGATCTGCAGCCGCAGATTGACGCGGCGGCGGCGAAGGGCGGCGGCGTGGTGCGCGTTGAACCGGGCGAGCACGAGACGAAGCCGTTCGAGCTGAAGAGCAACGTCACGCTGGAGCTCGCAAATGGCGCGACGATCCTCGCGAGCACCAACATCGCCGACTACGCGACACGGGGTGAGTGCCCCGTGTTCATCTACGCCGACCATGCGACGAACGTCGCCATTGTCGGCAAGGGCACGATCAACGGTCGTGGCGGCGGTTTCCGGGAGACGGCCAAGCTGCGCGGCGAGGACCAGCCGAAGACGCTGCCGCTCCTGATGCGCTTCTCGCGTTGCCGCAACGTGCGCTTGGAGGGTTTCCATTACACGAACCCCGGCTCGTGGGCGTGTCACCTGCGGAACTGCGACGGCGTGAAGGTGAAGGGCACGAGCTGCTTCAACTACTGCAACCGGATGAACGACGGGCTGGACATCGAGTCGTGCAACGTGACGGTAGAGGACTGCGACTTCTACGCGGACGACGACTCGTTCTGCTTCAAGGCCGAGAGCGACAAGACGTTCCCCGTCACGAACGTCGTGGTGCGCAACTGCCGTATGGGGTCGATCTGCAACGCGATCAAGTTCGGCACGGGCAGCTACAACGCGTTCCGCGATATCACCATCGAGAACTGCGAACTGCGCCGATCTCCCGGTGCCTGGCGCTGGGATTGGCGAAAGAGGGGGATGCCGGGCGTGACGAACCGCTACTGTGGCATCGCCGGTCTCGCGCTGGAGGTCGTGGATGGCGGGCGCATGGAGAACGTGACGATCCGCAACATCACGATGGAAGGGTATATGACGCCCATCTTCATCCGCCACAGCAACCGCCACGGCCCGAAAGGCAAGGGTAACACGTACCTGCGCAACATCCTGATCGAGAACGTGACCGGCACGTGCGACGGACGCATCGCGTCGTCCATTACGGGCGTGCCGGCACGCGGCGGAATGCCCGCGCGCCGTCCGCGCAACATCACGCTGCGCAACATCACGCTTACGGTTCCCGGCGGCGGCACGCCGAAGGAGGCGACGGCTGTTGTGCCGGAGAAGGACTGCTCGTACCCCGAGGCGTTCATGTTCAACCAGATGGCACTTCCCGCCTACGGGTTCTACGTGCGACATGCGGACGACGTCCGTTTCGAGAATGTGAAGGTCGAGACGGCCACGCCCGACGCGCGGCCCGCGTTCTACATGGAGGACTGTTCACGGAGCGAAATGACCGACGCGCTCAGGAAGCGTCTGTTGCCGGAGGCCGACAAGTTCCTCGCGTACAAAGCTGTACTTGCCGAGTTCTCGGCGGCGGACAAGGCGGCTGACGACGCCTGGCGCACGCTGAAGAGCCGTGCGGAGTACGACGCTCGCCGTCAGGAACTGCGTGCAAAGATGGCCGAGGCCGTGGGGGGCGTCGACTTCGAGCGCACGCCGCTCAACGCCAATGTGGTGGATCGCGTCGTTCGCGACGGTTACCGCGTCGAGAAGGTCATCTTCGAAAGCCGTCCTGGCGTCTGCGTGACGGGGCTTATGTTTCTTCCCGACGAGGCGAAGTTCAAGCCGCCGTATCGCGGCATCCTCATCCCAAGCGGACATTCCGCCAATGGCAAGGGGTATGGCGCCTACCAACGCGCGGGCGTGATGGGCGCCCTCGCCGGGTTCGCCGTCCTCGTCTACGACCCGTTCGCGCAGGGCGAGCGTTCGGTGGGCAATGGACACGACGCCTGTTCCCAGCACAACCGCTACGGGGCGCTCGCCGCGCTCCTCGGACAAAGCATGGCGCGCCAGCGCATCCGTGACGGGATGCGTGCGATTGACTATCTTCTTTCTCGCGACGATGTGATGAGGGTCGGCGTAGGATGCATGGGCAATTCCGGCGGCGGCACGATGACGGCGCTTCTGGAGTCGCTTGATCCGCGCATCGTCGCGGCGTGTCCGGTGTGCTACATCAGTTCGTTGCGCAAGGTCGTTCCCAGCACGTCGGGCAAGAACATCTCGCAGATCGGAGACGCCGAGCAGAATGTCTTCGGGCAGCTGTCGTTCGGACTCAACCACGCGGGCTACGTGTTGATGGGCGCGAACGCCGTGAGGATGCACTGCTGCCAGGGTGACTATTTCCCGATTGCGGGTTCGCGCGAGACGTACGCGGTCGTGCAGGACGTCGTGCGCAATTGCGGACTCGACGCGCGGCGCTACGGCATGACGGACGTCGCGGGACGGCACGGCTGGAAGGAGTCGCTTCGCGCGTCGGCGGTCCAGTGGATGCGCCGCTGGCTCGCCGGCGACGAGACGGTCCCCGAAATCGACGTTGCGGCCGTGCGGAAACTGGACAAGGACTTCAACCTTGCGAAGGTGGATCACGGACTTGAAGGCAAGGCGTGCAACGTCACGCCGGATGGGCGTGTCGACAAGCTGCCGGGATTCAAGAGCATCTTCGAGTACCTGAAAGACGACCTTGCGGTAGTGGAGAAGAATCGAGAAGGGCGCACAGGGGCGACAACAAGCGTACAACAGCAAGATGGGGGGCTGCGCCTATCGAAAGCGGTCGTCAAGCGTGCGGGAATTCGTCCGCTCGAACAGATCGGCGTGTCCGTCAAGGAGGTCGCCGCGCCGCAGCGTCTTCCGGACGGCTTTACGATCCGGCGCGAAGTCTATTCCTTTGGCGACGGACAGAAGGTCCCGGCCGTGACGTTCCTGCCGAAGGGTGCGCTGAAGGGTGCGGTGCTGGTGGTTGACGACCGTGCGGACAGGGGGATCCACAGGATGCGCGTGACGCAGACGCTTGCCGAGGGCAAGGCGATTACCGTCGCCGACCTTGCGGGCATCGGCGAGACGGGCGCGATGTACCGGAAGACGTGGCAGGGCACCGACACGCCGGACGAAGTGCCTGCGATGATGCTCTACATGCTCGGCAAGTCGATGGTCGGCGTTCGCGCGGAAGAGATGATTACGCTTGCCGACGCGCAGATGCGCCGTCTGGGGCTCAAGACGGAAATCGTCGCGCACGGCAACGCCGCGATCGCGGCGGCGCACGCCTACGCCGCACGGCGGGACCTCTTCTCGAGCATCTACTGCTGCCATACGCCGCCGAGCTGGGCGGACTCCGTGCGGAAGGGGACTTTCATCCCGTTCGCGAACGTTGTCAACGGCGCGCTTCTCGACTACGACTGGACGGATCTTCTTTGTAACAGAAAATAATGAGCATGAAGATGCATAAACGTAACGTACTTTCGAGAAACAAGCTTCTCGTGATTGCAGCTGTCTTGGCAGCACATGTTGGAGTTTGTGCCACACCGAGCTTCTCCAAGGCCAAGCCCGTGTGGCCGGAAGGACGCGAGAAGGAGTGGAACTGCCAAGTCGGGTTCACGGCAGAATTCGACGGGAGGGACGCGCTCGTCGCGTCCAACGCCGTGCTGCGCTTCACTGGTGCGACGATGTGCCGCGTGTTCCTGAATGGCGAGTTCCTCGGCTACGGCCCGGCGCGCGCCGCGCATGGGTTCGTCCGCGTAGAGGAGCTGCCGCTTGGCGGAAAGCTGAAGCGTGGGCGGAACGTCGTCGCTATTGAGGTCGCGGGGTACAACTGCGACAGTTTCTACACCGTGCGCCAGTCGTCGTTTTTGCAGGCGGAGATCGTCGCAGACGGCAAGGTGATAGCGGTAACCGATGCGAAGGGTGGTGCTTTCAAGGCAGGGGTGCTTGAGGAGCGCGTGAGGAAGGTCCAGCGCTTCTCATTCCAGCGTACGTTCTCCGAGGCATACGAGGTATGGCCGCACAGCAATGAATGGCGGATGGGGATCAGACCTCCGTTCGTCAAGCCGTGTACGCTTGCCGAACAGCCGCTGCTTCCGCTTCTGCCGCGTATCGTGCCCGTGCCGGACTACACGATTCTCCATGCGAAAAAACTTGTCGCCACGGGCACGGTGAAATACGACGAGACGCTTCCCGTGAAGACGCCGCGTTCAATGACTTGTACCGAGGGGAAGAGCTGGCGCCGCGACGGATGGAAGGTCTCCGAACTGGAGTGGATTCCGTATTATGATATGCAGCGCACGGTCACGACGTCGCGCAAGGACTCTCTGAAGCGGCAAGAGTGCCGCTTCCCCGAGGACGCGACGGGGCACGTCCCTCCCGTGCTGGAGATACCTGGCAACGGGTTTGCCCTCGTCGATTTTGGTTTCCTCGCGGCGGGATTTCCGAAGATGACCGTCGAGTGCGACGGCCCTGGCACACTTTACTTCTGCTTCGACGAGGTTCTGGAGAACGGCGACTTCAGCATGAAGCGTTTCGGCTCGTGCGACAATATCGTCGCCTGGCGGCTCAAGGAAGCTGGCGTCTACAACCTTGAGGCGTTTGAGCCGTATGCGTTCCGATACGGGAAGCTGTTTTTCTTCGGTGGCAAATGCAAGGTCTCCGAGCTTTCCATCCGCGAGTACGTGAATCCCGAGGCGGGGAAGGCGAAGTTCGAATCGTCCGACGCCGACATCAACAAGATATTCGAGGCGGCGCGTCGCACGTTCGCGGAAAACGCGGTGGACGGGTTCATGGACTGTCCCTCGCGCGAGCGCGCGGGCTGGAACTGCGATGCGTTCTTCACGGGACGCGCCTCAATCGAGTTCACTGGCAACGCGAAGGAGGAGAAAATCTTCATCCAGAACTTCCTCCTGCCGGAGAAGTTCAACGACATTCCCGACGGGATGTTGCCGCAGTGCTATCCCGCCGACTTCCCCGACCACTCGATGATTCCCAACTGGGCGATGTGGTTCGTGCTGGAGCTGGACGAGTATTTTGCACGTACGGGCGACCGCACGATGGTAGATGCGTTTCGTCCGAGGATTCTGAAGCTGATGGACTTCTTCTGGAAATACCGCAACGAGGATGGTCTTTTCGAAAAACTGCCGCCGTCCGTGTTCGTGGAGTGGTCGCGCTCGAACGCGCTGACACGGGACGTCAACTACCCGACGAACATGACATGGGCGCGCGTCCTCGAAGTCGTGGCACGGCTCTACGGCATTTCCAGCTACGCCGAAGAGGCGGAAAAGGTGCGCGAGACGGTCCGCCGCCAGTCGTGGAACGGGACGTTCTTCGTCGATCGCGCGCTGCGCCAGAAGGACGGTTCGCTCAAGCCCGATACGGAAGCGACCGAGACGTGTCAGTACTACGCGTTCTTCTTCGATGTCGCCACGCCGAAGTCGCACCCTGAGCTGTGGAAGCGTCTTGTGGAGGACTTCGGCCCCAATCGCAAGAAGAACAACAAGTGGCCCGACATCGCGTTCTCCAACGCCTTCATCGGCAACTACCTTCGCTTCGAATGTCTTTCAAAGACCGGGCTTTCCGCACAGATACTCGATGAGGCGAAGGGTTACTTCTCCTTCATGGCGGAGCGCACGGGAACGCTGTGGGAGCATGACGCGCCCACCGCCAGCTGTTCGCATGGCTTTGCGAGCCACATCGCGCATGTTCTCTACCGCGATGTCCTCGGCGTGAAGAACATCGACCGCGTGAAGAAGACCATCGAACTCCGTTTTCCGGATGTTCCGCTTGAACACTGCTCCGGCGAAATTCCTCTCGAGGATGGCGTCCTGAAGGTGTCGTGGAAGAAGATCGGAGGAAAACTGTCCTACCACCACGAAGCGCCAAAGGGCTACACGGTATCTGTTCAAGCGGACGCTCCAGATCAGTTTGCACTGCATCGCGCGGAGTTTGCGAAATACCACCGCATGATAACGGGCAGGGATGCGCCGGAGGGTACGGTGCGGTTTGCCATTGACCCCAAGATTTCCAAAAGCGGCCGTGATGCGTATAGCATCGTATCGGGGAATACGGCGGTCGCGGGGCGACCGCCCTACCGTGCGGCGGTCGCGGGGCGACCGCCCTACCGTGGCGGCGAAAAGGGTAGGGCGGGCAGCCCTCTGCCCGCCGTAGCCCTCACCATCACCGGCTCAAACCTGCGGAGTGTGTGGTACGGCCTCTACGACCTCCTTGAGCGACGCGGCGGCTGCCACTGGTTCTGGGACGGCGACGTGGTGCCGAAGAAGGACGCCATCGACCTCTCGAACCTCGACGTCCACGAGGAGGCACACTTCGAGTACCGCGCCATCCGCTACTTCGCGCATCGCGGCCTCACGCGCTTCCAGGCCGAGCACTGGGGTCCCGAGGACTGGAGGCGCGAGATCGACTGGCTCC
>CAMKJU010000123.1 GCA_946413265.1 uncultured Lentisphaerota bacterium
GCTCTCCGTGATTGGCGGCGCGCTCGGTGATCGCGCCCTACCGAGTGACGGCTCGGCGGGGACGCCTCGCCCCACCGATTTGCGCGCATTGCTCAAGCCTGGACGCAACGTTCTTGAGGCGACGTGCGATAATTTCATACCTGGCGATGCCGGATTCATCGCCTCTCTCGACATGGCCGTGGGCGGGAAGAAGATGCGCGTGTTCACGAACGACAAGTCGTGGGAGGCGTCGCTCGACGGCAAGGCGTTCAAGCGCGCGAAGAGCGCGGGCAAATATGGCGACATGCCGTGGCTGCGCTTCAACGCGAAAGGGTATGCAACTCAGAAGCCGTTGCCGAGCGTGGGTATTACAGAACTCACCTTCATGGTGAGCCGTTTCGTTGAACCGCCGCACTCGTATGTATTCGATTTCGCTCCGGAGCGGTTTTTCTTCGTCTGTGACGGGTTCGAGGGCGGAGACGAGTGCGTCGTGGAGGTAAATGGAAAGACCGTTGGCAGATGCACGGTTGCACCGTGTAGACTGGAGATCACCCGCCACATCGAGTGGTTCGGCCGCAACACTCTGCGTGTGACGCCGTACATCGCGAAGAATCCGCGTATTGTGTGGAGCCCGCCCTCGCAGGGCGTTTATGACCTTCGCTGCGAGTACCTTGCCAAACCCTTTGGCGTGGTGAAGCCGCGCTTCTTCTGGAAGTGGGCCGGCAAGAGGCCGGAGAAGTTCAAGTTCGCCGTTTTCGATCTCTTCGATCATACTGTTGCTACGCAAGGTGTCAAGGGTATGGTTGGGATGTACGAGACGTCGGAACATCTTTACGTCGAACCGAAGCTGGAACTCAAACCGTTTACGAAGTATGCGTGGTATGTAATATGTGATGGTGGGGGTGAAGCCGCCACTTTCGTCACGGGCATCGAGAAATGGGAAAAGCCGTTCTTCAAGCCGCCGTGGAAGCATGACCAGAAGGAATACTGGATTGCGCGGAAGAAAGTGACGCTGAAGAAACCGCAGAGCGTGATCATCGCGCTAGCGTCGCTTGGGTCGCACAGGCTCTACGTGAACGGCAAGCCGGCGAGCGACTGTTTCGGTCCGAACCGGAGCCACGTCGAGGACGGCATCCTCCTTGCCACGACATACGACGTGACGGATCTCGTGAAGGACGGCGAGAACGAGTTCAAGGTCTATATGCACGACGGCTGGGCCGCCTTGGGACAGTGCAAGGAGAAGGAGTCGTGTCTGAGCGTCGATGGACGCGCGATCACGTCACCAGATTTGGGTGGACAGATCACGGTGATCGACTCCGCAGAGCCGTGGGACGTTTCGCTGAGCGCGGACCGCTCGTACGGGCCTTTGAGCTACAACTGCAACGGAAGCAGGCGCGGCATCGAGCATCTCTGCGACGTGGAGCGCGAGACGCGCCACGCGCGCGGCGTGCTGCGCACGGGGCCTGCGTTCACCGTCACCTGCGACGTTTCCGAACGCGACTACGCTATTCGAGAGATCAGGCCTGTTTCAATTGAGGAAACCGCCACGCCGGGCAAGTGGAAGATCGATATGGGCGAGGCGTTCTCCGGCTTCATGCGTTTGAGGCTGAAGGGCAAGAAGGGAACGGTTGCGCGGATGACGGCGAGCGACACGTTTGTTGACGAGTGCACGTTCGGGCAGATCGCGGAGTTCGAGTTCTGCGGCGGCGATGGCGTGTTCGAGAACAGGATGAACACGCAGTCCGGCAGGTTCTTCTACCTCACGGGCTGCGAGAAACCCGCGTTGGATAACGTGACGGGTATCGTGATCGGCTGCTGCGGACGCATCCACGGCGGGTTCAAGGGCGACCGCGATCTTGAGACGATCCTTGCGCTCGACCGCGACACGTTCGTCGCGACGACGATGGGTGGCGTGACGGTGGACTGTCCGCACCGCGAGCGCCTGGGCTACGGCGAGGCGAGCCTTTCCGCGATGTGGGGCGACGGGATGCCGCAGTTCGACAGCGCGGCGTACTACTACGCCTATCTGCTCAAATGGGCGTCGAGTCAGCGTCCGGACGGCAGCATCCCGCACGTCTCGCCCAACGGCTACGGGTGGGGCGGCACATTCTGGAGTAACTTCCCCGTGTATGCGCTAGCGGAGTACTGTCAGCGCTATCCCGACGCGCGCTTGAAGGGCATCATGCGCCCCGTGATCGACAAGTGGCTCGACTACCTCAACTCGCATGTGCGCCCGGACGGCATCCTCGCGCAGTACGAGCCGAAGAAGGGCGACTGCCTTGGCGACTGGCTCTACCCTGAGATACACAAGACGAAGCACGCCTACGGCGACTGGGGCCACACCGTGGAGGGAATGTTCTTCAACAACTGCGCGTATGCGTGGGCCATCAAGCGCGCGCTGGGGATTGACGGGCTTATCACGGATCCCGCGCGTCGGGCGGAGCTGGAGCGCCGCCACGCCGCGCTCGTGAAGGTGATCGACCGTGAGTGGTACAAGAACGGGCTGTACGTCTCGGAGGACGCGCGCTACCAGGCGATCGCGCTGTTGGGCGGCGCGGCGGATGCGGGCGGACACCGTGCCGAGACGGAGAAGGCGATGCAGGACATCGTGGAGTGGAAGGGCTACATCGACGGCGGCAGTCCGAGCTACATGCCGATCCTGCGTCTGCTCTGCGCGACCCGGCGCGGACGCGAGCTCGCGCTGCGCACCTTCCGTCGCCGCGAGGCGCCCGGCTTCCTCTACTTCGCGGACGAGGGGTACAACACGATCCCCGAGGACTGGTGGTACGGACGCTCGTCGCGTGGCAGCATGATCCACACATGCTACACCGGCCCCGCAGGCGCGCTCTTCCACGGCTTCGCCGGCTTCGAGATCGACGGGAACAAGATCACCGTCGCGCCGCTGCTCTCGAATACATTGCCGAACTTCTCCGCGTACACAGAGACGCTGTACGGTACGCTTTACGTGAAGGTCGAGTCGAAGGGCGGCCGCCGTGTCGTGTGGGTGTTGTGTCCGTACGGCTGCGAAGGGACGTTCGTCGCCGATGGCGCGCGCCACTCGCTTCGCCCCGGTCTCAACAGGTTCGAGGTGGCACAACGGTAATGCCGTCAGACAATGACGGGCGGTGCGGTCTTATGGTATCATTCAAAAACTCGTATCCAAAAAAGGAGCAAGAAAGATGACAAGAAAGTTGATGGTAGCCGCCATTGCGCTGGCGGGGGTAACGAACGTGATGGCGGCTGGCGATGCGCCGCAGAAAGAGGTAAGCGAGGGGATGTCCTTGCGGGCGAAGATCGCGAAGACCTGCAAGATCACCGGTTCGGACATGTGGTACGGCTACCGCCGCACGAAGTTCAACTTCAATGGCCGAAAGGCCTGGGTGGTGGAGCCATCCGTCGCGCCGGCGAAGGGCATGCCCTGGACCTGGACGATGCAGTGGGCGGAGGCGTTCGTGGACCGCACGGGCGTCCCGGACCTGCTCGGAAAGGGCTACCACCATGTAACGATCGACGTGTTCAACACGCGCATGGACGAGAACGGCCTCAAGGCGTGCGCGGCGTTCCAGGACTTCCTCGTGAAGGAACTTGGCTTTGCGCCCAAGGCCAACCTCGTCGGCATGAGCTGGGGCGGTTTCTTCTCCACGCGCTACGCAGCCACCTACCCGCAGAACGTGCGCCGCATCTACCTTGACGCTCCGCTTTTGAACTTCGACGGGTTCGGCACAAAGGTGAACGCCAAGCAGACTGCGGGGCTGATTGGGCCATGGGCTGCGAGGCTGCCTGCCGACGGCAAATGGACGAACGATCCGTGTATGCCCGTGAACATGGCCGAGCCGATCGCGAAGGCCGGCATCCCGGTGCTTCTTCTTTACGGCGGACAAGACCAGACCGTACCGCCGGCGTTGAACGCGGAGCTGTTCATTGCGCGCTTCAAGGCGGCTGGAGGGCGGATCGGTGTCGACAAGCGCGGCGGCTTCGGACACCATCCCCACGGCGTCGATCCGAACAAGACGGGCAAGATCGTCAATTTCGTGATGTCTGAGAAATAAGGCCTTGCAAATCGTCCTTTCCAGCATTCCTGTTGCGGTACTTGTCATTGCGCTTTACGCCACATGAGGAGAAGGAAATGGTAAAGAAAGCAAGTAAAGCAAAGAACGGTAATTTTCAGTTGAAAGTCAAGCGCGAGAAGATCGCGATTAAGACGTATCCGGTGGGCGAACCGGAGAAGAACCCGATGTTCTTCGAGAAGCGGGTCTATCAGGGCTCGTGCGGGAAGGTGTATCCCGTGCCGTTCATCGACAAGGTGTACGACACGCCGTCTATGAAGAAATACGACGCCGTGACGCTCGAGAACGAGTACGTGCGCCTCGTGCTCCTGCCAGAACTCGGCGGGCGCATCTACATCGCCCAGGACAAGAAGAACGGCAACTATGACTTCTTCTACCGCAACGACGTGATCAAGCCCGCGCTCGTCGGACTCGCCGGCCCGTGGGTGAGCGGCGGCGTGGAGTTCAACTGGCCGCAGCACCACCGTCCCGCCACGTTCATGCCCACAGACGTCGAGATTGAGAAGGGCGAGGACGGCAGCGTGACGGTGTGGATGAGCGACCACGATCCCCTGACGCGCATGAGGGGAACGCACGGCATCTGCCTGAAACCCTGCAGCTGCATCGTCGAGCTGAAGGCGCGCCTCTACAACCGTACGCCGTTCACGCAGACATTCCTCTGGTGGGCGAATGTCGCCGCGCGTGTCCACGACCAGTACGAGAGCTTCTTCCCGCCGGACGTCGAGTACGTCGCCGACCACGCGGTGCGCGCGATGTCATCCTTCCCCGAGGCGCTCCAGAAGTACTACGGCGTCGATTATGCCGCGCGCAAGGGCGCGAACAACCTCTGCTGGTACAAGAACATCCCCGTGCCGACTTCGTACATGATCTGCGCGACGAAGTACGACTTCTTCGGCGGCTACGACCACGCGGCGCAGGGCGGATTCGTCCATGTGGCCGACCGGCACATCGCCCCCGGCAAGAAGCAGTGGACGTGGGGCAACCATCCTTTTGGTTACGCATGGGACCGCGAGTTGACGGACGACAGCGGGCCCTACATCGAGCTGATGGCGGGCGTCTATACCGACAACCAGCCCGACTTCACGTATCTGATGCCATACGAGACGAAGACGTTCTCGCAGTACTGGTGGCCGTACCAGAAGATCGGCGTGCCGCAGAATGCGAACAGGGACGCGGCGGTGCGGTTCGCCGAGGGAGAAATTGGAATTGCCGTGTCGCGTCCGATGAAGGGTGCGAAGATCCGCGTGATGCGCGGCGGGAAGGTCGTGAAGGAGATCGAGGTTGATTTGTCGCCGGAAAGGTCGTGGATTGCTGGAGCGGATGCGAAACAGCAAGCGTACGACAGCAAGGCGGGGGATGTCCTTGTTGTGCTTGACGGCGAAAATGAAGTGATCCGCTGTGAATTGGCGGCGAAGAAAAAACAACGCAAACTCGAGCAGATCAAGGACAAGCGTCCCGTGGCGACGGAACCGCCGGCGCCAAGGGACATCGCAAGCGCCGACGAACTATTTCTTACGGCGGAGCATCTCGACCAGTACCGCCATCCCACGCGCGTGCCCGAAGCATACCTTGACGAGCTTCTGCGGCGCGATCCAGGCGATTGCCGTGCGCACATCCTTTACGGCAAGCGGCTTCTTTCACGTGGGCTCTTCGAAGAGGCACGGGAACACTTCGCGGCGGCTGTCGCACGGCTTACATTCAGGCATCCGAACCCATATACGGGCGAAGCGCACTACTATCTTGGTCTTGCGCTCGACTTCCTCGGCAAAGATGACCTAGCCTACGACGCCTACTACAAGGCGACGTGGGACGGCGCGTGGAAGTCGCCGGCCGAAACGCGCCTCGCGATGATCGACATGCGGCGCGGCAAAATCTCACGTCTCACGTCTCATGTCTCACGTCAGAAACAGGACCGGCCTTTTCCCAGCCCCGATATGACCCTTGACGCGGCGTATGATTTGATTGAGATGGGGCAGAAGGATGAGGCGAGGGCGCTGTTGGAGAAGTATTTGAAGGAGCGTGCGCGCGGCGTTGCGCGCGCTGCGGGCGAAAGCGACCTGATGATGAAGTATGTGTTGGCGTGGTTGGGGAGACAGCAAGCGTACAACAGCAAGGTAGGGCGCGGACTCCGGCCGCGCCGACAGCAAGCGTACAACAGCAAGGACGAATCGCCTGATTGGTTCTTCCCGTCGCGGTTGTGGGATTACCGGGTGCTGCGCGATCTTTGGAATCGGGGCGACAGGTCGCGCAACGTCACGTACGGACTCGGCAACTTTCTCTACGACCGCAAGCGGCACGAAGAGGCGCTCGCGATGTGGAAGGTCGCCGTCAAGGCCGATCCGTCGTTTGCGACGGCGTGGCGCAATCTCGGCGTCGCGCTTTGGAACGTGCGGCGCGACGCAAAGGGCGCTATGTCCGCGTACAGGAAGGCGATGAAGGCCGATCCCATGGACGCGCGTCTCGTCGCGGAGTACGATCAGCTTTGCGAAAAGTGCAAGGTGTCGAGCGCGGAGCGGCTGAGATTCCTCGAAGGGAAGGCTGCACTTGTCGCGACGCGCGACGACGCGACGGTGCAGTACGTGACGTGTCTGAACGACGTAGGGCGGTACGATGACGCGCTCAAAGTACTCGCCTCGCGGCGGTTCCATCCGTGGGAGGGCGGTGAAGGGAAGGTGCTCGCGCAGTATACGCGCGCACATTTGGCGTTGGGTTGGGCGGCGCTGGCGGGCGGAAGACAGCAAGCGTACAACAGCAAGGTAGGGCGCGGACTCCGGCCGCGCCGACAGCAAGCGTGCAAGGTGGGACAGCAAGCGTACAACAGCAAGGTGGTTGCGCTCGAACATGCCGAGAAGGCGTTTGACACGCCGGAGAACCTGGGTGAGGCATATCACCTTTTGCAGGCAAAGGCGGATGTGAACTACCTGAAGGGGCTTGCGCTTCGCGGACTTGGCCGCGAAACTGAGGCGAGGGCCGCTTTCACGGCGGCTGCCGACGAGGCGGGCGACTTCCAGTCGATGGCCGTCACGGAGTATTCGGAGCTTTCGTACTGGCGCGGACTCGCCCTCGCGGCGCTTGGACGCAAGAAAGAGGCGAAGGCGCCCTTCAAGGGCATGAAGGTGTTTGCCGAGAAGGGATTAAAGACGCCGTTCAAGATTGACTATTTCGCAACATCGCTGCCGCTTCTGCTAATCTTCGACGATGATCTCGAAACCGTCAAGAACGAGCGGATGCGCAACCTAGTCGCGCTTGCGGAGAAGGGCATTGCGGCTCTTGCAAAATGATCACGCGGAAGTTCATGCAGAAATGGGAGGCAACATGAAGAATACGATGTTTGCGTTAGCAGTAGTCTTAGTTGTCGGACTTCCATGCGTGGCCCGCGGCGAGAGCGGCGGGATGATCGTGCTGCAGACGGGAAGCGACTGGTGCGAAAGCGGCGAGGACGTGCGCAAGGTGTTTGAGAGCCCGGCGTTTCGTCGTGCACTGGTGCGGCGTGGCGGGTACGATCTCGCCGTGTACGACGACATGGAACGTCCCACGCCGAAGGTCGCGGCAGCCAACAAGGCGCTGGAGAAGTCATTCGTCAGGTCCTCACGTTTCCCGGCGATTTCATTCATCTCGCCGCAGCCGCGCCGTTTCTTCGCGCTCATCGAGAACATCCCCTACGACATCACGCCACAGGAGTTGGCCAAGCGGGTGAACGACGCGCTCGCCTCGCGCAAGGAGGTTGAGGCTCTGTTCAAGCAGGGGGCGCGCCAGCGCATGACCAACCCGGAGGCTGCCGCAGCCGCATACGGAGCAGGCTTCGAGATCCTTGCCAAAAATGCGGGGGACCTCAACGAGGGACGTACGCGGAAAGGCGCGTTCGCATACGAGGAAGAGTTCCAGATGCTGTTGAAACTCGATGCCGGCGACCGCTTCGGATGGCGGATGCGTTTTGAGTCGGGGTACGGCTTCGGGATCGTGGAGAAGGCGAACAAGATGAAGGGTACTGGCTATTTGGACGAGCAGAAGAAATATATCGCGTCGCTCCGCGCCATTCCCACCAACCACCTGACCGTCGTGCAGCGCCAATGCATTGAGATGGCCGAATACGCGATTTTGCGCGAGGGTGGAGATTCTGCGCGTGCTAAGACGGTGCTGAAAAATGCATTCGACATGGGACGCGACACGGTGTGGGGACAGTGCGCAATGGGCTACCTGATACTGTCCGGCGAGTACATCGAACGCAAGCCCAAGTACCGCGCCACGGTCCGTTCCAGGCCCGGACAGGGTCCGCAAATACGTCCCTTCAATCCGAACAAACTTACGGCGCGCATCGAGCAAATCGGCGCGGACGCCGAGCTTACCGAGGCGCAGAAAACCGACATCGTCCGATACACCGTGCTGCAGCGCGCCGGCATCGACGAGTTCAACGAGCTTGTCGAGCGTCCGGGCGCGTGGCCGTTCATCGCGACATTCCTCAAGGACCGCCTGTGGATGGAGGATTTCGTATGGAGCGGGCCGTGTGCCTCCCGCGCGCTGTTCGCCCTGGAGTCGCTGGTTTTTCAGGACAACGGGCGTTGGATCAACGGCGACGGGCCTGGCAGGAAGTTCGCGACGGCACTGGCGCTCGAGTATCCCAAAGGCGACGAGGAATGGCTTGCGGACTACCTCGACGCCTACCGCGAGACGGCGAAGGCGAAGCGCCTCCACCGCCATGCGCTTACGCAGCCCGTGTGGCAGTGGCGCTACGCGCTGGCCCGGCGTGGATCAATCGACGAGGACGACCCTCCAAACCAGCAACGATTCATGGAGAAGTTCTGCAACATGAACGTTGCTCGAAACGGCGGCGCCCACTGGTTCGTCCCGTACCGCCTCTTCAACTGCTTCGGGGAGTCTGTCCACTCGCCCGAATACTACAAACCGTGGATCACTGCGGGCGAATGGCCCAAGCGGAAGTATACGTACATCGTCGGCGGCGTGTGCGGCGAACTATCCACGTTCGGCTCAATCTGCTCCGCCGTACACGGCCTGCCCGCCATCACGTGCGGACAGCCCGGACATTGCGCGTACACGCGTCGTCTCCTAAACGGTACCTGGCACATCGACAACAACATCGCCCCGCCCACGACCATGCGCACGTTTTGGCCGAATGGCGGACGGTGGACGTATCTCCAGGCGGACGAGGGGACGTTCGAGGGCGATCGCGAGAAACGCCTAAACGCTGATCGTTTTGTCGAGTTGGCCCGCTTCGCCGAGGACAAGGAGCGTCCGGCGGAAGAAGTGTCGGCATTCTACGCGCGCGCCTGCCGCGAATGGCCCACGCACTACGGAGCCTGGCGCGCGTGGGGGGACTGGATAGTCCGCGCGGGGCGTCCGCTTGGCGAATACCGTAAATTCGCCCATGCCGCCGTTGCGGCTCTGAAGGGCTTGCGTCAACCGCTCTGGGATTTGCTCACGCCATACTACAGGCGGGTCGTGGAGAGGAAGGGCGTGGATGTACTTGCCGTCGCTCTCATTGAGCTTGCACCGGCGCTCAGGCAGGACGACGGGAGAATTCAGGAGGAGGGTGACTTCAGGTCGGCGCTTGCGAAATGGGCGGGGCCTATCGCGGAAAATCCGGCGCTGATGGAACAGGTGTCCATGGCCGTCCTTACGGCGCAGAGCGGGACGCGCAACTATTTCGCCCAGGCACTAGCATGGTGCGGCGACTTCATCATCGATGACGAGAAGCGGCTTGCAAAGCTGCTGGATCTGGCCAGTACGGCGTCGAAGGCAAAGAAAAAGGGTGTAGTTGTTCCACAGCAGTCGTTCCTTGCGCCGCTCATCCTCTCCGCCTCCGTAAACGGGAACCTTTCAGTGTTCCAAAAACTTTCGGCGATGCAGGACAAGCTCGCGAAGTACAAGCCGAAGGGCAAGCGTTATACGTTGCACGATTTCGATGCGGAACTGATCTCCGCTGACGGATTGCTGAGGACCTCGTCGTCACCCCATGGCGACACGCCAGGCGCATACGCCCATGCGCTTGACGGGCGGCCATGCACGGGGAATGCGTTTAAGACGGACAAGGAAAAAACGCCGTGGGCGATGGTGATGCTGCCCAAGCCCGCTGCTGTGAAAGGGGTAGTCGTAGTGGACGCCGGAAAAAACAACAAAGCCCGTTCCTTGCAGACGCCTCTCGAAGTGGCGCTTTCGGAGGACGGACAGAACTGGCAAACGGTACATACCGAATCCGAGCCCCGCGATATGCACCGGGTTGACCTAAGGAAAAACAGGAACAAGTACCTTTTCGTGCGCGTCCGCAGGTCTCCTGATGTGCTGAACGAACCGTTCAGCCTTGCAAAGATTCTTGTTTACGGGCGAAAATGATAAAAGAAACCGTTGTTGCCGTCGGGCCGCGTTTTTGGTAGAATAAACCGCCAGTAGAAGTTGGAAAGGTCATGCAAATGGAAAAGAATAAAGTCAGGCATTGCGGAAATGCCGCGAAAATGATGTTCGCACTGTTGTCGGCATCGGCGTGCTGCGTCGTGCTTGCCGCGTTTGACATAGGCGCCGCCATGGACACGGCGGAATTCTGGAAATCAGACCCCGTCATGTTCGTGAAGCGCCACCAGGAGGAGGGCTTCAGGTTCACCTCGACAGACCGCGAAAGCGCGGACACCCGTCTGGACGGGGCCGTCACCTACCACGACATCCCCGTGTTCGAGAGCAAGATCGCCTTTACGGAAGACGGCCGCGGCGTGGCGCGCGTCGAGCTGATCCTTTTCTCGCCCGCCGGCACGGAGGTGAGGCAGATGGCCGGCGCCGACCGCTACCGCCTCGTGCGCAACGAGAAGACGATCAACCGCAGCGAGTTCGTGAAGTTGATCAAGGACGTTCGTGCCAAGCTGACGCCCGACGGGAAAAAGCCGCCGGCGCAGGTCGCAGAGCGGACGAAGAGGCCAATGGTGCAGAAGTTCCAGACGTGGCCGAAGACCGCCATCCCCACCGAAACCACCCTCACGTGGAACTACAACCAGGTGAGCAGCAAGGAGGACACGTTCGAGGCGGGTTTCGTGCGCCTGTCGGTGGACGGTCCGGCGCGTCTATCGGGCAACACCGGCAGCGCGTCCGCGCGGCGCAAGTCTGTGTCCGCGCGAAAGATCGTGGACAACGTGGTGCGCGACCCGCGGGGGGACGTGTTCATCGACAACGTGCCGATGGTCGACCAGGGGCAGAAGGGGTACTGCGCGGCGGCCACTTCAGAGCGCGTTTTGCGCTATTACGGTCTTCAGGTTGACGAACACGAAGTCGCCCAAGCAGCAGGTACGACAGCCGAGGGCGGGACATCGACAAGGGACATGAAGAATTCCGTGTCGGCAATCGGCAAGCGTTACAACCTCGCGACGGTCGTCTCGTACGGCGACTTCCAGAAGTCCGACCAGGACCGCATAGAGGGCCTTGTTCGCGAAGTCGAGGGCTACAACCGCGCCGCGCGGAAAATGAAGAAGGATCCCATCAAGGAAGGCGTGTACATGAGGAGGCAAGGCCACAACATCATGTATGACCCTCGCGGTTTGGATGCGGCGATGGATCCGGAAGTGCTCAAGTACATGAAGACGGAGGGTTCGCAGAAGTCGAAGTACGCGAAGTTCCTGAGGGACGTGCACGACCAGGTCAACAAGGGCATTCCGCTGTTCTGGGGCGTGACGCTCGGCATGTATCCCGAACCGGAGATTCCCCAGTCGAACGGCGGCCACATGCGCCTCATCATCGGCTACAACGACAAGAAGAAGGAAATCCTCTAAGGGCGTTCCCATTAAGGCTTTTACCGATATT
>CAMKJU010000124.1 GCA_946413265.1 uncultured Lentisphaerota bacterium
TTGAGGAAGCGCGCGCTGCGCGTCTGCGCCGTGACTGGGATGTGGCCTTCATGAAATTCCGTTTGGCGAACGAGGAATTCAAGATGGAGGCGCAATCGCCGGAATTCCAGAAGGAATGCGCGGAGGGCATGGCCGAGGCAAAGTACGAGGCGGCCAAGCAAGCGCTCAAGGAATCGAACCGCGAACTCGCGGCGCAGTATGCGGAGGAGGCTCTGAAACTGCGTCATCCGCACGCGGGTGCGTTGCTGGACGGCTTGAAGTCTGAACAGGTGAAAGACACCGAGACGGACATAGCCGACATCAAGCACCGCCGCAACGATCCGGAATACAAGAAGGACCGCGATCTCATTCGCAAGCGTCTGAGGCTCTCTGCGCAATACATGGCCGTGGCAGATCTGGGAAGCGCGCTGGAGCAGTGCGACCTCGTGCTGCGTTCCGATCCGTACAACCAGCAGGCCATTGCGCTGCGCAGCCGCATTCAGCGCAAGCGCCAGATGATCATCGACAAGGAGCGCGAGGCCACCCGCAACGGCATGATCGCCGACGTCGGCAGGGCGTGGCGTCCCGTTTACGCGGTAGACTCCATGGAGTTCAAGAACCTGGATGGTGGAACGATGAAGACGCCCATCGGCGGAGACCCCGAGCGGTCGATTGAGCAGTCGATCGAGAAGCGCATGAAGGAAATGATGCTGCCGTCGATAGCGTTTCGTCCGCCGGCCACGATCATCGACGCCGTGGACTTCTTCCGTCAGGCGTCCAAGGACTTCGACCGTCCGGAGATTCCGGTCGACCAGCGCGGCTTCAACTTCATTCTGACGCTCAACAAGACCTTGACGGGCGGAGGCGATGCACCTGCGGGGGACAACAACGCCGAGGCCGCGTTCGGCGCTGCGGCAGAGGAGAACGTGTCGGATGGTGCCGTTCCGCAGATTCCAAACATCTCGGCGTCGAACCTCTCTCTCTGGGAATCACTGGACCATGTCTGCAAGCAGGTCGGCTTCAAGTTCAAGGTGCAGGGTTCCGTAGTGATGGTCATGCCTAAAAACATGACCACCGACGAGCTGATCACCCGTTCCTACAACGTGGTCGAGTCGTTCGTGGACCGCATGAACGACGCTTCGAGCGGACTCAAGGACCAGAAAGCCGGCGACTTTGGCGGCGGTGGCGGCGGCGGAGACAATGCAGCAAACAGCAACGACGAGGAAGCTTGGAAGAAGTACTTCGAGGAAATGGGCGTGACGTGGCCGGCGAACTCCCGCATCAAGTACATCAAGGCCATCGGCAAGCTCCGCGTTACCAATACGGCCGACCAGCTCGCCATCCTCGAACAGGCGCTGAACGAACTCAACGTCACGCCGTTCCTCATCGAGATCGAGACGCGCTTCGTGGAAGTGGCGCAGGAAGACTTGAACTCGCTCGGCTTTGAATGGCTGCTCAACAGCGACTATTCCTTCAACGTGGGTGGCAAGCTGAAGAAAGCCCTGAACCTCAAGGACGGCGCGTGGAACATTGGCAACTCAGGATATCTGCAGACGGCTGGCGAAAAGACAGTCACGACTACTGAGGGTTCTACTTATTCGAATACGTCTGGGTCGTCTGCTTCGACCACCTCTGAATCAACTGCTCAGTACAATGTTGACGGCGCAGGAAACTACACGCGGCTTGCCGACGCGTTGATAGGTCCCAACTCTACGATGACCTCGACAGGACCTGACATCACGAGAACCACGACAGGACCTGACGTGTCATCGACGTTGACCGAAACCTATACCTGGAATGGCAGTTCGGCGACGGGATGGAGTAATCGCGATGTCGAGGGAGCGCGCTACAACCGCGCAAACGGAAACCGCACGGGGAAGAACATGGGTATCAACGCCGTCAACGGCACCGACTACACTACGGGCATGCGATACCTTTCGAATTCCGACAACCACATATCCGGCAAGGGCAATTCCAACAATGACCAGTTTATGAAGATCAATGCGTTCCTCGGAAACGCCGATATCTCGATGATTCTCCACATGCTCTCGCAGCGCAGCGACACGGATCTCCTCTCCGCGCCGAAGGTGGTCACGAAGAGCGGCCAGGAGGCGACGATCAAGGTTGTGACGATCTATCGTTATCCGACGGACTATGACGTGACGATCCAGTCCACGAGCGGCGGCAGCAACAACGGGTACAATTCCAGCGGCAGTTCCAGCGGTAAGATCCTCCCGATGGTCGAGCCGCAAAACTTCGAGACGCAGGAAGTGGGCGTGATCCTCACCTGTACGCCGGACGTGTCGGCGGAAGGTCAGATGATCAACCTCCAGCTCACGCCGAAGGTGATTGGCGAGCCCGAGTGGCGCGACTACGGCATGAAAGTGCCGCTGGAAGCAGTCATGGGCGAGAAGAGCATGTTCGGTCAGATGAACATTCAGGGCACTGCGTCTGAACTCGCGAGTTTGATGAACTCCGTCAGCCAGTCGAATAACAACTCCGACGAAATCCAGTGGTTCACCGTTCCGATGGAGCAGCCGTTCTTCAAGGAGCGCTCGATTGATACTCATGTCTCGATCTACAACGGCGCTACGATCGTGATGGGCGGGCTCATCACCGAAGAGCGCAAGTCGATGGAGGACAAGATCCCGTTCCTAGGCGACATTCCGTATATCGGACGCCTCTTCCGCAGCCGCAGCGAGTGGTCGAACAAGCGTAACCTGCTCATCTTCGTTACGGCGCGTCTCGTGGATCCTCGTGGCCGCCAAATTACCCTTGGCACTGGAGACGACGCAGGTTCGACGGAACAGCCAGATGCTGGCGTCACTCCAGCACCCACCAAGTAGTTTATCATGAGAATTGCCCTGACAGGCGGAATCGCCTGCGGCAAGAGCCTGTTTGCCAAGTTCCTCCGGGAACTTGGCATTCAGGTTCTTGATGCAGACGATGTTGTTCACGAACTGGAAGCACCCGGCGGCGCGGCCGTTCCGTCCATTGCCGCTCGCTTCGGTCAGGAAGTCATCGCTCACGACGGCGGCGTTGACCGTTCTGCGTTGGCCGCCCGCGTATTTAAGGATGCATCTGCCCGCGCCGACTTGGAGGCCATCCTCTTCCCCCTGGTTCGTTCCCGCCTTCGGGAAGCGACAAGAGTGTCGCTTCCCCGAAATACACCCTCCGTTCGGAGAAGCGGCACTCCTGCCGCTTCTCCTCCGCAAATCACCATTCACATAATTCCCCTACTTTTTGAATCGCATTGGGAATCAGATTATGATATACTTCTCTGCATCGCCTCCCCGGTCGATCTTCAAATCGCTCGGATGATGACGTCACGCGGCTATTCGCGTGCGCATGCGGAGGCACGTCTCGCGGCGCAATGGCCCGTGGCTGAGAAAGCGGCTCGATGCCATTACACCGTGATGAACGATTCAACTCCCGAACATCTAAGGGATGAGGCTCAACGCCTTGTCGTCTGGTTGAAGGAACGGATAAAACATGAGTGCTGAAGAAGTTAAGAAATCCACAGCTGCGGCTTCCGCCGAAGCAAAAGAGACCTCTCCAAGTGGCGATGCCTCTACGCCTGCCACGCCCGCCTCTGCTCCCAAAAAGAAGCGCGGACGTCCGTCGAAGGCCGAGTTGGCGGCCCGTGCGGCGGCGGACTCATCGGTTGATAAGTCTGCGAAGAATGCCGTTAAGGAGACAGCAAGCGTACAACAGCAAGATGTAGCACCCAAACCTGCGGCCGAGGCGAAGCCCGCTCAGGAGACAGCAAGCGTACAACAGCAAGGTGTAGCACCAAAGCCTGCGGCCGAGCCGAAACCCGCCCAGGAGACAGCAAGCGTACAACAGCAAGATTCTGCGCCGAAGCCAGCGACCGAGAAGACTGGGACAACGGGCGTCCCACCCGTTGAGAAGACCGGGACAACGGGCGTCTCGCCCGTTGCCTCCCCTGCGCAGCCTTCTGTGTCGCAGCCCGGTGAACAGCCGATGAGCAACCGCCAACGCCGCCGCATGGAATGGCTGGCGCGTGCCGCGCAGCGCAACGGAAATCGTCCGAACTTCAAGGGTGGCGGCAAGTTCTCTCCGCCGCCGCAGGGCAACCGGCGTCCGGCATACGAGGTGCCGCAGAATTTACCTCCTCCTGTTCCTGCTGTGCCGCGCAACCCTGACTTGCCCGAATACAATCTTCAGGACATCCATACCTGGGACAACGCCGACATCGTGGCGAAGATGTGGCCAGATGCAAACCCTGAGGACCTCGGCGCGATGAAGCGCCACGAGATCATCTTCGGAGCGATTCGCACCTACTTGAATCGCGGCGGCGCCGTGATGACCACGGGCTGTCTGGAAGTCGTGAAGGAAGGCTACGGCTTCCTCCGCAGCGCGAAGACGAACTTCCTCGCCTGCCCCGAGGACGTGTTCATTCCCCAGCAGCAGATTCGCCGCCACGCACTTCGCACGGGCGACACCGTGGTGGGCCCGATCCGCGATCCGCGTGACAAAGACCGCTTCTTCGCGCTCGGCAGCGTCGTGTCAGTGAACGGCAAGACGCCCAGCGAGGCCGCGCGTATTGTCCACTTCGAAAACCTCACTCCCACCTTCCCCACACGCCGCATCATCCTCGAGACCACGCCAGGCGAGACGTCGATGCGCGTGGTGGACCTCTTCACGCCGATTGGCTTCGGTCAGCGCGGCCTTATCGTTGCGCCGCCGCGCGTCGGCAAGACGGTCCTCCTTCAGAAGATGGCGAATGCCATCACGAAGAACCACCCAGATGCCGTCCTCATCGTGCTGCTCATCGACGAGCGTCCAGAGGAAGTGACGGACATGCAGCGCAACACGAAGGCGATGGTACTCTCCTCCACGTTCGACGAGGAGCCGCAGCACCATGTGAACGTCGCCGAGATGGTGATCGAGATGTCGCGCCGCCAGGTGGAGAACGGCAAGGACGTGGTGATCCTGCTTGACTCGATCACACGTCTCGCCCGCGCCTACAACACTGTTCAGCCGCATTCCGGCAAGATCCTCACCGGCGGCGTGGACGCCCTTGCGCTGCACCGTCCGAAGCGCTTCTTCGGCGCGGCCCGCAACATCGAGGGCGGCGGCTCGCTCACGATCATCGCGACTGGCCTCGTGGACACCGGCTCGCGCATGGACGAAGTTATCTTCGAGGAGTTCAAGGGCACGGGCAACATGGAACTCTGCCTTGATCGCGGCCTTGCCGACAAGCGTATCTTCCCGGCCATCGACATCGACAAATCCGGCACGCGCAAGGAGGACCTCCTGCTTGCACCGCTGGAGCTGGAGAAGACCTGGGCGCTTCGCCGCGCGTTGTCCGACGCCGGCCCCGAGCGCGCCATGCAGACCGTGCTCGCCGGTATGAAGAAGTACAAATCGAACCCCGAGTTCCTTTTGTCGATCGACGCGAAGAACCTCTACTAGGATATTGTTCACAAATCACAATTGTCACAATTGTTCACAATTGATAAATATCACTTTGCGAGATGATCGTTTGCATTGCTAAATCGCGTCTGAGGAGGGGTTTGTCCATGTAGAACAGGTAGAACATGCAAAACATACAGATGATTTATATGGTCTGCATGTTCTACATGGACAATCAAAAAGATGTTTTGCACATGCCCCATTGATGGCAATTGTGAACAATGAAGATTTGTGAACATTTAAAAAGCGGGAGGGCCGTGCTTGTCGCGGCCGCATCCATTCTGCTCGTTGTGCTCGTCTGGGCGCTTTTCCGCCAGACGGGCGACTTCGAGTTCCTGCGCCTTGACGACCACGACTACACGTACCGCTGCGCGTTCGTGAAGGACGGCCTGTCGTGGGCGAACGTGCGCGAGGCGTTCACGAATGTGCGCCACGGCGGCATCTGGATGCCGGCGACCTACATCTCCTACATGTGCGACATCACGCTGTTCGGTCCCGGCGCAGGCACGCACCATCTCGTGAATGTCGCCATCCACGCGTTGAACGCTGTGTTGCTGCTGTGGCTGTTGGTCGTGCTATGGGGGCGGGCGCAGGATTTGGGCGAAAGCGATGGTAGGGCGCGCTCGCCGAGTGCGCCGCGGCCGCCTCGGCGAGGCGGCCCTACCATTGACGCCTTCCTCCTGACCGCCCTCTGGGCGGTCCACCCGCAACGCGCTGAGGCGGTGGCGTGGATTGCAAGCCGGAAGGAACTGCTCTGCGCCACGTTCATCCTTGGTGGCCTCCTCTGCTGGCTCCGCGCGCGGCGGCGAGAAAGATGGGGTTGGATTCCCGCCATCGTCGCCACATACACTTGCTTCATCCTTGCCTGCATGAGCAAGCCCACGGCGATGTGCTTCCCGTTCCTCGTGCTCGCGGTCGAGGGAATTCTACATTCGACAGCCGGCACCCGACAACCCAACGACATTCGACAACCGACAGCCACCAGTCATCACTTTCCATTTTACACTTTACACTTTACACTCTTCCTTTTCCTCGCCGTCGCCACCGGCGCGCTCGCGGTCTATTCGCAGACACACCCTGAAGGCCACGCAGTGCGCGAACTTTTCAGCGCATCGCTGCCATGGCGCATCCTCAATGCTGCCGTGGCCGTGGGGCTGTACGTTTTCCAGATGGTCGTCCCCGTGGGCATCCATCTTGATTACCGAGCCGTGCCGGGCGGTTGGCCCGTGCAGGGTGCGCTCGGCTTGGGCGTGCTGACCGTGCTCGCGGCGGGCGCATGGTGGTGGTGCCGCCGCATTCGGCGGCGGGCGGAACAAGATCAGGCATTCGATCGCGCCGGGCTTTTCCTCATGGGTGCGGTGATTCTCTGGTTCTTTGCCGCGCTCGCACCTACGCTTGGCATCTTCGGCAGTTTCGGTGAACACGCACGCGCGGACCGCTTCCTCTACCTGCCAGCGATGGCGTTGCCGATTGCGGGGGTTTTGTTGTACGGCGCGCGCGGGGCGCGCGCCATATCGGTGCGGCCGCCTCGGCGAGGCGGCCCTACCGCTGGGACAACGGGCATCTTGCCCGTTGCGGGGCTTGCCGCGATTGTGGCGGTTTTCTTCGCGGTCGCCTATCCGGTCGTGACGAGCTACCGTACGGACATGACGGCGTTCACGCGCACGCTTGCGGTCGATCCGGACAACTGGCGTGCGCTCGCGCATGTGGGCGAGGCGAAGTGCGCGGCGGGCGAACTCGACGAAGGCATCGACATGCTACGAAAAAGCCGCACGGTGCTTGCGCGCAACGCCACGGACGGCAAACTGGCCTACGCGCTCATGCGACGCGGGCGCGCGGACGACTGGGGCGAGATCACGAACGTGTGCGCGGCCGTGGCATCAGACCCTTCGCGCGACGCGCGCGGACAGGCGCTGGAGGCGCTTGGCACGGCGGAGCTGGTGGGACGCGACTGGCATTCGGCGGCGCTACACCTCCTGCTCTCGATCCAGGCACCTGGCCGGCACTACTCTTCCGCAGACGCCATACTCAAACTGGCCTTCGCGCAGCACAACGGCGGACGACGCGCGGAGGCGCGGAAGCTGTTTGAATGGGTGCGGGATAGCTCGGGGCGTGAGGACCTAGCCAAGCGGGCGCGGGAGGTCCTGTCTGTGCTCGAGTATTCACCGCGCGGCATGTTATTTTGGTAGGAGGACAATTTGCAAAAACTTTCTTGCTTTCGCTATTGGGAGATTAGGAGTCTCGGAGTTAAGGAGAATGTTTTACAAATTCTCCCATCCTCCAAAACTCCCTAACTCCCAACAGCGAAAGCAATAAGAGAAATCAGAAAAATTCTACATGTTCTACATGGACATTAAAAAGAGTTTTGTAATTACTTGAGGAATCTGAAATGGCCGATATCATCATTGAAGGTGCGAAGGTACACAACCTGCGCGACGTCGACGTGCGCATTCCGCGCAACTCGCTCACCGTCGTGACCGGACTTTCCGGAAGCGGAAAGTCGTCGCTCGCATTCGACACGCTCTACGCCGAGGGACAGCGCCGCTACGTGGAATCACTCAGCGCATACGCGCGCCAGTTTCTCGACCAAATGCAAAAGCCGGACGTCGAACGTATCGAGGGACTCTCGCCCGCCATTGCCATCGAGCAGCGGACGTCTGGTGGCAACCCGCGCTCGATTGTGGCCACTGTCACGGAAATCCACGACTACCTGCGTCTTCTCTACGGCAACGTTGGCGTGGCGCACTGTCCGAAGTGCGGCAAGCCCGTGCGCCGCCAGAGCGCGGAAGAGATCGTGGAGACCATCCTCAAGTATCCCGCCGGCGCGAAGCTGATCATTTACGCGCCGGCTGTGAAGGGGCGCAAGGGCCGACACGAGGAAACCCTCGCCGAAATCAAGCGCGCGGGCTTCGCGCGCGTGCGCGTGGACGGCACGACGTACGCTCTCGAGGAAGTGCCCGCCCTCGACAAGAAGAAGAACCATTCCATCGACGTGGTAGTTGACCGCCTTGTGATTCCCGCCGCCCCCACGAGCGATGATGGCCGAACTGAGTTCGGCCAATTCGTCACCCGCCTCACCGACTCTGTGGAGCTCGGCCTCAAGACCGGCAACGGCATCATCGTGGTGGAGCGTGTTGATGATGGTCGCGACAAGCGCGACCCTCCCGCGTTTGTGTTCTCCGAGAAGAACGCCTGCCCCGACTGCGGCATCTCCTTCGACGAACTGAAGCCGCGCAACTTCTCCTTCAACTCGCCATTCGGTGCCTGCCCGACATGCGGCGGCCTCGGCTCGATCTTCTACTTCGACGAAGACCTCGTGATCCCCGACAAGACGCTCCCGCTCCGCGAGTGCATCCATCCGTGGCGCCGCGCCGGACACATGGCGATCATGTACTACAACGAAATCCTCTCGCGTATCGCGAAGCAGTACAAGGTGAAGCTCGAAACGCCGTGGGAAAAACTTCCCGCCGACTTCCGCCACAAGCTGCTGCACGGTTTCGACGACGACCTCATCCTCCCCTGGCGTTCAAACGACAAGCCCTTCGAGGGCGTAATGGCCACGCTGCAGCGCATGATGGAGCAGGCGGAAAGCGATGAGCGGCGCGAGAAGTTCGAGTCGTACCAGAGCGACCGGCAGTGTCCCGCGTGCCACGGCGCGCGGCTCAATCCTATATCGTGCGCCGTCACCGTGGCGGGCAAATCAATCGTAGAGGTGATGGCGCTCCCCGTGAAGGAGGCCCTCGGCTTCTTCCAGGGGTTGCTAGAAAGATCTAGTGGTTCTAGCAATTCTAGCACTTCTAGAATTTCTAGCAAATCTAGCACCTCTAGCGACTCTAGAGAAAACTATTCCACCGTCAAAGATGTGCTGAAGGAAATCGTGAAACGCCTCGGCTTCCTCAACGACGTGGGCCTCGACTACCTTACGCTCGACCGCTCGAGCGGTTCGCTCTCCGGTGGCGAGATGCAGCGCATCCGCCTTGCCTCGCAGATCGGGAGCGGACTCACGGGCGTGCTGTACGTGCTCGACGAACCCACCATCGGCCTCCACCCCCGCGACAACGCGCGCCTCATCGCCACGCTGAAGGAACTACGCGACCGCGGCAACACCGTGGTGGTGGTGGAGCACGACGCGGAGATGATGCGCACGGCCGATTACATCGTCGATCTCGGACCTGGAGCTGGACGCGAGGGCGGCCGCGTGATGTACCAGGGCGATTTCAAGGGCCTGCTCAAATCCCGCACCCTCACGGCTGACTACCTTACCGGTCGCAAGAAAATTGAGGACCACGAACCACGAACCACAAACCACGAACCACGAAAATACCTCACCATCTCCGGCTGCACCCATCACAACCTCAAAAACATCACGGCGAAGATTCCGCTGGGCACCTTCACCGTTGTGACCGGTGTCTCGGGGAGCGGCAAGTCCTCGCTCATCGACGAAACACTGAAGCGCGAGCTCATGCGCCGCTTCTACCACGCGAAGGCCGTGCCGGGTAAGTTCCGCAAGCTCACCGGCGTGGAGCACATCGACAAAGTGATCGAGATCGACCAGTCGCCGATCGGACGCACCCCGCGCTCGAACCCGGCGACCTACGTGGGCTTCTTCAGCGACATTCGAGAGCTGTTCGCGAAGACCGAGGGCGCTAAGGCGCGCGGCTACACGGCCGGTCGCTTCAGCTTCAACGTGAAGGGCGGGCGTTGCGAGACGTGCGGCGGCGACGGCGTGCGCAAGCTCGAGATGAGCTTCCTTCCCGACGTGTACGTCACGTGCGAGCAGTGCAACGGGCGCCGCTTCAACAAGGAGACGCTCGAGGTGAAGTACGGCGGAAAGACGATCTCCGACGTCCTCGACATGACCGTGGCGGAGGCGTATGAGTTCTTCGCGAAGGTACCGCGTCTCGCGGCGAAACTAAAAACCCTTGTTGACGTGGGCCTCGGCTACATCGGTCTCGGGCAGCCCGCCACGACGCTCTCCGGCGGCGAGGCGCAGCGAATCAAGCTCGCGACGGAGCTCTCGCGCCGTTCGACGGGCCGCACGCTCTACCTCCTCGACGAACCGACGACGGGTCTCCACTTCGACGACGTATCGAAACTGATGGCGCTTCTCCTCAAACTGCGCGAAAGCGGCAACACCGTGGTCGTGATCGAGCACAACGTGGACGTGATGCGCTGTGCGGACTGGATCATCGACCTCGGTCCCGGCGGCGGCGACGCAGGCGGCACGCTCGTGGCGGAAGGCACGCCCGAGGAAATCCGCGCCAACCCAGCCTCACTCACCGGCCACTTTCTCTAGTCTCAAGTCTCTCGTCTTCGCTCGTCTCTCGTCTCACGTCTCTCGTCTCACGTCACCAATCTCCAACGAGCGACATCTCCAGCCAATTTGTGGTATAATATTAGCTGATTTTCAAGGAAAGCAAGAAAAGATGAAACCAATTCTGATGATGGGATCCGCGGCGTATTCGCCGTTCCGCCTCGACGCCCTGCGCGCCGCCCTCGCCGCCGCCGACAAGGCGCTCGCGAATGTGTCGATCGACGCACGCTGGGTGTACGCGATCGATCCGGAGGGCGAAGGCCCCGACGCCGAGACGCTCGAACGCGCGGCGCTGCTCCTGAATGCAGAGGACGGCGGCGCGCGCGGGGCGCGCGCCCTACCGGATGGCGCATTCTACGTCACGCCGCGCAAGGGCACGATCTCGCCGTGGTCATCGAAGGCCACCGACATTTTCCGCAACTGCGGCTTGAAGGGCATCGCGCGCGTTGAACGTGGCATCCGTTATTGTATTACCTCTGACGGAAGCGGCAAGAGTGCCGCTTCCCCGAATCAGCAGCCCCTCGGGGAAGCGGCGCTCTCGCCGCTTCAGAACAACAAGGCGATTGCAGCACTTTACGACCGCATGACCGAGGGTGTGTACACGGACCTCGACGACCTCTTTGACTGTCCGCCGCCGAAGCCCGGCGTCACGTTCGACGTTCTTGGACGCGGCGTGGAGGCGATCCGCGAGGCGAATGTTTCGCTCGGTCTCGCGATCAGCGAGCCGGAGATGCAGTACCTCGCCGATTCCTTCAAGGCCGCGGGGCGCAACCCCACGGACACGGAACTCGTGATGTTCGGTCAGGTGAACTCCGAACACTGCCGCCACAAGATCTTCGGCGCCCAGTTCATCATCGACGGGAAGAAGCAGAAAGACTCCCTCTTTGGGATGATCAAGAACACCCACAAGAAGAACGGCAAGGGCACGCTCGTCGCCTACAAGGA
>CAMKJU010000125.1 GCA_946413265.1 uncultured Lentisphaerota bacterium
CGCTCGGCGCGGGGGCACCTCGCCAGCCGCGAAAAAATTGGGGAACCTCCAAGAAGGTGAAGGGTTGAACGGACGGGCTGGATTTGGTATACTGTCCGCATAGGAAAACCAGGAGATTTTATGGGCGGATTTTGCGGTGTCATATCAAAAGAGGACTGCGTGGCAGACCTCTTTTTCGGTACAGACTACCATTCGCATCTCGGCACGCAACGTGGCGGGATGGCGGTGCTTGGCGAGAAGGGTTTCCAACGCGCCATACACAACATACAGAACGCGCCGTTCCGGTCGAAGTTCGAGAACGACTTCGCGAAGTTCCAGGGACGCGCCGGTCTCGGCGTGATCTCGGATACGGACCCGCAGCCACTAATCGTCGCGAGCCGTCTCGGCACCTACGCGATCGTGACCGTGGGCATCCTCACGAACATCGAATCGCTCATGTCCGAGATGTTCGCCGAGCGGCACATGCAGTTCCAGTACTCCACAACCTCAGGCGTGGTCAGTCCCACCGCCGTGGTTGCGGCGCTAATCGATTCGCAGGACTCCTTCGTAGAGGGCGTCAAGTACGCGCAGGCGCGGATTGAGGGCTCCTGTTCGCTGATGATTCTTACGGAAGAAGGGCGCTTCTACGCGGCGCGTGATCGCTACGGACGCACGCCTATCATCTTCGGCAAGAAGGACGGATCGCTCATCGCGACGCAGGAAAGCTGCATCTTCCCGAACCTCGGTTACGAGCATCTGCGCGATCTCGGTCCCGGCGAGATGGTGGAGGCGACGCCGGACGGTCTCACAACGCTCATCGAGCCTGGCGAGGACATGGCGATCTGCTCGTTCCTCTGGGTCTACTACGGCTATCCAGCCTCGACTTACGAAGGACGCAACGTTGAGATGGCGCGTTACCGCTGCGGCGGCTATCTCGCGCGGCGGAATCCCGTGGAGGCGGATAGCGTGGGCGGCGTGCCCGATTCTGGCGTGGCGCACGCCCTTGGCTACTCGCAGGAGTGCGGGACGCGTTATGCGCGCCCGTTCGTGAAGTACACTCCCACGTGGCCGCGTTCCTTCATGCCGCCGGACCAGCGTCAGCGCGACCTCATCGCGCACATGAAGCTCATCCCGATCCCAGGGCTCATCAGGGACAAGCGGCTTGTCTTCTGCGACGACTCGATCGTGCGCGGCACGCAGCTGCGCCAGCAGGCGAAGCGCCTCTGGGGCGACGGCGCGAAGGAAATACACATGCGCATCGCATGTCCGCCGCTCCTCTACGGATGCAAATTCATAAACTTCTCGCGGTCGAAGTCCGTCTACGACCTCGCCACGCGCCGCTACATCCGCGAAGTGGAAGGGGACGACCCGAATGCCGTGGAGAAGTACCAGGATCCTGACGGCGAGCCCTATAAGAAGATGATCGAGAAACTCCGCAACGACCTCGGGCTCACCTCACTTGCGTTCCAGCGCCTCGACGACCTTGTATCCGCAATCGGGCTCCCGAAGGAAAAACTCTGCACCTACTGCTGGACGGGCAAAGACGTTTCAGAGAAGGGCGGCTGCCCTTGCGGAGGGAAGTGTCCGCACGCCGCAGCAGCACAGGGGAAATAACAAATGAAAGACCTGCCATTCACTTGGGAAAAGCTTGAGTCGATTGTTTCGCGTTGGCCCACGCCGTTCCACATCTACGACGAAGCGGCGATCGTCGCGAACGCGCGCCGTCTGAAAGCTGCATTCGCCTGGAACAAGGGCTTCCATGAATATTTCGCCGTCAAGGCCGCGCCCAATCCATATCTCATGGAATTACTGCGCAAGGAAGGCTTCGGCAGCGACTGTTCGTCTATGGCGGAGCTTGTTCTCGCAGAGGCGGTCGGCAACGTCGGCGAGGACGTGATGTTCACGTCGAACGACACGCCTGCGCCGGAATTCAAGAAGGCCGCAGAGATGGGCGCAATCATCAACCTCGATGACATTACGCACCTTGATTTCCTTGAGCGAGTGCTGGACGGACATCTACCCGATCTCTTGTGCTGCCGCTGGAATCCCGGTCCGCTGAAGGGCGGTAACGCCATCATCGGCAAGCCAGAGGAGGCGAAGTACGGCTTTACTAAGCCTCAGCTCTTCGAGGCGTACCGCCGCATGAAGGAGAAGGGCGTGAAACGCTTCGGTCTCCACACGATGGTCGCTTCCAACGAACTTGACCCTCAGTACATCATCGACACTGCAACGCTCCTATTTGACCTCGTTGTTGAAATCTCTCGCGAAGTAGGTATCACTTTTGAGTTCATCAACATCGGCGGCGGCATCGGCATTCCGTACCGTCCTGACCAGCAGGCGATGGACCTGGAGCGCGTTGGGAAGGGGATTGAGGACACATACCAAACGCATCTTCTTGCGCAGGGACATCCTGACATCCGCCTATACATGGAGTGCGGACGCTGCATAACGGGTCCTTACGGCTACCTCGTTGCGCGCGTTCTGCACATCAAGGACACCTACCGCAAATACGCCGGGCTCGACGCATGCATGGCGAACCTGATGCGTCCCGCGCTCTACGGCGCATACCACCACATCACAGTGCCTGGAACTGCACCGGACGCGCCGCGCGTCGTTTACGACGTGACGGGCTCGCTCTGCGAGAACAACGACAAGTTTGCCATCCAGCGCGAGTTGCCCGAACTCCAGGTTGGTGACCTTGTGGTGATCCATGACGCCGGCGCGCACGGACACGCGATGGGCTTCCAGTACAACGGCAAACTCCGCAGCGCGGAACTGCTCCTCAAGCCAGACGGCTCCGTAGTGCAGATTCGCCGCGCAGAAACCCTTGCGGATTATTTCGCAACCCTTGATTATCCTGGACTCCCAAAATGAAGACACTCGGTATCATTCCGTCCCGCTACGGCTCCAGCCGTTTCCCCGGCAAGCCGCTCCATCTCCTCTGCGGCAAGCCGCTTGTCGCATGGGTAGTAGAAGCCGTCAAAAAGGCCCAGACGCTCGATGACGTAATCGTTGCGACGGACGACGAGCGAATCGTCTCCGCCGTTGAGGCTCACGGCGGAAAGGCCGTGATGACGCCGAGCGAGCTACCGAGCGGTACGGACCGCATTGCCTGTGCGGCCGGAGATTTCGCCGACGATGACATTCTGGTGAACATTCAGGGCGATGAGCCGTTGATTTCGCCTGATCTCATCGACGCGCTCGTTGGGCGCATGAAGGAAGGATCGAAATGGGACATGGCTACGGCCGTTACGCCGATCAAGGCGCTTGACGATCTCAACGCCAAGACTGTTGTCAAGGTCGTGCTAGATCGCGACGACGGCGCGCTGTATTTTTCCCGCGCTCCGATTCCGTGCGACCGCGACCACGAGCCCGACATCAAGAGCGGATTCTGGGTGCGCCATCTTGGCATCTACGCCTATCGTGGCGCGTTCCTAAAGAAGTACATCTCCGAGCCTCCGTGTGACTTGGAGAAGACAGAGAAACTTGAACAGCTCCGCGCGCTCTGGATGGGCGCGAAAATCGCCGTGATTCGCACGGACGATGAAGGGGTGGGCGTAGACACTCCAGAAGACGCCGTGCGCATCGAGGCTATCCTCCAGGCACGAATGCAGAACTCGTAATGAACCAGTTGCAAAGCCTTTATTGCTTTCGCTATTGGGAGTTTAGGAGATTAGAAGACTAGGAGAAACTTTTTAAAGGGGTGCATTTTGGATAATAGGCTAGTTTACATAACTGGCATTATGCGCAAGTTGCGGATTGTGCTTGATGAACCCGTAAGAAGTTGATATACTATGCGCCAAAGGGAAACTAGATGAACCCAGATATATCCGAACCACATGAAACATCATCCGCCACTAACGCCGTAAGTTTATTCGGCCAAAGTGGCGGCGTGAATGATTTTCCTGTTCTCAAGGCATTTCAGGAATACATTGACGCAGAACAGGCCAAGGCGCGCAAGCGCATGCTTGGGCTGAGCGTTTTCTTCATCCTTCTTTTGATCGTCGTTGTCATCACGTTCACGCTCGTCATCATGTCGGTCATTGCACGGAATCAACAGCTCTCAGACCGTCTTCTTGACATAGCCTTGCGTGATAAGACGTCGGCTCAGCCTGTCGTCAACGTCCAATCGCCTGCGCCAACCGTAGAATCGGCCGAACTGGTCCGTCTGCGCGAGGAACTCCGCCGCGAGAAAGAAGAAATCAAGGCCGAGCAGGCCAAGCGGGATGAGGTTAGGTTCAACAAGCTTCTCGACGCTATCTCCAAGCCGCAGCAGCAGCCTGTAGCCGCGCCAACGCCTGTCGTAGTGACCACATCGCCTTCTTCCGTCCTCCAGCCCGCAGCTGCCGAAGCCGCGGAGCTGGCTCGTCTGCGTGAGGAGCTCCGCCGCGAAAAAGAGGAACGTCAGGCAGAGCAAGCCAAGGCGAAGGAAGAAAAGCGCAAGGCGGAGATCGAGGCGCACCGTCGCAGACTCTATCCCGAGTATTATGCGCAGGAGGACGCCCGCAAGGCAGCGTCTGAGGCCGCCGCCGAACCGGTACGCCCCGTTGAACCTCCGAGAAGGGCAGCACCTCCCCTTCCCAAGCCGAATCCCGCTCCTTCAGCGACACAGCCGACACAGCCCCTTCCAAAGACCACGCCAGTTCCTTCTCCGGCGGCGGTACAGCCCGCTCCAAAGGCTAAACCAGTTCCTGCGCCGGTGCAACCACCTCAACCTCAGACACGGGCACAGAAATTAAGGGCGATGAAGCCTGTCAGCTATTTTGACTCGTCTGCTCCAGCAGAGGATCCGGAACTCGAGGAACTGCTGAAAAAGCGTCCCGCGCCTCAGGCAAAGCCCCCTTCCAAGCCTGCCGTAAATCCAACGCCGCAACAACCGACAACGGCGAAGCCCGTTGCTGCTGCCAGACCGGCAGTGCAACAACCCTCTACCAAACCTGCTCCGAAACCTACTGCACAGCCTGCGGCAACGCCTGCTGTACAGAGACCGGCGCAGTCTGAAAAGAAAACAGAAACGCTTGCGATTGGTGGCGCGGCGGACGGAAGTTCCATTCCCTGGCTGATTGAACTTCCGAATAAATAATGCCAGTCAGTGGGGAAAAAAAGAGCATGTCGTTAAAGGCAATGGTCTTCATCGATGGGGCGTGGTTGTACCGCAGCCGTTCGTCGATTTTTGCAAAACTGGGTGAGGAGCATGGGTGCGAAATCGACTACGCCAAGCTCCCGCGCGTATTCTGCGAGGATGTGGCAAACTTCCTCGACGAGGACGTTGGGCTTGTGCGTACGAACTATTTTGGCACGATACCGTCTGTCCGGTCCAGTTTCAGCTCGTCTAAGCAGAGGTCGTTCTACGATTTCCTTGAAAAGTCCTGTGGATACGAGATGGAAATCCACGAAGTGGACGTAAGCGGAAACGAGGGGCGCGACGAGTCGTGGGTCAAGGTGGCGCTTGCCTCCTCGCTCATGTTCAACTCAACGATGCCGGGAGCGTTTGACGTCGCAATCCTAATCGGCGACGATACGGACTACGCGCCCGCGCTCCGCCGTGCGCGTATGTTTGGACGGCGCATCCAGCTCGTGACCGCACATGCCGCCGGTGGCGTGCAGCCTGCGGCCGGCACGTCGCTTATCTGGAAGTCGCACGTCAGCGATTTTCCGCCTCTCTACATCGACGACCACGCCGAAGAGGTGCGTCTCGTGCGCGAGAACATCATGCGCACGTGCAAGCAGTGCGGACGCGAGGAGGAGACGACTTGGGCCGGTCCTGAGTTCTTCTGCTCCGAATGTCGCAGCAAGCGCACCATCCGCGTGAGCTGATCAGTCGCGGTTGCCGAGGAACAGGCGGTACGCCGAATTCTTCGTTACGTCTTTCCACGCATATCCCAGGAGCTTGAGCGCGCGTCTAAACGCCGCGCGCTCAGACTTTGGCACTTGTAGGCCAACGAGCACTTTGCCGTGGTCCGCACCATGGTTTCGGTAGTGGAACAGCGTAATGTTCCAGCGGTTGGAAATCGCCTCAAGGAAGTCCAGCAACGCGCCAGGACGTTCGGGGAACTCGAACGTGCAGACCACTTCGTCGTGGATGCCGCGGGTGTGTCCGCCGACCATGTGGCGAATGTGCTCCTTGGCGAGCTCGTCGTCAGAGAGATCGATTGTGCCGATGCGCGCGGACGTCAGCTGCTCGACGATCTGACGCGTCTCCTCGCGGCTGGCCACGGAGAGTCCGACGAACACGTAGGCTTTGTCGGGATCAAAGTAACGGTAGTTGAACTCGGTCACGGCTCGCTTGCCGATCTTGCGGATGAAATTCTTGAACGCGCCGCGTACCTCCGGGATGCGGCACTCAAGGATTGCCTCGCGCTTCTCGCCGATTTCCGTCTGTTCCGAGACGAAGCGGATACGGTCGAAGTTCATGTTCGCGCCAGAAATGATGCAGGCGTAAGTTTCGCCCGACGTTCCCTTGCGCGCCGCGTACTGCTTCGCAGCAGCAAGCGCAAGCGCACCAGCAGGTTCGCAGATAGCGCGCGTCGCCTCGAAGATGTCCTTGATGGCTGCGCATGTTTCGTCCGTAGACACCAGCACGATTCCGTCGAGGAAACGGCGGCAGAGGTCGAAGGTGATTTTCCCGGGCTTCTTGACGGCCACGCCGTCGGAGAAAAGGCCGACCTCGCTCAGCTCGACTCGGCGTCCGGCCTTGATTGACTGGTCCATGCAGTCGGAATCTACTGGCTCTACGCCGAACACCTTTACCTCGGGTCGCACGGCCTTGATGTATACGGCCACGCCGGCGGCGAATCCTCCGCCGCCGACAGGCACGAACACGGCGTCGAGCACAGTAGGACACTGACGGAGAATTTCCATCGCAACGGTGCCTTGTCCGGCGATTACGTCGGGGTCATCGTATGGCGGGATGAATGTATAATCCCTCTCCTTTACGAGTCGCGCAGCCTCGGCGGCCGCGTCTGAATAGGAATCGCCCGCGAGTACGATGGACGCCCCCAGGCCCTTCACGGACGCTATCTTGATCTCCGGAGTCGTGACAGGCATCACGATAGTCGCCTTACAGCCAAGACGCTTTGCGCTGAGCGCCACACCCTGCGCGTGGTTGCCTGCCGAAGCGGCCAACACGCCCTTCTCAAGCGCCGAACGCGGAAGCTGCGACATCTTGTTGTACGCGCCTCTGACCTTGAAAGAATGAACGCTCTGAAGGTCCTCGCGTTTCAGGAGGAACGTGTTGCCGAGTTTCTTCGAGAGCGTCGCCGCCTTTTCAAGCGGCGACACGATTGCCACGTCGTAAACCTTCGAATTGAGGATGCGACGGAGGTACTGATCCTTTAGAGTCTTGTCGTTCATGGTTGCAAAACTTTACGTCTCAAAGTGGCTCGACGATCGGCATGTCGATGTTGCGTTTCTTAGGGTTGAAGTTGATTCCTATGAGCGTGACGGGGCGTGGACCGCCCGCCCACTTCGCCGCATAGTCCCTCTCGCGAATCTGCCGTATCGCCGCCTTCGCGCTCTTGCGGTACTTGAACTCGAACACGTAAACTGCGGACGGCATCTCGATCACGGCGTCGGCATAACCGAACCGACGCGGACGCGCGATGAAGAGTTGCGCGTCCGCCTTGTGACGCGCAAGTTCGTAGAGAAGCGCCGTCTTGTCGACGTACTTTCCGCTTTCGCTCGTGATCAGCGTCTCGAAGTCGAACGTCCCCGTCGTCGGGACCTTTATGGGCTTGGTTCTGCGCATGGCAATAATTTTACCATAAACTCCCCTGTCTGTGGGGTAAAATATGATATAATTTTCGCCGTCAAACAAAAGGAAACCACATGAAAAGACTAGTCCTGATCGCCGCACTCGCAGCCGCCGTCCTGCATGTCGGATGTTCACCCGCAAAGCGCGAAGCCGCGTCCATGCGCGTAGGCTCCTACAATATCCGCCTCTCTGCGGGCGACTTGGACACGCCCAACGCCTGGACGAACCGCCAGCACGATCTCGTGGCGCTCATCCGCAAACTCGACCTAGATGCGATCGGCTTCCAGGAGGTCCGTCCCGACCAGGCTGAATTCCTCGACGCCTCCTTCCCCGAGTACGCGAAGTACGGCGAACACCGCGGCGCGGACCGCGTGAGCGACGAGGCTTCCTCGATCTACTTCCGCACGAACCGTTTCGAATGCATCAAGGGCGGTACCTTCTGGCTTTCCGAAACGCCAGACGTGCCCGGGGTCAAGGGATGGGACGCGGCCTGCCCGCGCGTCTGCAGCTGGGCGCTCCTCAAGGACCGCCGCACCGGCAAGCAGTTCTGCTTCGCGAACACGCACACGGACCACATCTCGGCCCTCGCGCGCAAGGAAGGCATGCTGCTCATCATCCGGCGCATGAAGGAATTCGCGCCTGCCGGCACGCCTATCGTGTTCACCGGCGACCACAACTGCCGTGAGACAGAGGAGCCGGCGCAGGCCGTATCGAAGATCCTGAAGAACGCGCTCTACGAATCGGAGACGCCGCCCGAAGGCCCCTGGCGCACGTTCTCCGGCTGGCAGTGGCGCGACCACGAATACTCCGCCGTGGACGCGATGAAGCTACAGCCCCATGTTCGCAACGCGCGTAAAGGATCGCCCGACGCCGACAAGAGGAAGAACGGCGGATACGTGTGGGAGGACTGCGGACCACGCATCGACTACATCTACGTGTCACCGGGCGTGAAGGTGAAGCGCTACGCCACGCACGCCGACCCGCGTCCAGGCACGCACCTCTACCCTTCCGACCACTTCCCCCTCACCGCCGAAATAGAACTCTAGTGTTCGGTTCGGTCGAGGAGGTCTTCGTAGAACGCGGCGTTTGCCGCCGCGAAGTATGGCATGACGAATATGCCCGCAAGGCCCCATGTTACGAACACGAGCAGGAACCAGCCAATGAACGAGCAGTCCAACCAGGCAAGCCGCCAGCGATGTCCGTACATTAGCTTCTTCGATTCCTGAATCGCCCGCCATGGCGTCCAGTCCGGGTTGTCTGCAAGCAGGTAAAACGCCATGCGGTATGAATACGACGCGCAGATGCCCGGGACGATGAGCAGAAGCGACCAGAGGAAGACCAGCAGCGCGCGCAGCAAACCCAGCGAAGCCGTGCGAACAGGCCAGCGGAATCCTGAGAACACCTGAAATGCCGTCGCCCCGCCGCGCATGACTGAAATGGCAAGCACTGCGCAGCCAAACGCGAGGATTCCTTCCCACATCGTCTTCGCAACAAATACGGCAACTCCGTATACTGGATCAATCTGCGGGATTGTAATCGAGCCGAGCGCCTTTTCATGCTCTGGTTCAAGCACCAGGCCCATCTGGTCGATGAAGTCGATGGCGGGGACATTTACGATAAAGCCCTGCCAAAGCCCGAACTGTCGGATTGCCGCGTCGATTAGCGTGCCGAGCATGAAGACCAACGCGAAGCCTGCGATTATGGGCAGTAACCCACCCTCCTTCATCTTACTCCAAGCGGTGGTGCGTATTTCGTAGGACGTCGGCATGTTATGCTCCGAAGCACATGATCTGCTTTTCAAAGCCGAACGTCATCGCAATCAGCGCGGAGCGGATCCACATGCCGTTGCGCATCTGGCGCCAGTACATCGCGCGCGGGTCGTGGTCGCAGCAAGTGGCTATCTCGTCGCGGCGCGGCAGCGGGTGCATGATGATGCCGTCCTTCGGCAGGAGCTTCAACTCCTCTGCGCCGAACTTGAAGAGATGCGTGTCGATGCGCGCGGACTCGCCCTTCGACTGGTCCCACTCGTCCTGGATGCGCGTCATGTAGACGGCGTCCGAAATCTTCACGGCGGCGCGGAGGTCATCAGAGACCTCGTACTTCACGCCCTTCGCGTCGAGTATCTCCAGCACGTCTGTCGGCACCTGCAGCTGCTGCGGCGCAACGAACACCTGGCGGATGTTGTCGAAGTTGGTGAGGAGGTAGCTGAGCGAACGCACGGTACGCCCGCGCAGGAGGTCGCCGCAGAACGTGACGGTGCGGTCCTTGAGGCCACCCTTCGTCTCGAAGGAGCGGAGGAGCGTGTAGATGTCGAGCAGCGCCTGCGTGGGGTGCTGGTCCTTGCCGGAGCCGGCGTTGAGGATCGGGATCGGACGCGACGAGTTGGAAAGCTCCCACGCCATGTGCTCGGCGAGGCCCTTCTCCGGCGTGCGCATGATGATCATGTCGAAGTAACTTGAGAAGGTGCGGATGGAGTCCTCCTTCGACTCGCCCTTGAATTCGCTCGACGTTGCCGCGTCGCGCACGCTGCCCGTTGTGAGGCCGAGGATCTGGCAGGCGGCGAGGTGGCTGAGGAACGTGCGGGAACTGGGCTGCGAGAAGTACAGCATCGCGCGCTTGTGCGGGAGGAGCGACTTGAGGTAGAGCGCCCCTTCCTTGCTTTTCGCCATGAAGCGGATACGGTTCGCGAGTGCTGCAAGGCGCTCCAGCAGACCGCGGTCGAATTGCTGCGCGAACAGCGTGTGGTACGGCGTATCGGGTATAGCGTCGTTTTCCAAATAGGGACGCTTCGCCTCGAGCGGAAGCCGCTCGAATTCCTCCCATGCGATTTCAGTTAGTTTTGCCATTGTCGTTCCTTCTTTGTTCCAGATGAGATGCCGTTAGTATGCCAAATCCTCGCCCACAACGCAAGGGGAATCCTTCTCATGTTTGGCGTGCATGTAACCACCAGGTTTTGATATACTACGCGCATGAGAACACATGCCCTTCTTTCGGCTCTTGCCGCCTTCTCCATCGCGATGTGCACATCTGCCGCGTTTTTCACATGCGACCTGACGCAGGGCGACGGCTCAGCTGTCGCCGCGCCGACAGGCATTCAGGTCGGCGACACCGTTGCCGTATCGCAGCCTGACGGAATCTCGTTTTCTCTTCTGATATCCGCCGCGCCGCCCGCCGGAATCGCAGGCCCTTCCTTTATCGCGCGCGACGCGGCGTCTGGTGCGTCCGCCGTCCTCAAGCCGCTCTCCGGCGGCGGGATGCGCATCTCCATTGACGACTTTTCCAACGCCCGCGCATTCGGCATCCGCATCAAGAACGGCCACGCCTCGTTTACCATGCGCGATACATCCACCTCCCCCGCCGATTCCTGCGCCACCTGCGGCGAAGGCTTGCCTCTACCCGACCCCGCGCCAACTACCGGCGCCACAACTCAAAAAGCCTCGACGGCCAAACTGCGTTTGGCCGATGCCGGCACCTTCCCCCTCGCCACGCAGAAGAGCATCGTCGACATCCTCGTCGCCTTCGACCAGGGCGCGAAGGCGAAGTGCGTGGAGCTTGGCTTCGACGACATGGACGATTTCGCCGACTATGCCGTCGGCAAGATGAACACGGTGCTTGCCAATTCGCAGCTCGACGACCAGTTTTGCTATCGCCTGGTCGGCGTCGTGGAAATAGACGGTTCGTGGTCGGCGATCAACAATGAATTGCTTCTGAGCATGCGTGCCCGCGAAGGCAAGTTCGCGAAGCTCTCGCAGCTAAGGGACAAGTGCGGCGCCGACACGATTACGCTCCTCGTCAACCGCACGAGCGGAAACACCTCCGGCATTGGTTTCGAGTATTCCGGCAATGCGGGCAAGACCATCGAGTATTTCGACAGCATGAACTACGCCTGCAACGTGTGTGACATCAAC
>CAMKJU010000126.1 GCA_946413265.1 uncultured Lentisphaerota bacterium
ACCGGTATTCGGCGGATCCGGCGCTCGCCAAAGCCTGGCGGCTGAATTCCGGAGCATCCGGAGCATCCGGATCATCCGGAACTTCCGGATTGCCTCCGGTTACCCTGCATCGGCTCGTCATGGTCTTTCATGGCGGTGCGTGCGTAATGAGCGAAGAAGTGTAACGATGACTGGGCCAACGTGCGTCTTGCCCGTTTTTTCGCCACCGAGATTTCACAAAATTGCCACTTGACGGCAGGCAAAAAAATGCTAAATTATAGGCCGAGTTTCGGGGAAGTGGATTCCCTTGGAGCGATGGCTTGTAACAAAGGAGTATTACATGTCGGTCAAGTTGTTGGAATTCGCAAGGAACGCGCTTAGGCGCGGTAGTCATAGCGGTTTGACGGCGGTTGTCGCAGGACTTGCCGTTTTTGTCGGCTGCACGGCGCAGGCCGCCACGAAAACCATCGACGCCGGCACTGTCTATACGAACAGCGCCAGCTATCTTGCTGGCGGGACGTCGATAGTGGTGCCGGACGGCGCGGCGTTCGATTTTCGCACGGTGCGGAACTCAACTTGGTACGACTACCAGTATGCGATCACGATTGCGGGGAGCGGCCCTGACGGGCTGGGCGCTCTGCGCGACACCGGCACCCACGACCCAAAGGGTGACGACCCGCAGATTGCGAGCATAACGCTCACGGGAGATGCGTTGATAAGATCCTCTCGATACATGGCGCTGCTGGCCAAGCGATACGGCGAAACCAGGATAAATTTGAACAGCCACACGCTCACGATCGACATGGCGACAGGTAAGAGTTTCGCGCTGTTCCATGCCGGACCGTGGAACGCCAAGGGAACATTGAAGTTGGTCAACGGCATTTTTTCGGTGCCTAGGGCAAAGGGCGAAAATACTTACTACGTCTCGGACTTTGAGAGCGCCACGGTGGCAGTGGAAGGGCCGAACAGCGTGCTGAGCGTGGATGGAGACGGAGCCGGCCTGTATGTGAAGTACCTTCTGATGTCCGATGGCGCGAAGCTCGTCGGCAACGGTTTCATCGGAATCAACGGCGGCATCTTCAAGCCGTCGGAAGAGAATTCCGCCTTCACCGGCATACTCAGGCTATGGGGCAACATCACGATTGATCTTTCGGGGCTTAGCGGAACTTGGACCTTCCCGGCCCACGACTTCTACAAGTGCACTGCCTCCACTGTGACGCTCAAGGTGGCGCCGTGGGCGAAGGAGGGGGTTGCCGGGAACAAACTCATAGGCTGGGACGCGCCGCCGCTTTCGGTTACGTTCAAGCTTGATACGGCTCTTCCGGAAGGCTGGCGGATGGTGATTCGCCATGACGGGCTTTATCTCTATCCTACGGACTTTCCGTACTACGCGGTGTATGTTTCGGGCAAGTCGAGCTGGGAATTCTACACGTTGGACTGGGTGGACGTGACCGCCACGTGCGGACTTGCCGAGCCGACGGCGGAGCAGGCGGTCTGCTTCAGTTCCGTCGCGGAATACGAGGCGCTCAAGCAGCTCGCGTTCTCGGCGCATGAAGTCCTCATGCGCTCATGTGTACTCGGCGCCGACGCGACGCTGACGGGGCTCGCCTTCGCAATTGACGCGGACGCCACGGTTGACGTGGCCGGGCACAAGCTCTCCGTTCCCGCCTCCGTAGCGACGCACTCCATCGGGGGCACCGTCACTTCGTCTGCTGCGGGCGGCGTGCTTGAACTGAACGTTCCGTCGGGTGAGACGAACGTCGTCAGCTGGCTTTACATCACTGGCGGCAACAAGCTTCAGCTCTGGAAAACGGGCGGGGGACGGCTTTCGATGGAGAAGGCTGGGCAGAGTTTCGGGGAGAACGGCGTCGTTTCATGTGTCGTCAAAGAGGGTGTACTCGCGAAGAAGAACGCAACGAGCAAGTATTTCGGCGCGCAGTACTCGACCGTGCGCGTGGAGGACGGAGCGCAGGTTGACATCATGGGCGGGGGATACTGGGACTACGACTACAGCATCGCTGGCGACGGACCGGATGGAAAGGGCGCGATCGTGTGCGGCGAAACCAAGGGCGACTTCTACGCGAAGAGCACAGCATACGCGCACCTAAGGGACATCGTACTTGATGGCGACGCGGCCATTGGCGGCGACAAGATGTGGGCGTTGAGCTTTTACAACAACGGCGCACACAACATCACGTTCAACGGACATACGCTCGCCATCGGAAAGGATACGTTTGTCTATTGGATCACCCTCAATCCGCAGGACGGCGGGAAGCTGGACGTCGGAAACGTCGAGGTTTACCAGGCGAGCGCAAATCTCGCCAACGTTGACGTGGAGGTCGAGAAGTGCCTTGCCTCCGCTGCCGGCAACTTCTTCAACCCCGTCAAGTCGCTCAAGTACGGGCCGGAGGCGACGTGGTACGTGAGCGGCAGCGTCACCGACTCTCCCACCGTCGTATATGAGACGTACCGTCCCGGCAGGGGCGCCATGCCAACGGTCACGCTGGGCGCGGCGGGGCATCTTGCGCCCACGCTCGACCTCTCGACGCAGACGCAGATTCTAAACGGCGCGAAGCTACGCTTTGCAGACGGCGCGGCCGTGACGGTGGCGTTCGGAAGTCGTAAGCTGAAATCCCGCGAGAAGGTCGTCGACTGGACGGGCTCCGCTCCTTCGAACCTCGCCACGCTGACATTCCGCGGGACTTGCGCCGACGGGCGGACAATGCCCTTGACGAAGAATGACGACGGCCTCTATGTCTCGTTCATGGGCACGATGATACTCGTGCGCTGACAGGCGGCGCACCGACTTTCCGAAGCCGTACTGCGGCTAAAACAACGCCGGCAAGAATCCTGCGGGGAAAGAATGCGGCCTCATCGCAGGCGGCCTGATGGTTGTCGTGAAGTGACCGGTGGCGACGTTGCCTTCTGGAGATTTAGAGCAGCGCAAGCTCTTCCATCCGCCGCGCAATCCTGGCGAAGTTGAAGTATCCGGCGCTCGTGCCGTTTGGCAGGTCGGGGCCGGAGTAGATTACAGTCCGGCTCTCCACATCGCGGATCGCCCCCGACAGGCGATCCATGTTCCGCGTGAAATCGGCGGAATAACTCGCGGACGCCTTTATCTCGAAGAGGTGCAGCTTGCGTCCCTGCTCCGCCACGAGATCGACTTCCGTTCCGCTTCTGTCGCGGATGAAATACAGGTCTGGCGGCAGACCTCTGTTGAGCTTCGCCTTGAAAGCCTCCATTACGACCATGTTCTCGAAGATGGCGCCGAAAAGCGGGTCTCGCGCCAGTTGCGATTCATCGCGTATTCCGAGAAGGTGCGTCAGGAGCCCGACGTCGGAGAAGTAGATCTTGGGGGCCTTGACGAAACGCTTGCCGAAGTTCCTGTAGTAGCAGGGGAGCACGGTCACGATGAAGCAGGCCTCGAGTATGGATATCCAGTTCTTTACCGTGGGCATGCTGACGCCGATGTCGTTTGCGATGGACTGGCAGTTGACGAGCTGTCCGGCTCTTCCGGCGAGGATCCGGAGGAAGACGTCGAATTCGCGACGGTTCTTGATGTTCGCGATCTGATTGACGTCGCGTTCGACATAGGTGGCGAGATAGTTTTCGTATATGTCGAACGGTGCGATTCTTTCGTTGTAGAGCCTTGGCATGAAGCCGTTGTGCATGTACGCCTCCCGCGTCTGGGGAGTGCCCGCCCCTGCAAGTTCCGCGATGGAAAGAGGTAGAAGGGTGGTGACGGCCACGCGGCCGGCGAGAGATTGGGACAGACCCTCCTTGAGCCTGGGCTGCTGCGAGCCCGTTAGCACGAACATGCCCTTCCTGCGCGGCGACTCGTCGACGGCGACCTGTATCCGGCTGAGAAGCTCGGGCGCGCGTTGCACCTCGTCGAGGATCAGGGGCGCGGGGTGGTTGCGGAAAAACGACGCTCCGTCGGCAACCGCTTCGCGCATAGTGTCGGGATTTTCAAGGTTGAGGTATTCGTAGTCCGGGAACGCAGTCCGCGCAAGCGTCGTCTTCCCGGACTGCCTCGGCCCCGTTATGGACACCACCGGAAAGGTTGCCGCCATTCTGGTGACGTAATCTGCTGCCGTTCGCCGTATCATGTTTTGAATCCTTGTTGTTTGGAGACGCATAGTATACCACAAGCCCCCCGGCTGTTTCAACGTGCGGCTTTAAAGTAGCCGAATCTGCTTGAATCGATTCCTCCCACGCTCCCGCGAACGGCGGAGAACTTCCGCAAGACTCTGCGCGCGGTCGGCGAATTGCTGACACGCGCCCATCGCAGATCCGGAATATCCGGAAAATTGCCCCTTGACGGCAAACAAAGACCGCAGTTGCTGTCCCCACAAGGAAATGAAAATCTCAAATCCCCGCCCATCGGCGGGGATTTGTGGTATAATGTGCGGCACGGAGAAACAGCCGGAGGCGCGTGTTCGCTCGCGCGTTAAGCAGTTCTGCAGTTTAAGAGAAAGGAAACCATGAACATCAAGAAGATGAACAAGGGACTCGACTTCCTGCGCGAGAAGTACGGCGCGGCGAAGGGCGAGATCACCGTGAAAGACGGACATTGCTTCGTCGGATCGACGCCGCTCCTGCCGGGACGCATGGAGCGCAAGATCGTGGAACTTAAGAAGATGACCGAGAACGGCACGCTCGAGGGCGTCTCGACGCTGCGCTTTGCAAGCTTCGCGCAGAAGGGTGCGGACGCCGAGGCGCTGCTCGCGAAGGAGCTTGACCTCGCGGCGTACCTCGGCGCGTCCGACGTCACGCGCGTGATGGCCGTCGCGAACGGGAACGCGATCAACGTGCTCGCGAAGCTCGCGAATGACGTGAACGTGTCCGTGGAAGTGGGCGCGGGGCTGCCTCGGAGCGAGGCCGCGTACGACCGCCACGAGATCATCGCGAAGCGCGGCGTCGCGTGCGACCAGACGGTCGATACGCACACCCCGCACGCCTCGATCCGCGTGTCGAACGCGAAGGGCATGGAGGAGTTCACGGACGTGGACACCGAGCTCTTCGGCCTCACCTACGACGAGGTCTGGAACGTGCGCGCGGCGTTCGCGCTCCTGCAGGGTCGCGCCTCCGCGAAGGTGTGGAAGGCCGCGTGGGCGAAGGCCACGAAGGCCGCCGCGCTTGCGTTCGCGGCCGACAAAGCGAAGGCAGCGAAGACCATCGCCGTCAAGAAGGGCCTCGATACGAACCAGTCGATCAAGGTGTCTGAGGTGAGATAGCTTAGAGCTTGGAGCTTGGAGCTTAGAGCTTGGAGCTTGGAGCTTGGAGCTTGGAGCTTGGAGCTTGAATGAAAACTAAAAGCTCTAAGCTTAAAGCTCAAAGCTAAAAGGAAACGGAATGGTCAAGAGTTATCGAGATTTGATCGTCTGGCAAAAGGCAATGAACTTTGCCGAGCACGTCTATCGCATTCAACGGAAATTCCCGGCTGAAGAACGGTACGGGCTTTGCGATCAATTGCGTCGAGCTGTTGTCTCCATTCCGTCTAACATCGCCGAGGGGCGGGGACGGGATACGGCGAAAGATTTTTCGCATTTCCTGACACTTGCCCGCAGCTCATTGAATGAAGTTTCAACGCAGTTGGAGTTGGCAGTGAGGCTGGGGTATCTTGATTTCGGTAGCGGCCTTTATGAGGAAGCGCAGGAAATCAGGAAAATGCTAAATGCCATGATCCAACGTCTTAAACAGTCTCAAAAAATCTAAAGAAAGGAGATGCTTATTGCAAAAGCTTCACGCTCTAAGCTACAGACCCTGAGCATCAAGTGCTAAACTTCAAGCCAAGGTTCAAAGCTCAAAGCTCTAAGCTCAAAGCTCTAAGCTCAAAAACCATGAAACCAGTTAAAATCGCGATGATGGGCATGACGCACGGTCATACCCGCAAGTACTACCAGACGCTCATCGAGAACAAGAAGCTCGACTGGGTGGCGTCCTGCGCGCAGGACGAGGAGGCCAAGAAGGTCTACGAGCTCTACAAGACGGGCGTTCCGTGCTACCTCGATCCCGAGGAGATGTACAGGAAGCACCCCGACATCGAGGCCGTCGTGATCGCGTCCGCGAACGACCGCCACTTCGAGCAGATGAAGTGGTGCGCCGAGAAGGGCATCCACATCCTCTCCATGAAGATCCCGTCGTTCGACATGAAGGAGTACGACGAGATGATCGCCCTCTGCGACAAGGCGGGGATCGTCTGCCAGATCGAGCTCGAGATGCACTACAATTCCGTCGTGCGCCGTCTCGAGAAACTCGTGAAGGAAGGGGCCGTCGGCAAGATCAAGGCCGTGCAGATGACGAACATCACGCTCTCGCCGGTCTGGGCGTTCCCGTGGCAGGGCGACCCGAAGGCGAGTTTCGGGAGCGTCGTGCCGCTCAAGAAGGGCGATCCGCGCTTCCGCGGCGGCGCGCTCTGCGACCACCCGCACATCTTCGACCTCATCCGCCACCTCACCGGCTCGGACTTCGACTACATCTACGCCGAAGTCGCGCCGAACCTGCGCGACGGGCTGAAGGTGGAGGACATGCTCATGGCCGTCGGCAAGATGAAGGACGGCACGGCGTTCCTCTTCGACCCCTCGTGGAGCCGTCTCGAGGAGAAGCTGAAGGTGCCGGGGCCGGGCTGGGAGCGTTTCCCCAAGCGCATGGAAGTGAACGTGACGATTACGGGCGAGAAGGGCATGATCAGCTGCGACTGCTTCGGCCCGAACGTGTACCACAACGGCGCGCCGAACGACCGCTACACCGTGCAGTACACGTACTTCGACGAGTGGGTGGGGCTCATCGACGAGTTTGTGGACTGCATCCGCAATCACAAGACGCCGCTCATCAACCTCAAGTGGCACAAGCAGACCATCCAGGCCATGCTCGGCTGCTATGAATCCATCCAGTCCGGCAAGATCGCGTACGTGGGCAAGGCGAAGTAATGAAGATTTCCCTGTGTTCCGTTTTCGCGTCTTTCCTGTGCGTCGCCGCCGTTGCTGGCGGCGACGACGGGAGGGACTGGTCTAACATATACCTCGGTTCCTGCCCCAGCGTCAACGCCGACGGCTCGCGGTTCGTGTTCGAGTGGAACGACTCGATCTGGATCGCGCCCACGGCGGGCGGGACGGCTGAGCGCCTCACGCCCGAGGAGGCGCGCGAAAGCTGGCCGGCGTTTTCGCCGGACGGCACGCGCGTGGCCTATCTCTCCTCGCGCGACGGGGGAAACAAGATATTCGTGATGGATCTCGCGACGATGCGCGTGCGCCAGGTGTCGCGCCACAGCGAGCCGACCGGCCTCTCCGTGTGGGCGCCGGACGGCAAGCGTCTCGTCGGCAGCGCGCTGCGCGACCACGCCGGCAGGTCGTCCACGGCCTGGCGCATCGCCTTCTTCTCGCCGGACGGCGGCGAGACGTATCCTTTCGAGCACGTCCGTTCGCGCGATGCGGCGCTTTCGCCCGACGGGCGGCTGCTCGCGTTCTCGCGCCGCGGCGACGACATCTACCGCAAGTACCGCTCGGGCAAGACGCCGTGGGATGCCGAGATCTGGCTGTACGACATGCAGACGAAGGAGTTCCGCCGCGCGGCGACGAAGTCGGACAACGCCTTCTTCCCGCGGTGGCGTCCGGACGGCAAGGCGTTCTACTACCTCGGCCGGCGTCCCGGTTCGACCGTCGCGGGGGTCCGCGAGTACGTGCTGGCGAGCGGCGCCGACCGCGAAGTGGTCTCCTTCGGCACGGACGCGGCGTTCCACCCGTCCGTTTCGGGAGACGGCCGCACGATGGTGGTGCGGGCCGGCTTCGACTTCTGGCGGTTCGACCCCACGCAGGAGCATCCACGGCCCGTGCGCATCGCGCTTCGGCCGAGCGGTCTCCAGTCGTCCTCGAATTTCGGCCGTCGCCGTTACTACACCTCCGCCTGGAACGCGGAGGGCAACGGCGACATGACGTTCTGCTCGGACGGCATGGAGGCGGCGTTCACGTGCGGCGGCGGGCTCTACGCGATGGACACGGTCGTCAAGAAGCCGCGCCTCGTGGCGGAGCGGCGCCTCGCGCGCGTGACGAAGTGCGCGTTCTCCCCGGACGGCTCCTGCCTCTACTACGTCGTGAACCGCGGCGACGGTTCGGATCTCTGCTGCGCGCGCCGCGCGGACGGGAACATGCCGTGGTGGGAGAACACGTCGTTCAAGACGGAGACGCTGGTTTCCGACGACGCGGTCCGCATGGGCGTCTACGTTTCGCCGGACGGCACGCGCCTCGCCTGTCCGCGCCAGAACGGCTGCCTTGAGGTGCTGACGCTGAAGGACGGGAAACGGGAGATACGCGCCGAGGCGGGCGCCGTGCGCGCCGTCGCCTGGAGTCCGGATGCGCGTTACCTGGCGGCGGAGCTGACGGACGCGGACGGCAACAGCGACGTGTGGATCGTCCCTGCCGCGGGCGGCGAGAAGCCGTACAACCTGACGCGGAACTGGAAGTGGGACGGGACGCCGGCGTGGAGTCCGGACGGCAAGCTGCTCGCGTGGTCGGGAAACCGTCCGGGAACCGGCAACGGCGGCGACCAGATCTACTACGTCTATCTCGATCCCAAGGACGAGGCGGCGGAAACGGCCGGGGACGTGAAGCGTTCCCGCCGCACAATCGGCCTGCCCAAGAAGAAAGACGACGGCGGGAAGAAAGAGGAAAAGAAAGGGCCGCCGTGCGTGAACATCGTGTTTGACGGCCTGTTCGACCGCATCCGCCGCACGGGCGTTTCGGGGACGGATCCGTTCTTCTCGCACGACTCCCGCACGCTCGCCTACACCAGCGGGTCGTCCACGTACACGCTGCACGTGCCGGACCGCATGAAGGGCGAGAAACTGTCATCCAAGACCGGGCGCAAGCCCCACTGGTATGCGAAGGAGAACCGGCTCGCCTGGGTCGTGGACAACAAGCCGGCGCACAAGGACACGGTCTTCGACCTTGAGGTCCACCGCGAGGACAACCTGTGCGACTACCGCGAGCTCGTCTTCCGCACGGCATGGGCGATGCTCCGCGACCGGTTCTATGACCGGAACATGCACGGCGTCGACTGGAAGGGCGTGCGGGACAAATACGTGGGGGCGGCGCGCCATGCCTCCAGCTATTCCGTGTTCTCGCGCGTCATCGAGCTCATGTTGGGCGAGCTGGACGCCTCCCATCTCGGGTTCTGGGCGTCCGACTCGGCGAACCGCGAATGGGTACGTCCGCCGAAGCCGCACAACTGGGCCGTTTTCACGGGGCATCTCGGCGTGCGGTTCGTCCCCGGCACGTTCAAGGTGGCGGAAGTGATCCCCGGCTCGCCGGCCGAGGGGAAGCTGTCCGTCGGCGACGAGATCGTGTCCGTGAACGGCGCGCGCCTCGAGAAGACCACGCGCCTCACGGACGTCCTGAACCTGCCCGAGAAGGACACGGTTCAGCTCGTCCTCAAGGGGCGCGAGGCGGATCCCGTCTACCTCAAACTGGCGACCTACGTGCAGATGCGCGAGCTGATCGCCGAAGAGGAGGTGAAGGCCATGCGCGCCCGCGTCGAGGCGGCGACGGGGGGACGCGTCGGCTACCTGGCCATCCGGAAGATGAAGCAGAAGGAATACAAGGTGTTCGAGGAGGAGGTCTATTCGCGCTGCTGGGGCAAGGACGCGCTCATCATCGACGTGCGCGGCAACACGGGCGGCTTCACGGCCGACCTGCTGCTGTCCATCATCTGCGGCAGCGACCACTCGCGCGCCGTCGTGCCGTGCGGGCAGGCGGGCTATCTGTTCGGCTACTGGAACCGCCCCGTGTTCTCGAAGCCCGTGGCGGTGCTGGTGGACGAGAACGTGTTCTCCAACGGCGAGATCTTCTCCCACGCGATCAAGACGCTGAAGCGCGGTCCGCTCGTAGGGCGGCGCACGGCAGGCGGCGTCATCGCCACGCGCGACGAGAACCTGCTCGACTACGGCACGTTCCGCATACCCGGCCGCGGCTGGTTCCTCATGGACGGCAGCGACATGGAGAAGAACGGCGCGAAGCCGGACATCGAGGTGGACCTCACGCCGGCCGACGAGGAGGCCGGGCGCGACCCGCAGCTCGACGCGGCGATCAAGGCGATGCAGGACGCCTTGGCAACTCCGCAGCCTGTGTTTAAGCCCAAGTACGCACGGTAAAGAACGAGAAGGAGACAACATGAAAATCGCAATAGTCGGCGCCGCAGGGCGCATGGGTCGAATGCTCGTAAAGCTTTCGGGCGAGGGCAAGGACTTCGAGGTCGTCGCGGAAATCGACGTGGCGGATGGCTTCGCGCGCGAGTGGCCGGAAGGCACAGAGGCCGTGATTGACTTCTCGTTCCACTCCGCCGTGCCGCCGAGCATTGCGAAGGCCGCAGAGCAGGGCATACCATACGTGATCGGCACCACCGGTCTGACGCCGGAAGAACAGGCCGTCGTGGATGCAGCCGCTACGAAAATCCCGGTGGTCCAGAGCGGTAACTACTCGCTTGGCGTCAATCTGCTCCTGAACCTCGTCAAAACCGCGGCGAAGGTACTTGGCTCCGAATACGACGTGGAGGTGGTGGAGATGCACCATCGACACAAGAAGGACGCACCAAGCGGTACCGCACTGATGTTGGCAAAGTCTGCCGCCGAGGGACTTGGAATCGCATTCGACGATGTGGCCGTATACGGGCGCAAGGGCATGGTTGGGGAACGGCCAAAGGGCGAGATCGCCGTACATGCCCTGCGGGGCGGCAGCGTGGTGGGCGACCACACCGTGATGTTCGCGGGCGACGTCGAGCGCGTGGAGATCACGCACAAGGCGCAGAGCCGCGAGGCGTTCGCCGCTGGCGCTTTGCGCGCCGCGCAGTGGGCAGCGAACCGCGCGCCGGGTCTCTACACCATGAGGGACGTTCTTGGATTCAACAAGTAACGTCGGCAACTTCATCTGCAATTTTGCTATACTATTGACCGATGAAAGCGACAAACAAGAAGATTTCCGGGGCGATGCCGCCCGTGATGATCCTCTGCGGTGGCAAGGGGACGCGTCTGCGCGACGTGACGGAGCTGTTGCCGAAGCCGATGGTGCCGATCGGCGAGCAGCCGATTCTGTGGCATATCATGAAGAGTTACGCGGCGTTTGGCTGCAAGCGCTTCATCCTCTGTCTCGGCTACAAGCGCGAGGTGTTCGTGGATTACTTCATGAACTACCACTTGCGCACAAGCGATGCCACGATCACGCTCGGCCATTCTCCGAAGATCAAGTTCCACGAGAAGGTGCCGGAAGGGGACTGGGAGGTCACGCTGGCTGGTACTGGCCTTGAGACCGGCACGGGGGGGCGCGTCTTTCAGGCGGCGAAGTACCTGAAGCCGACCGACCGCGAGTTCTTCCTCACCTACGGCGACGGCGTGGCGGACGTCGATATCGCCGCGCTCCTGAAAACGCATCGTGCCGCTGGGCGCGAAATCACGGTTTCGGCCGTGCATCCGGCGGCACGTTTTGGCGAGATGGTGACGGAGGGCGATCGGATCGTTCGTTTCGAGGAAAAGCCGGCCGTCGCGCAGGGGTACATCAACGGCGGGTTCATGGTGGTGTCGCGCGGCTTCCTGGAGAAATTCCTCACGGACGAACCGCAGATGTTCTTCGAGC
>CAMKJU010000127.1 GCA_946413265.1 uncultured Lentisphaerota bacterium
CAGAGTCCCGTGCCGAGCGCGCCCGACGCAATAGCGCAGCAAGCGGCCGCGATGAACAGCGTACGCATCGATACTAGTCCGTCATGTACCTGCGGCGTGGTGCGTACTGCCCCGGGAACGGCATCCACCCCCGAGCGCTCGTCGCCCCACGTGTTGAGGAGGTTGACGGTCGCCTGGAAGAGAAGCCCGCAGAAGAACCCCACGCCCCAGCGTCCCCAGCGCGCCGACTGCGAGCCGAAAAGTCCGGCCGCGACGAGGAACGGCACGAGCGTGGCCGTGTAGCTCCACGGACGGAACAGGAAGAACCAGGCCTTGAGCGTCTCGCGGTTCATTTTGCGGCGCGCCGTGCGGCTTCGAGCGTGTTCCAGAGGAGCATTGTGATCGTCATCGGACCCACCCCGCCCGGAACGGGCGTGATGGCGGACGCAACGATGGAGCAGGAGGCGAAGTCAGCATCGCCGCAGAGACGGTACCCTTTCGGATTCGTCGCGTCCGGTACGCGGTTCACGCCCACGTCGATCACCACCGCGCCCGGTTTGAGCATGTCGCCCGTGAGTGTGTTAGGACGCCCCGCCGCCACCACCACCACGTCGGCCTGACGAGTGAACGCGCCAACGTCCGGAGTGCCTGTGTGGCAGAGAGTGACCGTCGCATTTACGCTCTTGCGAGAGAGCAGAGCGGCCACGGGCTTGCCCACGATGTTCGAGCGTCCGATAACCACTGCGTGCTTACCGGCGAGTTTCATGCCCGTCACCTCAATAAGTTTGATGATACCGTGTGGCGTGCAGGGAAGGAAGCATTCTTCGCCGATCAACATCTTTCCCACGTTCACGGGCGTGAAACCGTCCACGTCCTTCTCCGGCGCGATGGCGTCGATTACCTTCTTCTCGTCAAATCCCTTCGGGAGCGGCAGCTGAACGAGGATTCCGTGTATTGCGGGGTCGGCGTTTAGGCGCGCGATCTCGGCGAGGAGGTCTGACTCCGCGACGTCCGCGCCTAGGCGGATCTCGCGCGAGTTCATGCCCGCCGCGACGCAGGCCTTCTCCTTCGCGGTCACGTACGAGACGCTCGCCGGGTTGTCTCCAACGAGAATCACGGCGAGGCCGGGCGTCACGCCCTTCTCCGCCTTCAGCGCGGCGACGGCCGCCGCTATCTGCGCGCGCGTCTCCGCCGCAAGTTTCTTTCCGTCTATAAGCTCAGCCGCCATACTCTTCTTTCTCTTTGCATTGGCAGGCGGGAATTATACCACATCCGGCGCGGCGTTGGCGGAAAAACGACACAAGCACATCGCGGCACTGTTCCTCAAGCACGCCGCGAACTACGGCCGGATGGTGGTTGATTCCGGGATGCCCGAAGATGTTGAATGTAGTGGCGCCGCCGCGCTTCGGGTCGTCGAGGCCCCATACCACGGTGCCTATCCGCGCGAGCACGATAGCGCCCGCGCACATCGGACACGGCTCCTTCGTCACGTATAGGCGCGTGCCCGAAAGACGCCACGCGCCCTTCGCCGCGAAGGCAGATGAGAGCGCGAGCATCTCCGCGTGCGCCGTCGCGTCCGCGAGCATCTCCGTCTGGTTGTGCGCGCGGCCCAGGATGCGCGCCGTCCGGGGATCGGGGTCGAACGTCGGTTCGCATCCGTTCGCCGCCTCGTTCCACGCCGGCTCCACCACCACGCACCCAGTCGGCACCTCGCCGTCCGTGGCGGCCTTCTCGGCCTCGCGCAACGCCATCGCCATGAAGTATGTGTCAAAGTCCTGTTCCATTCGGTGTTCCTACCGTGTCTTTTCACTGATTGGAGATTTTACCATACTGCCGCTCGGAATCCAAGTGCGATTGCTTTGTCATTGAAAACGGACAGGGATATGCTATCATATCGCCATGACAAACGACCTGCTCAGACCATTTGAAGGAAATCCGCGCTACTTGGTTGTGCCCGGAGGACTCCGCGACGTGCATGTGCACTTCCGCGACCCCGGTGTGCCCGAGGCCGAGACGCGCGTCACCGGTGCCACTGCGGCAGCCGCTGGCGGCTTTACCTGCGTCACTACGATGCCGAACACCACTCCCGCCGGCGACTCGCCAGAATGGCTCCGCGAGCAGCTCGAGGACGCCTCGCTCCCCTGCCGCATCGCGCCTTCCGCCTGCATCACGAGGAGACGCCTCGGACGCGAAGTCGCCGATCTCGAGGCGCTAGCCGCCGCTGGCGCCGTCGCGTTCACGGATGACGGTGCGTTCGTGGACGACGCGCATGTAATGGAGGAGGCAATGCGCCGCGCCGCAAAACTCGGCAAGCCCGTAATGCAGCACGCCGTCGTGCCCGCCCTTCTCGGTGCGGGCGTGATGCGCGACTGCGCCGTCGCCCGCCGCTTCAACCTTCCCGTCATGCCGCCCGAAGCCGAGACCGAGGCGGTGCGCCGTGACATAGCCATTTGCCGCACTACAGGCTGCGCCCTTCACATACAGCACATCTCCTGCGCAGGAACCGTCGAGCTCATCCGCGCCGCCCAACGCGAAGGTCTGCCTGTCACGGGCGAGGCGACGCCCCACCATCTGCTCCTCTCCTGCGACGACATCCCCGATGACGACGCGAACTGGAAAATGGCACCGCCCCTTGGCTGCCGCGAAGACGTGGCCGCCATACGCGCAGGCGTGAAGGACGGCACGCTCGGTCTCTTCGCCACCGACCACGCGCCACACCCCGCCGCAAAGAAGGCTGGCGGTTTCCGCACGTCCGCGAACGGCATCATCGGACTCGAAACCGCCGCCGCAATCACGTGGCAAGTGATGGTTGTGGAAGAGAGGATGTCCCCGAAGGACTGGATCGCCCGCTGGACGACTGGCCCGGCCTCCCTAATCGGCGAGACGCCAGACCCCGACAGTTTCACGGTAATCGACACGCAGGCTAACCGCGCCGTCGATCCCGACTCGTTCAAGTCGAAGTCCCGCAACATGCCCTTCACGGGAATGCGTTTCGCAGCCTGGCCCGTCCTCACCGTTCTGCGCGGGCACGTTACCTCAAAAACGACGGCCTAAGTCTTCACTCAAAAATAACTTGAACCCTAAACGATAGTCTCACGCAGAGACGCAGAGAAGCAGAGAGCGCAGAGGAAGCCCTTCTTGCTTTCGCTATTGGGAGTTTCAGAGTTTTGGAGGCTAGGAGAAGATGGGGAGAGAATTTGTAATATTCTCCTCAACTCCGAGACTCCTAATCTCCCAGCAGCGAAAGCAAGAAAGGTTTTTTCTGAGTGTCAAAGTCTTGCGAATTCTTCCCAACCCTTGCGGACGGGTGGTCCGTCGAGCAGGACGTTGGCGGCGTCGTTGTCCGTGAAGCGAAGCTTCTCGCGGTCGAAGGTGAGTACGGGTACTGCGAGACGCTGCGCGAGCGCGCCAAGGGCCATCACCTCCGAGAGCGGACCAGCCACCGCGAAGTCGCTGTTCGCCTTCTCCTCGCCCTTCACGGCCTTGATGAAATTGAGATAGTGTCCGCTCTTCCCCTTCGGGAAGTCGCGCATCGTCTTCTTGACCTGCGGGTCGCGCGGGTCGCCGCCCGCGATGAGTTGTAGAGCTGCCCCGTGGCTTGAGCGCGCGAAGACGCGTCCGTCCGCGAGGTAGAGTTCCGCACCGTAGTCCTTGCGACGCCACTTCTTGTCCGTAACATGCTCCGGCATGGCAGGGAAATTGCCCGCGCCGTCGCTCCACTCAAGCGTGCATTCGGGAAGGCCCGGTCCGCGCGCGGGGAACACGTAGCGGATGGTGGACGCCATCGGAAACACGACGGGCGTACGACGGTCGTTCTTCACCGTCTCGATTCGGCATGGCAACCCGAGCTTCAGGAACTCGTGCGCGGCGTCGAAGATGTGCGCGCCCCAGTCGCCGAGCGCGCCTGTGCCGTACTCGTAGAAGCAGCGCCAGTCGCCGTTGATGAAGTTGTGGTTGAACGGACGGAACGGACGCTGCGAGAGCCAAACGTCCCAGTCCATCTCTGCCGGTTCCGCCTCCTCGCCAGGCATCTCCGTCATCGTGCCCTTCCACTTGAACCAGCGACGGTTGTTCGCGCACATGAAGGCGTTGATCCTCGTCACGTCCTTGATCACGCCCGACTCCACGAGCGTCTTCATCTGCCAGTAGTTCGCGTCCGAATGGCCCTGGTTGCCCATCTGCGTGACGACCTTGTACCGCTTAGCGGCGGCGGTCATCAGGGCGATCTCGCGGAAACAGTTGCACATCGGCTTCTCGCAGTAGACGGCCTTGCCCATCGACATCGCGAGCATCGCGGCGGGGAAGTGCGAAAAGTCGGGCGTCGCGATGCACACCGCGTCGATCTCGGAGGCGTGCTCGTCGAGCATCTTCCGGAAGTCCTGGTAGCGCGGCACGGCCGGAAACTCCTTCAGGACGTTCTGCGTGTGGGACGCACCCATCTGCGTGTCGCAGAAGGCGACCACGTTCACGAGGTCCCTGTAGTACGCGAACATGGAAAAATCGCGCGCGGCCTGGTGGCCGATGCCCACGAACGCCATGTTCACCTTGCCGTTCGGCGAAGCCGCCGAAGCGCGCAGATATGGAAACGCGCACGCCGCCACGGCGCTGCGCAGGAAATCACGTCGCTGGATTCTCATGGCCGATATTATACCAAAATTTTGCGGTCACGGTTCCAGCATGATCGAGCGGAACTTCGCGATGTCAGCGTCGGTGAAGCCAAGAGATTTGACGTATGCCTCAACCTTCTCGTGAATGTTCGCGCCAGGGAACGCATCGAAGACCTTCACGAGCTTGTTGAAGCGCGCCTTGTGGGAGAATTTGATGTTAGAGCTCTGGAACGCGGTCACCTCCCAGTCGCGCCACAGCTCCTCCTCGTCCACGCCAAGTAGCGCGCCGAGGATGAACGCGAGCGATCCAGTGCGGTCCGCTCCCGCAATGCAGTGGAACACCATCGGGTAGTTCTTCTCGTCGAGGAACACGCGGAATCCCTTTGCGAACGCCTTCTTGCCTTTGTCCTTGCCCATGCCGCCGTAGGCGGACGAGGATATGTGTACCCATTTCACCTCCGGACCAAGTGGCGAGCCTGTCATGCCGAAGCACTCGTGGTCCGTGCGCAGGTCGAGGTCCGTGCGGATGCGGAGAACGCCCTTCGCATACGCGCGCGAAGCATCGGTCAGAGTAACCTTCCCAGGTACCATCTTGCCTTTGGACTTTGACTTGCGGGCGTTGGCGTTGAGTCCTGCGGAGCGATACAGGATACCCTGCCGCACGCGGCGTCCGCCAAGTCCCACCCGTCCGCCGAAGTCGCGCATGTTGTGTACACGGCTGAGGTGCATGAGCCTCGGTGCGACATCCTCAGTGCTGAACGTTCCCTCAGCGCGGAGTTGCGAACCGCCAGACAGCGTGCCCTTTACGCGCCACTTGTAGGAACAGGCGATCTCGAGGTTGTCTATCTCGATTGAGTTCTTGCGCGTCTTAGCCGTGAACACCACTGCGTTGTCCTTGGCACGCCGCACCTTTACGCTCCATACCACGCCCGTCGCTCCGGGCTCCGTGCAGTTCCAGGAAAACAATGTCTTCACGGGACGGTCCTTGAACTTTGCGATGCGCTTTCGCGCGGCGGGATCGGCGAACTGCGCCACGCGCGCCGCACGCGGCTGCGCAAGGTATGCCTTCATGTCCGCCGTAAGGATCGGCACGGTCGCCCCTTCCTTCGGCGAGACGATTTCCAGTGGCGCCGCAGTCGCGGCAAGCAGCGCCCCACAAAGGGCCGCAAGTATCAGTTTTTGCATTTGTATCCTCCTGTTTTAGATGGCAGTCCAAAGTCCTAAATCCTCTGTCCTCTGTCTTCTGTCCTTTGTCCTCAACAATACCTTCCGAAGTCCGACAGAGTCTTGAGGTTGGGCACAGCTTCCAGCTGAATCGGCTTGCCGAACTTCGCCTCGGTCTCCATCACAAGACGGAGATGCGCGACGCTGTCCCAGGCTTCGATCGAACCGTACGCCGTCTCAGGCGTAAGCGTCTCAACGCCCACGCCAAACACATCCGCCGCCAGTTCGAGGAACTCGCGCGGCACTGCATTGGCTTCGGAATCCATCTTCCGTTTTCCTCTTTCGCTCATCTGTCCTTCGTGCGCGGACACTTCGCCGCGCGTGGTGAAGTATAGCACAATCGCCCCGCTGCATGTCACCGCAGGGTCACTTCCTTGAAAACCGAAAGCCGGACCCGCGCATCTCGCGATGCCCAGATCCGGCCCGGCCGCCTTGCGGCGGTTGGTGCGCGTTGCCACACACCGAAAACACACCGATCAGTCGCTTTGCCTTCCTTCCGCGCCTCGGCCGGACCCTCGTCCGTCAGCAGATGAGCCGTAATTCGTTAATTACGCTGGCCAGCCGCTAACGCCTTGGAAAGGTTCTGCTTCTTCCTCGGCTTCCAAAGACCCACCAGTTACCCAATGGGGCTTTTTGAATTTCCGATTCGTAGTATACCACGCCTCAGGCAGATGCGCAAGTGGCTATTCAAAAAAATCTTAAAAAATCCACAACGGCCCAACACAGCCGCATCATGCATGGGGGTAGACTTCTGAGTGCCAGCCGAACGAACGGGCTGCAAGCACGTTAACCTCCAAGTCATCGAGAAAGAGCAGACGGTCTGGCGGCAGGCCTATCTTGCTCTCCGCTAGACGGTATATCGGCTCCTCGGGCTTGTAGAGGCGGTACAGACACGAAATCACCTCCGCGTCCAAGATCGTCCGGTACTCCGCGCAGCGCGGCAAGTACAGACGCTCGTAGAATTCCGTGGACATGTTCGACAGCACGCCGATTTTCTTTCCGCAATCCTTTAGGCGTTGCATGAGCGCGAACGTATCTGCGCGCAGCGTACGGATCCAGCTCTCAGCATCAAGTTTCCAGAGGTCATCGATCTGCGCGGGAGTAATCGTGACACCGGCATCGGCAAACGTGCGCCCGTAGTATTCCGCGAAGGTGATCAGACCGCCGTCGAAGATGTTCCTGTAACGCGCCCAGCCTCGGTCCACAGCGGCGCGGTCGACGCCCAGCTTCGCACAGTACGGATAGACCTCCCACTCGCTCATCAGCGGCGACTTGGAAATCACGCCGCCGAAGTCGAACACCACGCCGTCCACGCCGGCGCACGCCTTTTCGATCTCCGCAAGCGTCATGGCGTCACACCTTGAGGCCAAGGGCGGCGAGCGTGGCGCGCAGCTTCTCGCGCTTTTCGGGCGTCGTCTCGCAGAGGGGCAGACGGAACCCCGGGCCGACCTTCCCCATCATCACGAGCGCCTCCTTTACCATGATCGGGTTAGTGTCGATGAAGAGGTCGTGGAACAGGTCGTAGTACCGCTCGTGCAGGGCGCGCGCGGCGACGAAGTCGCCAGCGAGCGCGGTGCGGATGAAGTCGCTGATCTCGCGCGGCATCACGTCGGAAGCGACGGAGATCACGCCGGACGCGCCGACGGCGATCATCGGCAGGGCGAGGGAGTCGTCGCCGGAGAGTACCGTGAGGTCCGGACAGATGTGGCGGATCGCGCTCACGCGCTCCACGCTGCCTGCGGCCTCCTTGATGGCCACAATCTTCGGGTGCTTCGCGAGACGCGCTACGACGTCGAGCGGAATCTCGCGTCCGCTGCGTCCGGGCACGTTGTAGAGCACCACCGGAAGGCCGAGGTCGGCCACGGTCATGAAGTGTCGGTAGAGCCCTTCCGCGTTCGGCTTGTTGTAGTAGGGCGTCACCTGGAGCGTCGCATCTGCGCCACCGCGCGCGATCACGTCCTGCGTGAGCGACACGGCCTCGGCCGTGGAGTTTGCGCCCGTGCCTGCGATGATCTTCACGCGTCCCGCCGCGTACTCGATCACCTTCGCGATCACCTCGTGGTGCTCGTCGTGCGAGAGCGTGGGCGACTCGCCGGTGGTGCCGACGGGACACAGCCCCTCGACGCCGCTTTCGCACTGCCAGTCCACGAACGCCTTGAGCGCGCCGTAGTCTACCTGGTCGTCCTTAGTGAACGGCGTGATCATCGCCGTGATCGTACCTTGGAGATTCATACCTGTGTTTCCTTGTTAAATGCAGCCCTTGGAAGACGGCACGCCCGTCTCGCGGGGATCAACCGACACCGCCTGGCGCAGCGCGCGCGCGAAGCTCTTGAAGAACCCCTCGCACACATGGTGCGCCTCGTCGCCGTATATCTGGCGGAGGTGGATGTTGAGGCGCCCTTCCACGCTCACCGCGCGGAAGAACTCCTCCAGGAGCTTCACCTCGAAGTCGCGCACCATGAGGTGCTTCATCGGACATGCCATCACGAGGAAAGGACGCCCCCCGAGGTCGAGCGACGTCTCGCAGAGCGCCTCGTCCATCGGGATGGAGGCGAAGCCGTAGCGCACTATGCCGCGCCGCTCGCCGAGCGCCTTGTTCAGCGCCTGTCCGAGCACTAGCCCCACGTCCTCTACCGTGTGGTGGTAATCCACGTCGAGGTCGCCCACGCACTTAACGGTGAGGTCCACGAGCGCGTGTTTCTTGAACAGCTCGAGCATGTGGTTGAAAAAGCCAATGCCAGTATCTATCTCGCCCGCGCCCGTCCCGTCGAGGTCGAGCGACAGCGAGATTTCCGTCTCTTTCGTCTTGCGTTCAATGAACGCGGATCGTCTTGATTTGTCCATGGCGGCGATAAGTATACCACAATTTACGCCTGATGTGGTAGAAGACGCCACAGACGCGACATGACCGACCACTCAACTGCGTGGTCGGATTTAGCGTTGAGCGGGCCGCCAGCCGTGCTTGTCGGCGAAGTCCATGTAGCGGTCCCAGTCGTAGGGCGTGAGGAAGTGCTTGCCCGTGCGCAGGTGGTACGAGACGCTTCCCTCCTGCTGCGGCTTCTCGGGATCCGGCCACGTGTCGCCCACAAGCCCCTTCTTGCCGTACAGCTCCCACGCCGGGGAGGCGAGTTTCGCCGACCACCATTCGCCGAGCTGCCCGCACCAGTGGTCTTCCGTCGCCGACCCCACGCAGAGAAGGCGCGGCGCGATCAGCGCCAGCATCTCGTGCTGGTCGAACGGCATCTCCATCTCCTTGCCGCCGTACTTGCGGTAGTTCGCGCAGAACCAGTGGTGGAGGACCCGGATCATGAAATCGATGTGCTCCGACTTCGGCAGGTCGATGTGGTTCAGCTTGGCGCCGCCGCACCCTGACTCGTTCGAGCAGGCCATCGCGAAGCGCTTGTCCGTCGCGCCCGTCCAGAGCGCGGTCTTGCCGCCGCGCGAGTGACCCACCACGCCCACGTGCTTCGCGTCGATGGCGGGTTCGGTCTCCATCCAGTCGAGGACGCGGCTCGCGCCCCAGGCCCACGCGGAGATGGTTGCCCACGAATCGCCGCCGCGCGCCTTCGCGGGCTGCACGGCGGGGAAGACGCCCTGCGAGAACCCGGCGTTCTTGTTGTCCGCCGCCACCTTGATCACCGGGAACGCGGCCGTAGCGTAGCCGCGGTCAATGATCTTCTCCACAGGCCAGTATTCGCTCGTCGCGACGGCCCCTTCCGCGTCGTACTTCGTGAGGAAGTTAATCCCGATGTACACGAACGCGGGCACGGGACGCCCGGCCTTCGGAATGTAGGCGGTGATGGGGAACACGTGCTTGCCGTTCGGTCCGTCGTATTTCACGCGCACGTGCCGGCAGATCGCCTTGCCGCCGAACACCTCGGTTTCGCGGTACGTCTCGAACGACACGCGGCCACGCTCGTCGGCGGCGGCGGGACGTTTCCCGTACTCCTCCCGCTCGAAGCACGCGAGCAGTTCAGGCGCGCGCACCTTTTCCCAGTCCTCGCGCGTCTTCACGTCCGCCCCGGCGAACGTCTTCATCAGCTCCGGCACGTTCTTCGGCGCCGGAAGCGCGTTGTCAGTGTTAGCAGCCGCAACCGCCTGCGCGGACACCGCCGCGCAGATTGCCGCAACTGCCGCGAGTTTCATCTGTTTATTCATGAGTTGTTAGTTGTTAGTGATTATCTTGACGTAAATGACGGCTTAATTGCTTCCGTCAAATCGTTCCGACGCGCATTCGACGAGACGGCGCGTATTGGAGTCGAACGAGAGCCCGATCAGCCAGATGGGACGTCCGTCGGCGAGGTAGGGCTCGGCGTATCCCTTCTTGCGTATTTGCGCGAATGCCTTGTCTACGGGCTCATCCACCTTCAACTCGAAGACGCAGACCATTTCAGGATTCTTCGCCACGACGTCGGCGCGTCCATTCAACTGCACATCTTCCATCTTGAACTCGTAGCCGCAGCTCGCCAGAAGGAACGACAGGCAACGCCCGTAGGCGTTCTCATGGACGCGCCCTTCCGTGGGGCCGTAAGCCATCGCCGCGTAAAGGGACTTCAGCCCGTCGAAGAAATCGTCCCACTCGGCCTCAAGGAGATGGTCGCCGAGGCGCGACGCCCAGGTCATGCTCCTGTTCGCCGCAACCCCAGCCAAGAGCATGTTGAGGTCCTGGCGCACCTCCTCGTCAGGCACACCAAGCACATAGCGCCCGGACTGGTAGTCCTTTATCGTGAGATACCCCGACTGGTAGAGCATCGCAAGGGGCTGGAGATCGCGAAGTTCCGCAACATCGAATGCGGCGGCCCTCACCTTTTGCGTCGCCTCTGGATCGATGCGCAGCACGTCCTCGCGTTTCAGGAAGTTCATCAGCATCGACGGACGTCCCGTCGTCGCCCACGTCGCCTTGAATCCGCTCGCCGATTTCTCATCAAGTGTCAGCGCAACGGAAATCGGATTGTACAGGGTCGTTTTGACATCAGGCGTAAACCGGAAGCCGTTGAACCACCGTTTCATCTCAGCACGGTAGGCATCGTAGGATTTGCCCATGATCCGCGCGTGTTCGTGCAAATGCTCCTCGAAGTTTGCCGAAAGCTCATCCTCCGTGTAGCCGAACATCGTCGCGTACTCTTTTCTCTGCGACACATCGACGATGTTGCTCAACGCGGAGAACACGGAAAGCCGCGTGAACTTGCTGACGCCCGTCATGAACAGGAACTTGATGTCGCCCGTGCGGTTCTTCATCTGCGAATAGACGGCGGAAAGCCGGTCCCGTACCTTCTCCGCGAAGTCGAGGTCGCCCAGCGCGTGCCCCACCGGCGCGTCGTACTCGTCCACGAGGATCACGACGCCGCCATCGGAGTTTCCCCTTTCCTCCCTACACTTCGCGGCAAGCTCCGTTATCGCCTTGCCGAAGTTTTCATGCGCGGACCGTGAACTGTCGTATGTGAATCCCGCCTCCGACAATCGGTCTTCCACGTGGTGCGCGAGATCCTTCTCGAATTCTTCGAGGCTCGTCGTGGTAAGGTCGTTGAACTCGAAATGGATGATGGGGTACTTCTCCCACTTCCAGTCAGTTCCGTCGATGTAGAGCCCCTTGAACAGCTCGCTCCGCCCGGAGAAGAGCGCCTTCAGGGCGGATATGGTGAGCGACTTTCCGAACCTTCGCGGACGCGAAATGAAGAAGAGGTTTGTACCAATATCCGTGACAAGACGGTGTATGAACCTGGTCTTGTCAACGTAGATGCAACCCTTCTCCCGCAGCTTCGGGAAGTC
>CAMKJU010000128.1 GCA_946413265.1 uncultured Lentisphaerota bacterium
GGGTGGACATGTCGATGCCGTAGCAGTCGGGATAGCGGATGGGCGGCGCGGACGAGGCGATGACGATACGCTTGGGTTCCAGCCGGTCGAGCATCGGGAGAATGGCGTTTTTCATCGTGTTGCCGCGCACGATGGAGTCGTCGAGGACGACAAGCGTATCAAGGCCGGGACGCACGAGTCCGTATGTGACATCGTAGACGTGCTTGTAGAACTCGCGGCGGGCGGCGGCATCGGCGATGAACGTGCGGAACTTCGCGTCCTTCACGATGACCTCCCCAAAACGGGGATTGTTTTTGCCACAAAGATCACAAAGGCCACAAAGAATTTTCTCTTCGCCTTTGCGTTCTTTGCGTTCTTTGTGGCTAAAAACACACGAGAAAAGTTCTTCCAACAATCCATGGAAGGCGATGCGGGCGGAGTTGGGAATGTAGCTGAAGAAGATGTCAGAGAGATCGGCTTCAGCCGATTGGAGGATTTGCGGCAGGAGCGCCGCGCCAAGGGCCTTGCGTTCGCGGTGAATCGCGGCGTCGTTGGCGCGCGAGAAATAGATGCGCTCGAAGGAGCAGGGGCGGGGTGAAGAATGTGGAATTGTGGAATTGTGAAAATATGGAAATGTGGAAATATGCAAGTGGTGAAAGGATGTTTCGCCAGAAGGAGAGATGATGAGTGCCTGGCCGGGTGGCAACTCCTTCACGGCTTCAGGTGGCACGTCGAAGGCGGCCTGAATGGCGGGGCGTTCGCTCGCCACGGACACCACATCGTCGCTGATGTAGTAGAAACCGGGGCGGATGCCATGCGGATCGCGTGTGGCGAACGCCCAGCCGTCCCCCGTTGCGCCGCAAAGCGTCCACGCACCATCCGCATTGGCGAGCGCCTTGGAAAGTGCTACAGATAAGTTGCTTTCACTGCTGGGAGTTTGGGAGGCTTGGAGATTTGGAGTAATTTCTTCTCCGGAACTCCTAGTCTCCTGTTCTCCCCGTAGCGAAAGCAACGAGCCTCCTCTTGAAGGAAGAATTTGTTCGAGTTCGTGGGCGATCAGTTCGCAGACGAGGTAGCCGTCGGACTTGCTCGTGGGGAAGGAACCGTGTCGGCTATAATCCTCGAAAAGCTCGTGGGCGTTCGTGAGGTTGAAATTTCCGGCGAGGAGGAGCGTGTGCTCCAGTTCGCTCGCCTCGTGCACGAACGGGTGGCAAAACGCCACCTCGTTTTTCCCGAAGGTGGCGTAGCGCAGATGCCCGAGGAAGATTTTCTCGACTTCAGACTTCGGACTTCGGACTTCAGTTACAGAAGTCTGATGTCCGATGTCCGAAGTCCTATCCCATTTTCTTCTCGCAATCGCGCCGAGCACATCCACGAGGGGCGTCGAGGAGGCGGACTTGGCGATCCAGTACGGCACCTCGCCCGGGACGGGGCGGGCGCGAAGGATCGCCGCGCCCGCCCCGTCCTGGCCCCTGTTGTGCTGCTTCTCCAGAAGGAGGGAGAGTTTCGTCCCGCCAAAGTCGGAGGTAGGGCGGTCGCCCCGCGACCGCAGCAAGACAACCATCGCCACCGCACATTCATGTTTCAGTTCATCCGACATGCCAGTATCCACTCATCTCTGAACTCATCGCAACAATCTTTTTAATGTCCATGTAGAACATGTAGATCATGTAGATTTCTTACCTATAACTTCCTCGTGACTCCGCTTATTTGCTTTCGCTATTGGGAGATTCAGAGTTTGGGAGTTTTGGAGAATGAGTTGAAAGTTCTCCTAAACTCCGAAACTCTTAATCTCCCAGCAGCGAAAGCAATCATCAAAGTCATCCTCTTGAACATCCCCGTAAGAGGGTGGACACCGGACACACGGGATTCCTTTATTGTTGTTGGGCTTGACTAATACAGAAACAACATGTCGCGGTACTTGGGCAATGGCCAACGTGTTTCCGAGACGCGCTTTTCAAGCGCATCGACCGTGGTGCGAAGGGCCTGCATCGCCGAGAGGATTTCGGCCTCGGCGGACGGCGTTGCGGCGGACAGCGCCTCGTCGAGCTTCTTTATGCCGGTCTTGAGCGCATCCAGTCCGGTGCCGATTTCCACGGCGCTTTCGCGCAGCGCGCTCGTACCGGAGGAGACGCCCACGCTCTCAGCCTTCGCAAACGCCTGGATCGTCTCCAGATATTCGCCCTTCACGGCGGGGAGGATCATTTCGCTTGCGATGTCACGCGCGCACGCGCCCTCGATACGCACCTTCTTCGCGTATTCCTCGAGGAAGATTTCGTGGCGGCTCTCCAGCTCGCGCGCTGTCATCACGCCGTATTTCTCAAAGAGCTTTGCGTTCTCCTTCTTCGTGAGGGCGGTGAGGGCGGACGGCGTGTCGGGCGCGTTGGGGAGTCCCCGGCGTTCGGCCTCCAACGGCCACTCAGCTTCGTAGCCGTTGCCGTTGAAGACGACGCGCTTGTGCGCCTTGAGGGAGTCCTGGAGAATCTTCTGCAGCGCGTTATGGAAGGCGGGCGTGTGTTCACCGGGCTTCGCCTTGCCGGCGACCTTCGCCTTCTCTAGCTCGCCCGCGATGCGGTCCACGGCCTCGGCGACGATCGTGTTGAGAACCGTCATCGGACCCGAACAGCACACGCTCGACCCCGGCGCGCGGAACTCGAACTTGTTGCCCGTGAACGCGAACGGCGAGGTACGGTTGCGGTCGGTCGCATCCTTCGGAAGCGCGGGAAGCGTGTCCACGCCGATCTTCAGCGTACCCGCCTTCTTCGTTTTGCCGCCCTCGCCCTTCTCCAGGCGGTCGATGACCTCCGCAAGCTGGTCGCCGAGGTAGATGGAGATGACGGCGGGCGGTGCCTCGTTCGCACCGAGACGGTGGTCGTTGCCTGCGCCCGCCACGGAGGCGCGCAGGAGGTCGGCGTGCTTGTCGACTGCCTCGATGATTGCGCAGAGTACCGTAAGGAAGAGCGCGTTCTCGTCCGGATCGGTGCCGGGATCGAGCAGGTTCTTGCCGCCGTAGTTCACGGACCAGTTGTTGTGCTTGCCGGAGCCGTTCACGCCCGCGTAGGGTTTCTCGTGGAGGAGGCACTTGAAGCCATGCTTCTCCGCGACGTTGCGCAAGGTGTCCATCACGAGCATGTTGTGGTCGCTCGCGAGGTTCAGCTCCTCGAACTGCGGCGCGAGCTCGAACTGCGCGGGCGCGACTTCGTTGTGACGCGTCTTCGCGGGGATGCCGAGCTTCCACAGCTCGCGCTCGACGTCGTTCATGAAGGAAAGCACGCGGTCGGGGATCGTGCCGAAGTAGTGGTCTTCGAGCTGCTGTCCTTTCGCGGACGGCGCGCCGAAGAGCGTGCGGCCCGTCAGTACGAGGTCGGGGCGCTTCTTCCAATACTCCTTGTCGATGAGGAAGTATTCCTGCTCCGCGCCGAGCGTGCAGCCGGTATGCGCCTCGGGGCGTCCGAAGAGCTTCATGAGACGCGTGAGGGATTTGTCGAGCGCCTGCATGGAGCGGAGAAGCGGGGTCTTCTTGTCGAGCGCCTCGCCCGTGTAGGCGCAGAACGCCGTCGGGATGCAGAGCGTCGCGCCGTTCGAGTGTCGCTTGATGAACGCAGGGCTCGTGGGATCCCACGCCGTGTAGCCGCGCGCCTCGAAGGTGGATCGGATGCCGCCAGACGGAAACGATGAGGCGTCCGGCTCGCCCACGATGAGGTTCTTGCCGGAGAAGAGCATGATCGGTTCGCCATCCTTGATTTCAAGGAATGAGTCGTGCTTTTCGGCGGTGGAGCCCGTCATCGGCAGGAACCAGTGCGTGTAGTGCGTGGCGCCGCGGTCCATTGCCCAGTGGCGGATGCCGTGTGCCACCTCTCCCGCGATGGACGGGTCGAGCGGTTTGCCTTCCTGGATCGTGGCCTGGAGTTTCTTCGCCGTGTCCTTGCTCAAGTAGGTTCTGATCGCCTCGTCGCCGAATACGTCTTCGCCGAAGTGCGTTGCGTTCTTTGTCTCTTCCGTCATGTTGCGTTTTCCTTTCCGGGACTTTGCCCGCAAATCGTCTAGCACACACCGTGCCAACGCGCAAAGTTGGTAATTGGTAGATGGTAGATGGCAATAAAAGCCCCCAATCCCTTACATGCCGTGTAAAAACTTTTTCACACTCCTTACACATCCATACATATAACGCATGTTCTTGCCTATAACTTCCTTGCGATTTTTCTTAGTTGCTTTCGCTGCTAGGAGTTTTGGAGTTTAGGAGGCTTGGAGAATCTTTATAACCTCCTCCAAATCTCCTAATCTCCCAGTAGCGAAAGCAAAGAGGGGGTTTGCAATTACCTCATAAGGTCTGGGCGATGGGCGATATAGGTTTTGCCTATCAGATAACAGTGGGAAATTCCAATTACCCTTTGCCGCAGCGTATACCATATAATATTCGCCACCGACACCAATGAGGAGATTTCGGCAATGAACGAAGAACAACCCGACAGACAGGAATTGAACCGCAACCTTGCGCAGATGCTCAAGGGCGGTGTGATCATGGACGTGACGACGCCCGAACAGGCGAAGATCGCCGAGGCCGCCGGCGCGTGCGCCGTGATGGCGCTCGAGCGCATCCCCGCCGACATCCGCGCGGCCGGCGGCGTCTCGCGCATGAGCGACCCCGCGATGATCAAGGGCATCCAGGCCGCCGTCTCGATCCCCGTCATGGCAAAATGCCGCATCGGACACATCGCCGAGGCGCGCATCCTCGAGGCCATCGAGATCGACTACATCGACGAGTCGGAAGTCCTCTCGCCCGCCGACGACACGCGGCACATCGACAAGACGAAATTCTCCGTACCGTTCGTCTGCGGCGCACGTGACCTCGGCGAGGCCTTGCGTCGCATCGGCGAGGGCGCGACGATGATCCGCACGAAAGGCGAACCCGGCACGGGCGACGTGGTGCAGGCCGTAAGGCACATGCGTAAGATGCAGAGCGAGATTCGCCGCGTGGTGTCGCTCCGCGAGGACGAGCTGTACGAGGCGGCGAAGGAACTCGCCGCGCCGCTCGACCTCGTGAAGTTCGTCCACGACAACGGCAAGCTGCCCGTCGTGAACTTCGCCGCCGGAGGTGTCGCCACGCCAGCGGACGCGGCCCTCATGATGGAGCTTGGCGCGGAGGGCGTATTCGTGGGAAGCGGCATCTTCAAGAGCGGCGATCCCGCGAAGCGCGCGACGGCCATCGTACAGGCCGTCACCAACTGGCAGGACGCGAAACTACTTGCGAAGCTCTCCGAGAACCTCGGCCCCGCCATGGTCGGCATCAACGCCGAGGAGATCGAGACCATCATGGAAGAGCGCGGGAAGTAAGGATTGTTCACAAGTTGCAAAACCTTTCTTGCTTTCGCTATTGGGAGATTGGGAGATTAGGAGTTTTGGAGTTGATTATAAAAATGCTCCCAATCTCCAAAACTCCGAACCTCCCAGCAGCGAAAGCAAATAAGAGGAGCCGAAAGGAAGTTACAGGTAAGACCAATCTACATGATCTACACGTTCTACACGGCAAAAACAATTTATTATGAAAGTTGGCATATTATCAGTTCAAGGTGCGTTTGCCGAGATGGCGGCGTACTGGCACGCGCAGGGTGCGGAGACGTTCGAGATCCGGCAGCTCGCAGATTTAGAGCGCGGTATGGATCTGCTGGCGCTTCCCGGCGGCGAATCGACCGTACAGGGCAAGCTGCTGAAGGACCTCGGAATGTTCATGCCGCTGAAGGAGCGCATTGACGGCGGGCTTCCCGTGTTCGCCGTCTGCGCGGGGCTAATCCTCCTCGCTGAAAAGATCGACGATCCCGGCAGCCGTACCGACACACGGCCCGAACAGTGGTTCGGCGCCCTGCCCGTCACCGTGCGGCGCAACGCCTACGGACGCCAGCTCGGCAGTTTCAGGACCGTCGGCATGTTCGACGGGAAACCGAACGTTCCGATGACGTTCATTCGCGCACCGGCCATCACCGAAGTCGCGCCGCAGGTCGAAGTGCTTTCAACCTTTGACGGCGCGCCCACGGCAGTTCGCTGGCGCAACGTCACCGCCTTCACCTGGCACCCCGAACTCAACTGACAGTCTCACTGCTGCAACTAATCCATTCAATGAAAAACCAGGTTACGACACTTCAGGACGCGCTCGACACGCGCTTTTTCGCACCGCTGCGCCGGCCGCGCACGCAGCGCGTGGGCGTCGAGCTGGAGTTTCCCGTCTGGAACCGCACGCCGGGCAAGGGAACGGATTTCGCGGCCGTACACGCGGCGACAGACGACTTTCTCTCCCGCTTCCCCTTCTCCGACCAGGTGCGCGACGACGAGGGCAACATCTACCGCGCGACCGACCCCGGCACGGGCGACGAGCTTTCCTTCGACTGCTCCTACAACACGCTGGAAATCTCCTTCGGCCCCGACGAGAACCTGAACGAGACGCATCGCCGCTTCACCGCCTACTATTCAGCCTTGCAGGAGGCGTTGGGACGACGGGGACACGCCCTCACCGGCATGGGGATCAACCCCCGGTGGCGGGAGAACCGCCCCGATCCCATCGGGAACGGACGCTACCGGATGCTGCTCCACCACCTGAAGTCCTATTCCAAGTACGGCGGTTCCCCACGATTCCACGACCATCCCGAATTCGGGCTCTTCTCCTGCGCCTCGCAGACGCAGGTGGACGCGGACGAGGAGACGGTCGTCCCGCTGATCAACGCCTTCAACCTCCTGGAACCATTCAAGGCCGTCCTGTTCGCCAATTCCCCCTTCGGCGCGCGGGCTGAAACGCTGTGCGGACGCGACAGCCTCTGGAGCAAGAGCCTCCACGGACTGAATCCGCACAACTGCGGCATGTACGGCGTCACGGTCCGGTCGCTGGCGGACGTCAGGGGCTATCTGGAATCGACCAGCATCTACTGCGTCGAGCGCGGCGAGCGTTACATCAATTTCGCCCCCGTTCCGCTCCGCGACTACCTGCAACTTGGAAGCGTCGTGGGCGAATACTGGGACGCGACTGCGAAGATCCACCGCAAATGCCTCATTTCGCCGCTCCCCTCCGACGTCGCCTGGCTGCGTCCGTTCAAGTTCGAGGACCTCACCCAGCGCGGGACGGTGGAGTTCCGTTCCGTCTGCGAACAGCCCGTGCGCGAGGCGTTCGCCTCCGCCGCGTTCCACGCCGGGCTTGCCGAGCGCGTGGCAAAACTGGCCGATCTCTTGGCGCGCGACACCATCCTTTACGGGCATGGCTACGGCGCGGTGGAGCTGCGCAGCCTGATGATCTGCCGAGACTGGCCGTCGTTCATCGACCGCAAGGCCCTGTCCGTGCAGCTTCACCGCATCCTGGACGTGGCGGAGGAAGGACTTGCCCGGCGCGGTTTCGGCGAAGAACCGCTTCTTGCGCCGTTGCGCCGTCGCGCCGACACGCTCACAAGCCCAGCCCGTGAACACCTCGCGCGTCTCGAACGCGGCGAATCCATTGAATCCATCGCCCTCGACTACGGTTCGGCAGAGGAGGAACGCCATGCTTGACGTTCGCAAGCCCCGACTGCGCCCGTACGCGCTCGAAGGAAACTTCGGGCTCGAGCGCGAGTCCCTGCGCGTGACTGCCGAGGGACGGATGGCGCTGACGCCGCATCCGTTTCCGCCCGACCACCCGCGCATCGTCCGCGATTTCTGCGAGAACCAGACGGAGATCAACACGCGCGTGTGGCCGACGGCCGAGGAGGCGGTCGCGGAGCTGAAGGAAATCGACGCGGCGATCCGCGCGGCCATCGCGCCGCAGGGGGAGAATCTCTGGACGAACTCCAACCCGCCGCCGATCGTGGACGAGTCCGAAGTCGTCCCCGCCCGTTTCGAAGGCGCGCTCGCCGGGAAATCGGCCTACCGCGACTACCTCGCCGCGAAATACGGCAAGCGCCTGATGGCGTATTGCGGCATCCACTTCAACTTCTCGTTCGGCGAACGGCTGGTCGCGGCGGCGGGAGTGGACCGCGACGCCCTCTACCTCCACGTGGCCGCGCAGTGCGTCAAGTGGGGATGGGCGATCGTCGCGCTGACCGCCGCCAGCCCGGCGGGACAGTATGCGAGCGTGCGGTGCTCGGAACGCGGCTACTGGAACAGTTTCGTGCCAGTTCTGGACTTCTCGAGCGCGCGGGCCTACGCGAAAAGTATTGCGCGGTACGTCCAGGAGGGACTGCTCATCGCGCCGAGCGAGCTCTACTACCCCGTGCGCCTCAAGCCGCACGGCCCGAACAACCTCCTGACGCTCGCGGAGAGGGGCGTGGACCACATCGAGATACGGTGCGTGGATCTGAATCCGCTGACGGGCGGACTCGTCGACGTGCGCGACGTGGTGTTCATCCATCTGTTCATGCTCTGGTGCGCCGCCCAGGAGCACGAGACGCTGTCCGCCGAGAAGCAGGCCGAAAGCGTCGCGGCGTTCAAGGCGGCGGCCCGGCTCGACTTCGACTGGACGCCGGTCGGGGAGCTGCTGGAGCGGATGGACGAGTTCTTCGCCGCCTCCGCAGGCTGGCCCACGTCGATTCGGCGCATCCTCGCGTACCAGGCGGGAAAGGTCTATTCGCCCGAAAGGCGTTATGCCCGGATGGAGGCGTGCCATGTGTGAGCTGCTCGGCTTTTCATCGCGAAAGAAGCGACGGCGGAACGACCTGCTGCGCGAATTCTACTCCCACGCGGAGGCGCATCAGCACGGGTGGGGCCTCGCACGCTTCCTCGACGGCGGCGCGCCGTCGATTGAGAAGGAGCCTGTCTGCGCCACGCGCAGCGCTTGCCTCGCGGGCCTCCTCGCCGATCCGGTGGAGGAACGAACGCTCATCGCCCACATCCGATTGGCTACCGTCGGCCATATCGAATACAAGAACTGCCACCCGTTCACGGCTGCGGACAACAGCGGCCGCACCTGGACACTGGCGCACAACGGAACGATATTCAACGTCGCACACCTGAACGACTACATGGGCATCCAATACGGCGACACGGATTCCGAACGCGTACTGCTCCATCTTGTCGACCAGATCAACGTGGCGCAAAACCACCGCCGCCATGCCTTGGACGAGACGGAGCGTTTCAACGTGCTCTCTGCCGCAATCACCGAACTGGCGCAGGGAAACAAACTCAACCTGCTTATCTTCGACGGCGAGGTGCTGTACGCGCACTGCAACTTCAGGGACACGCTGCATGTCTGGCGCGACGCGGACGCCGTGACGTTCTCAACGCATCCGCTCACCATCGGCACGTGGGCTCCCGTGCCATTTACGAGCCTCGTCTCCGCAAAGGACGGGGAGATTGTCCGCACGTCGCCGCCACACGGCAACGAGTACATCTACAACCCGGAGGACTACCGCCTCGTGTACATGAACTTCGCGCGGCTATAGCACCTCCACGGCAAGATATGATAAAATAGTAACCGCCATGAAGGTCCCAGAGAGTTCCATGCCGGAAGCCCCCGGCATGAGCGAGAAATTGACACGCCTCCGTTCGACGTTACGCGAGATCGGGAGCGCGTCCGTCGCGTTCTCGGCAGGCGTTGACTCCACGTTTCTTCTGCGCGTGGCGCATGAGGAGCTGGGTGACCGCGCGGTCGCTGTGACGGTTCGTTCCAGTACATTTCCTCGTCGCGAGCTCGACGAGGCGGTGGCGTTCTGTCGCGCGGAGGGAATCCGCCATGAGATAATCGACACGAGCGAACTGGATGTTCCTGGATTCGCGGAGAATCCGCCGGATCGGTGCTACCTGTGCAAGAAGTCGATATTTGGAGAGATCATGGCGTTTGCGCAGGCAAATGGTTTTGCGGCGGTGCTAGAGGGATCGAACATGGACGACGACGGCGACTACCGTCCGGGCATGCGCGCGATCAAGGAACTCGGCGTGAAGAGTCCGCTTCACGACGCCGGTCTCACGAAGACGGAGATTCGCGCGCTGTCGCGTGAAATGGGCCTTCCTACGGCGGAGAAGCCGTCGTACGCCTGCCTCGCCTCGCGTTTCCCCTACGGCGAGCGAATCACGGCAGCGGGGCTCGAGCGCGTGGAACGCGCCGAGCGGTGGTTGCGCGATGCGGGGCTGGGGCTCTCGCAGCTACGTGTGCGCTCTCATGGAGATCTCGCGCGTATCGAAGTGCCGTCGGGCGATATTTCGCGCCTTGCCGCGCACGCAGCCGAAATAGCCGCCGCATTCAAGGGATTCGGTTTCGTCTACACCGCGCTTGACCTCCAGGGTTACCGCACAGGAAGCTTGAATGAGGCGCTTGAAGGGAATAGCCCAAATGCAAGCACGAATAAGAGTCTTGCTCCTAAAGAAAAGAAGGTCGGTAAATGATAGAAGGAATTAGCAGAGAAGAAGCGCTCGTACTCCTGAAACCAGAACGACGTGAGGAATTGCACGCGCGCGCGCACGAAGTAACTGAGCAATGCGTGGAAAAGCGCTTTGATTTCTGCTCGATCATCAACGCCCGTTCGGGGCGTTGCAGCGAAAATTGCAAATGGTGCGCGCAGTCGGCGCACTGGAAGACGGATTGTGAAACCTACGGATGGGTGGGCACTGAGGCGTGTGTGAAGGCTGCGCAGGAGGCGGCGGCGAACGGTGCCGACCGCATTGGCATCGTCACTTCCGGGCGTTGCCTTTCGCACGAGGATGTGGAGAATGTATGCGCGGCTTTGCGCGCGATGCGCACAGCCGTGCCAGAAATCTGTCTCTGCGCCTCGTTGGGGCTCCTTTCGGAAGATGACCTCGCGAAGCTCAAGGCCGCAGGGCTCCAGCGCGTCCACTGCAACCTTGAAACGGCACCTTCGCTCTTTCCCGTGCTCTGTTCCACGCACACGACTGCGGATAAACTGACTACGATCCATGCGGCGAAACGACTTGGTTTCCAAATTTGCTGCGGGGGCATCATCGGCATGGGCGAGACCGACGAGCAACTCGTGGAATTCGCATTCGCGCTGAAAGAGATTGCGCCGGATTCGATTCCCGTCAACGTGCTGCATCCAATCAAGGGCACGCCGCTTGGCAACAGAGGCATCCTCGACCCGGAGCGCGTGGTTGATTCGGTGGCGGTGCTGCGGCTCGTCAATCCCTCCACACCGCTCCGCTTCGCCGGCGGACGCCGCGACATGAGCGACGAAACGGCGGCGAAGTGCATCTACGTGGGAATGTCGGCCGGCATTGCGGGGCCGCTTCTCACGACTCCCGGCGCAGATTTCGACGATGACCGGTCTCTTGCCGTTCGGGCGGGCTTTTCCGTCGGCCGGTGATGGGGCGCATCTGCATATAATTCACCGCAGCGCCTTCCACTGAATTGAAAGAAAACAACTTGTTTGAAACAACTTGCCTTTGGTGCGCGGGCTAACTCGCCCGCGCCAATTTGCCGATTCTCAAACTGCCACGATTCTGAATGTTCAAGGTGCGCCCGCAGGATAATGTTGTTTTTGAAAGTTGTCTTGG
>CAMKJU010000129.1 GCA_946413265.1 uncultured Lentisphaerota bacterium
GTGGGGTTACTCGAACAAGGTCCTCGAGATGGCCCGCGTCATCGCGAAGTAAGCATTTAGCGACCCTCAGGGGCGTGATTCCTAGCGCGTTCCAGACGGGAAGTATTTCGGAAGGACATGGCGTGGCTACACGCTGTGTCCTTTCTCTTTTCAAAACGATGAGAAAACACTGGTTCTTCGACTTTGACGGCACGCTTTGCGACACGGAGGCGGACATCAAGTCCGCCTGGCGCGCGGCGTTGCGCAACATCGGGCGCGATTGTCCGCACTTCGACCGCATCTACCGCACCGGTCCAACGCTCGACCAGGTCGTGTACATGCTCTTTGATGACGCCACGCCCGAATTGGTTAACGCCGTCAAGGCGCAGTTCCGCACCTGCTACGACGCGGGCGGCTTCCCCGCCACGCATCCCTATCCGTGGGTGCCGATGTGGCTTGCCGACCTGAAGCGCCAGAATTGCCGCATCTACGTGGCCACGAACAAGCGCTGGAACCCAACGCATATACTCATGGAGAAGCTTGGCTGGGACTCGCTTTTCGACGGTTACTATACCGTTGACATGTTCGTTGATCCATCCGCGAAGGCCGCGACAAGCGCGGCCCTCCCGAAGAGGAATCTCACGAAGGCGGAGTTGCTCGCGGAGGTGATGCGCGAACGCGGAATCGCCCCTGCCGATGCCGTGATGGTGGGCGATACGAAGGGCGATGTCACATCTGGTGCCGCAGCGGGCATGTACACGATAGGCTGCACGTGGGGCTACGGCACGCGCGAAGAACTGGAGGGGGCCGATGAAATCTATGACGCCGAACGCTTCGCCTGATCCCATGCGCAACCATCCGGAGCTCCGCCGCCGCCTGCGCGACCGCGCGGCGCGCAAGCGCCTCGCCGACCGCGTTACGCCTGGCTTGCCCGTAGACGGCGACCCTGTCGAAACGCGCGTGCCCACGCCGACCGTCGGAACGCTGATGGACGGCATCCTAGGCGACCTGCTTGCCGAGAAGAGCGTCTTCTTCGACAGCGTGTGCGCACAATGGGACACGCTTTTCCCCGACATTCCCGCGCGACCCGGACGTTACCAGGACGGACACCTTTTCCTCTACGTGCGCACGGCAGGACAGTTATTCGCACTGCGTCCAAAACTGCCTAAGATCAAGAAGGCGCTTCTTCCGCTTCGCGCCGCCGATCCAAACGCGCCGAAGCGTTTCACCCTGCACCTCGAGATTCACTCAGGCGCGATTTGACGTTGCGGCATGACTTCCATGAACGACGACAGACTTTTCGCCGTAAAGATGCGCGCTGCGCGCGAGGGCGCGCATATCTCCGGCGCTGAACGCATCGTCAAAGCCCGCGACATCCCTGCGCTCGCTGCCGCGCTTGCCGAACGCGCGCTGCACCATGCGAAGGGCGTGCCAGACGAAATCCACGTGAAGGTCGAGGCAGCCGAGAACATCGAGCGTCTCGTGTCGCTTCCGGTTTCGACATACGTCACGCATACGCCGGCAGAAGGACGCGCCGTGGCGGCGCGTCTCCTTTCGAGCGCTGGCATCACGCACATCGACGAAATCCTCGCGCGCTTTTCGGAAACATACGGAATGCGTGGCGCGATGCTGCTTGATGCGGACACGCTGGAGCGCCTTGAACCCGACCCAGAGCGCGGAGTGCGTGCCACGTACATGGACGCGTATTGCAACGGGCAAGATGCCCGTTGTCCCAGTGGGGATGTGAGGAAAAAGAACCACTTTGCCGAGGCGGTGGTACTTGCCACGAAGGTGGCGAATGTGCCAGGCATCGTAGGCGAGATATGCGTCTCGGATGATCCCGACTACGTGACTGGTTACGTGGCAACTAAGGAAATCGGTTACTGCCGCATCACGACCGTAAAGGAAATGGGCGATCCATGCGGCGGACGCATCTTTCTCTATCGGGGCCCTCGCGAGGGTGTGGCGGAGACCATTCGCTATCTCCAAAAGCAGTGCGTGCTCGTGGAGTGGCGCGCGCGGGGGGCGGATGTTCCCGTTGCCGTGACAAGCGCGGCCCTCCCGTTTGAGGAGGCACTGGGTGCCGAGTTGCGCGAAGTGGCCGAACAGGGGCTTCTGCGAGTGTGCCGGGAGCGTCCGACGGAAATGCTTTCATTCGCCTCTAACGACTATCAGAACCTTGCGGGAGATCCGCGCCTCAAGGCGGCGGCGTGCGAAGCGATCCAACGCAGCGGCGCAGGCGCGGGCGCGTCGCGTCTAGTGACTGGCACATTGCCCGAACATGTGCGCCTTGAGCGGCATCTCGCCTCCTTCAAAGGCACGGAGGATGCCGTAGTGTGGGCGACGGGCTACATGGCGAACGTAGGGACCATCTCCGCGCTTGTGGGGAAGGGCGATGCCGTGTTCAGCGACGCGCTCAATCATGCGAGCATCATAGACGGGTGCCGTCTCTCGCGTGCGGACGTTTTCGTGTACCGTCACGCGGACATGGACGACCTGGCGCACCAGCTTGATGCTGCGGGTCCGCGTCGGCGCAAGTTAGTGGTTAGCGATGCCGTGTTTTCGATGGATGGCGATTTGCTCGACCTGCCGGCGTTTCTTGCGGCGTGCCGTCAGGCTGGTGCCGTATCGATGATTGACGAGGCGCATGCAACGGGCGTAGTGGGCGCAACGGGACGCGGTCTCACGGAGCACTACGGCTGCAAGCCGGACATCATACTCGGCACGCTTTCAAAGGCCCTTGGGAGCGGGGGCGGATTCGTTTGCGCAAGCCGCACCGTATGCGATTACCTGCGGAACCGGTCGCGGGCGTTCATATTCTCAACGGCGCCCGATCCTGGCGCGATGGCGGCTGCCGACGCCGCGTTGTCCGTACTGGAGGCTGAACCGTGGCGCGCGCCTGAGCTGCGCGCGAAGACGGCGCGTTTCGTAGCGGCGCTCAACGCGGCGGGTGTGGAATGTTCCACGCAGAGCGCAATTGTGCCCATCCTGATTGGCGACGAGCGCATGGCGTGCGAAGTCTCGGCGGCGCTGGAACGCGAGGGCGTACTTGTGCCCGCAATACGCTATCCCACGGTGGCGCGCGGTGCAGCACGTCTGCGCGCAGCGGTGGATGCGGGGAAGAGCGATGCAGACCTCGAACGTGCTGCTGCGCTCATCGCCGTTCAGCGGAATCGCCGTCTGCGCGGATAATAGCCGCGTTCGCGTTCGAAGTCGCCGCGTGCGCCCGACTGCGAGGGCGGGCGGCGGCGCGAAGGATCGCGGAAAGATGGAGGCGGTGTGTCTGGCTTGAGGTCCGTCTTGAGGCGATAGTCGGCGAGCGGCTTGTAGCCGCGTTCGGACATGAGCGCGTCCCATGCCTTCGGAAGCGTGATCTTGATTGTCGCGAACCCGCCGCCGGGAACGCAGAGCGTCTTGTTGCGCGAAGGGTCGCCCGTTACGATGAACGCGCTCTTGCCGGACGCCATCGCGGGAACGGTCTCCATCTCGGACTTGTCCGTCCAGGCAAGCCACGGCGGCGTCTTTGTCATGGAAGATCCTTCCCTATCGGCAATGCGGTCCTCGTGGCGGGAGAGCGGGTATCGTTCGGGATCGAACGCGCTGCCGGGGTTGCCCCAGTAGTTTGCGAATGCGCGTGCGCCGAGCGGTATGCGCGCCGTCTTCTCAATGGCCTTGCAGAGCGATTTTTTCGTCTGGTAGGTATTCGCCAGATCACGTGCGACGCCCTCCGTGACGAAGAACGCGCGGTAGGTGCAGGGCATGCCGCTCGCCACGGCCATCTGCGACTTCTCCACGGCGTCCCACGCCATCATGTCTTTGATGCGCGCACCGTCGGACGTGGCCGGCACGAGGTTGTTGCCCCAGTTGATCGACGATGCGGCGGTGAGCGTGGAGTCGTCGATGGCGTAGCCGCGCTGCATCTGGTACGGTTTCCAGCCGATCTTCAGCGCAGCGGCCTCGTCCTCCACGAGACACCACGGCATCAAGTAGCCGAACGTGCCCATGCGGTTTTCCTTTACGCGGTAGCCGCCGAGGTTGAGCATGGCGAGGTTGATGAAGCGTCCGAGGACGGCGTTCTTCGGCTCGCAGATTTCGCCCTGTCCGCAGTCGAAGCCCAACTGGCGGGCGACGGGCCCGTTCAGCCAGCAGTAGGGCGTCCAGGCGTGGGTCGAAGCGAGCGGACGGCGGAAGTCGCCATCCTTCATCGCCTCCACGAACGCGAGGAGCAGCGGCATGAACTCGGGCGGACACCCCGCCATCGCGCCGTTCACGGCCACATGTCGGACTGTCACGCCGCGCTGGGCGGGCGGGATCGCGCCTAGCGAGTGGGTGGGCGGCAGGTCGGTGAAGCGCAGAAACTCGGAAACGGTTTGTTCCGTTGGTGGCACGATGGGCAGGCCGTCTGTCCAGCCGGAGTCGAGAAAGATGCGCTGGATTTCGGCGAGCGTGCCGGAGATGAGACTGTCGGCAGCTGGCGTCCGACTGTCGGTTGCCGTCGGGCGGATGTCCTTGGTTCCCATGAGTCCCGCCTTGACCTGCGGCCACAGCACCTTGCGCGTGTTCGACAGCAGTTCCTCGCGCGTGTGGCTTGCGAACGCGCCGGGGTATTCCGCGATGCGCAGCTCGGCGAGTCCTGCGGAGAGGGCGGCGCTTCTTGCCTGCTTCACGAATCCAGGCGCGGCGATCATTACGGACGGAATCCCCAATACCTCGGCGGCGATGCAGGAGCCCGTCTCCTTCGGCGTGCAGAGTCCGCATCCGCCGTTGCCGGAGATGACGGCGTTGATCTTGAACTCCTTCAACTTGCGCTGGAAATCTTCCTTCTCGCGGCGCACTACTCCCGGACGCGGGTAGGGACCTGCCGAACCGATCTCGCTCAACAGATAGATTTTCGCTGTCGGGTATTCGGCGAGTATGAGCCGTTTCAACTCGGGATGCGTGACGTTGGCCATGAAGCTCCCGCCCACGAGCGCGATCGTCTTGCCGTCCAGCGTCTTGAGGCGCGCTGCGGGTTTGATCGGCTCCACGGCGGACTCTGGCACGGGCGACAGCACCGTGTACGTCGCCTCGCTGCCTGATGCCGGCATCGGGCACATTCCGTCTTTGCATTCCGTCGCAAAAGGGCTTGCGGCGACTGCGACCACGGCAATTCCAAAAACAATTCTCATGGCATTATCCTTTCAGTTTGGATGTACTTGACGGCGGCGAGCGGCGTGGGGACGACCGGACATCCGGTGGCGCGCAGGCGCTCGGCGGTCTGGTGTCCACAGTCAACCAGAATGACCTCCGCGCCGATGGCCGCACCCACTTCGGCGTCATGGAGCGTGTCGCCGATAAAGTAGAGCTTCGTCTGCGCGGGAAGGGCGGCGACGAGGTCGTGTCCGCGCGAAAGCTTTGTGGCGCCGTCGAGGTTGTCGACGCCGAAGATGTGCGTGAGGAACGGGGCTACGCCGAAGCGCGCGGTATCGCGTTGGAGAAGGTCTTCGCGGAGGGCGCTGAGGATGCACTGGTTGAAGCCGCCGGCGCGGGCGGCTTCGAGGGCCTCGAGCGAGGTGGGTTGGAGCCCTTGTGGTTCGGCGGCGATGAAGGCGTGGAAGTCGGTGCAGATTTCATCCCAGTCAACGCGGTCGAGGTCGATGCCGACCTGCTGGTAGAAGGGGCGCACGGGGAAACCAAAGTTGGCGCGGTAGAACTCGCGCGTGACGGGCGGAAGGCCGTGTTTGGCGAGCATGCGGCTCAACGCGGCCACGGCCGCGTCGACGTCGTCGAGCAGCGTGCCGTTCCAGTCCCAGATGATGGTAATATCCATTCCTTCGTTATTCCTTTATTGTTGCTTTCGCTATTGGGAGATTTGGAGCTTAGGAGATTTGGAGATATTGATTTTTTCTCCTATTCTCCGAGCCTCCTCAACTCCCAGTAGCGAGAGCAACTATTGTTTGTATGTGTTTTCATTATTCTTTTAACCGTCGGGCTACGGAGGCGCACCAGACGCGGAAGGCACCGCCTTCAAGGAGAGACTTGGCGCAGTGCGCGAAGGTGTTGCCGGAGGTCATCACGTCGTCGATGAGAAGCACGGTGCGTCCGCGGATGCCGCGCGGATCGGTCACGGCGAACGCGCCGATGAGGTTTTTGCGGCGTTCGTCGCCTGAGAGGCGCGACTGGTGTTCCGTATCTTTGATGCGAGAGAACGAGCATTCGTCGACGCGGCGGTTGATGCGGCGTCCGAGAGCGCGCGCGAGGAGGGCACTCTGGTTGTAGCCGCGCGTGCGCAGGCGGTTGGGGTGGAGGGGCACGGGCACAATCACGTCCACGTCGGCTGGTTGCAGCTTGGCGCGTACGGCTCCCTCGAGCAGGTCCGCGAGGTCCTCCGCGAGCCACACGGCGGCACCGAACTTGAAGTCGTTCACGAGCTGGTCGACGGGTACCTCGTAGACGACGGCGCTGCGCGCGCGTTCGTAGGCGGGCTTGTCCTTGGCGCAGGTTTCGCAGACGAAATCGTGCGAGACTTTCGAGGCGATGATGGTGCCGCAGATGCGGCAGCAGCCGTCCGCTTCGTGGAAGGGGAGTCCCGCGAAGCAGGCGGAGCAGAGGTGTCGGCCGGGGCGGTCGGACGGGCGTGCGCACGTCTTCACCGCGCAGACACGCGGCCAGACGCGGTCGAGGACGGCGTCCAGGAACTTGCCCGCTCGACCCGACATACTCACTTCCCGAACAGCGACGCGGGGTATTCGCCGGCGTCGACAAGGGCGCGGATCGCGTCCGTGACGAGCGGCTTGTCCTCGCGGTACGTGACGCCGAACCAGGCGGACTCCGTGGGCAGCACGTCGACTGTGGCGGCGCCCTCGTGGATCATCTCGTCCACGACGAAGGGAATGTACCACTCGCTCTTCTCCTCCGCGCCGCACTGGGCGAGCCAATCTGGGAAGCGGGCTTCGAGCGCGTCGAAGAGCGCGGGCGTGAAGCCCCAGAGGTTCATGGAGACGCGCTCCTTGCCGGTGAGCTTCACGGGGGCGGCGGGATCCTCTTGGTTCTCCGCGCCTTCGGGCGTGCGCACGAGCTTCGTCATCTCAGTGACGCCGGTGAGTTTCCCGTCAGGAGTCACCTGGCAGATGCCGCGCGCGACGGAACCATGGTCGGAGAGCGTGAGGTCGAGCTTGTAGCCGACCATCGCGAACTGGAGGGGGCGCGCGGCGGCGTCTACGCCGGTGAGGAAGGACGAGAGACGCGCGAAGGCGTCGCGGCCATAGAAGTCGTCCGCGTTGATTGCGGCGAATGGCTCGCCCACCACGTTGCGCGCGGCGCGGATCGCGTGGGCGGTACCCCACGGTTTCGTGCGTCCAGCGGGGACGGTGTAGGGGGCGGGGAGGTCGTTGATGTCCTGGAAGGCGTAGTCGACGGGCAGGAGTCCCTCGTACTTCGCGCCCACCTGGCGGCGGAAGACCTCCTCGATGTCCTTGCGGATGATGAACACGACCTTGCCGAAGCCGGCGCGGTGCGCGTCAAAGACGGAATAGTCGAGAATGGCCTCTCCCGAAGGACCCACGGGATCTACTTGCTTGAGGCCGCCATAACGGGATCCCATTCCTGCGGCCAGAACTACGAGTGTTGGTTTCATTTGCTTTCCTTTCCTGTTGCGGACATTAGTATAGCAAAAAACACCGTATGCGGCGGAGGTTTTCGTTGGTTGCCGTCTGGATTCTGTCTTTTCAGCGGGGCGGGCATTTGATATAATAGCGCCCATGAAAAACAGAACATTGTCTGCCTTTGGGGCGACATGCTGAAGGAGAAGAGGATGCGGATAGAGAGAAGAGGATTCCTGAAGGGCGTACTTGCCGCCGGCGCGGCGCCGGTGGTCGTCCCGGCGAGCGTGTTCGGCACGACGGCGCCCAGCAACAAGGTGCAGATTGCCATTATCGGATGCGGACGCATCGGCACGACGATGGACATCGCGGGAATGGCGCAGAACGAGGACATCGCCATGCTCACCACGGTGTGCGACGTCGATGCCGCGCGCCTCGCCAGCATGAAGGTCACCGCCGAGGCGTTCTACCGCCACAAGATGGACCACCTGAAGCTGGAGCGCGACTACCGCAAGGTGCTGGACGATCCCGGCGTGGACGGCGTGATGATCTGCACGCCCGACCACTGGCACGCGCGCATGGCCGTGGAGGCGTGTCTGAAGGGCAAGGACATCTACGTGCAGAAGCCGATCGCCTTCTCCATCGAGGAGAGCCTCGCCATAAAGGAGGCCGTGCGGCGCACGAAGCGCATCTTCTACACCGGCACGCAGCAGCGCAGCGAGAACTTCTGCGGCAACGGCTTCCGCTGGGCGACGGACTGCATCAAGAGCGGACGCATCGGGAAGCTCGTGCGCATCGAGACGGGCATCATTGACAACAGCCCCGCGAAGGAGTGGAACGTGCCGTTGATGGAGGAGACTCCCGACAAGCGCGACTTCGACTTCGATATGTGGCTCGGCCCGGCGCGCGACGATGTGCGCTACTCGCAGCTTCGTACGCACTGGCGCAGCGCGGCGGCGTGTCCCGGCGGCGGGCGCTCCATCTCCCGCGGTCCCGCGTTCGTGCCGGGGCAGAACGTGGGCTGGCTCCAGATCCAGGACTACTGCACCGGAAACGTCTCCGGCTGGGGCACGCACATGGTTGACTCCGCGCAGTGGCCCCTGGACGAGGCAATGCCGATATCCGTCAAGGCCGACATCGCCAACTTCATGCACGGTCGTCTCTTCAACGTGCACGACCACTGTCTCGTCACCTACAGGTACGCGAACGGCGTGGAGATGAAGCTCGGCACGCCGCGCGCCTCTAACTTCAAGATCGGCGTGAGGTTCATCGGCGAGAACGGCGACTGGATCTACGCCAACCGCTTCGTCTCCCACATTCCGGAGAAGGACCGCGTCGACACCGCCTACAAGCCGAAGGCCGACATCTGGCGCAGGTGCGAGGCGAACAGGAAGGGCATCATCGAGGAGACGCCCGAATCGCACGTGGCGCGCAACGAGCTCAAGGGACACCACCGCATCTGGTTCGTGTGTATGCGCGAGCGCAAGGACACGAACATCCCCGTGGAGGCCACCTGCTCCTCCACGATCTCGTGCATCCTCGGCTACCATGCGCTCAACAACCCGGGCCGCACGATCGAGTGGGATCCCGTGAACTGCAAGTTCAAGGACCCCTCTGACGAGAAGAACCTGCGCAACTGCTTCATGCGTCCGCAGTTCTCCGCCATCGAGGCGCTCAAGGAAATCAGGAAGAGAGGCGCGTAAAGACGATGTTTGTAAAGCTCACAAAATCCGACGGAACGCCAGTTTGGCTGAATCCCGAGTTCATAGTGCGCATCGAGTCGTGGAAAACGGGTTCAGCCGTGGCCGCGGCCGGGGATGGAGATTTCGAGGTGCGCGAGACGCCCGCTGCAATTCTTGCGTTGTGTCAGGCGGCTCCGGTTCCGGCGTCTAAGCCAGCCGAAGAGCCTGCTAAGCCAAAAACGCGCGGACGCCGCAAGAAAACAGAGACGCCACCGGCGGAAGAGGCGCCCGTGGCGGAACCGCCTGCCGAAACGCCATCGGCAGAAGAGCCTGCCGCCTCCGTGGAGGAGCCGAAACCAGAGTCCGAACCGGCATCGGTTCCTGCGGAAGCGCCGGCGCCTGCGGTTGTGTTGTCGGCTGATACTCTTTTCCCAGATGCGCCGGACGAAATATCCTGCGCTGCCGCGATACTGAAGAAGAACCGGTGCCGTTCGCGCAAGCGGATTCTGAACACGCTCAAGAGCCGCAACCCCAAGATGTCCATGGACGATGCGCGCTCCATGCTGGATCAGATGGAGGCGCGCGGATTCGTGTCGATCGACGCGCAGGGGCACGCCGTGTTCAACTGATTCGGGTTTCATTGACGCGATGCAGAATTCTCGCCAGACGGGTGTTTCGTTCGCCCATGTTTGCAAGATCTACGCCAAGGGACAAAAGCCCGCGGTGGACGACTTCACGTTCGAGGTGCGTCCCGGCGAGTTCCTCGTGCTGGTGGGGCCGAGTGGATGCGGCAAGTCCACCACGCTCCGCATGGTCGCGGGCCTTGAGCTGCCCACGTCGGGGCGCATCGAGATCGGCGGACGCGACGTGACGAATCTGCCGCCGAAAGATCGCGACATCGCGATGGTGTTCCAGAACTACGCCCTCTATCCGCACATGACCGTGCGCGAGAACATGAGTTTCGCGCTGCGCCTGCGCCACGTTCCGAAGGGCGAGATCGCGCGGCGGGTAGATGCGGCGGCGGAGACCCTCGGACTCGGCGCGTACCTTGATCGCCTGCCTAAGGCGCTTTCCGGTGGACAGCGCCAGCGCGTGGCCGTGGGGCGCGCGATAGTCCGCGAGCCGGCGGTTTTCCTCTTCGACGAACCTCTTTCCAACTTGGACGCGAAAATGCGCGTGGAGATGCGCGCGGAGATCGTGCGCCTTCACCATCGCCTCGGCGCGACGATGATATACGTTACGCACGACCAGACCGAGGCGATGACGATGGGCGACCGCATTGTGGTGATGGAGGGTGGGCGCATACAACAGGCCGCACCGCCGCTTGAGGTTTACGACCGTCCTGCGAACAAGTTCGTGGCGTCCTTCATCGGTACGCCGCCGATGAACCTTCTGCCGCCAGGCGTGCTGGACCTAAGCCGCACGGCAGGGGTGCGTCCCGAGCACATCAGCCTGTTCTCCGCCGATGGCGCTCCGGACGGTGCCTTGTCGGCGACTGTGGACATCGTCGAGCCGCTTGGCGCGGAGACGCTTGTACACGCAATTCTCGACGGACGCCAGACGCACGTCGTCGCGCGCGCCCCAGGCGACTCTCGCCTACGCCACGGCGACCATATCGCACTCGTCCCAGACCCGACGAAGACGGTGTTTTTCGAATGACCATAAGGAGCCCAGCACATGCAGACATCATTCAAGAATCTCGAACTTGACGGCAAGGCGGTGGATATCGCGGTGGAGAATGGACGCATCGCGTCCATAACGCCGTCAGAGCCGTCGCGGTTGCGTGCGCGTCCCGTCGTGCCCGCATTCTACAACTGCCACACTCACCTCGCGATGAGCCTTCTGCGCGGCTACGCGGACGACCTGGAGTTGATGCCGTGGCTGCAGGAGCACATCTGGCCGGCTGAGGCGCACCTTACGGACGAGATCGTATACGCCGGCACGCGTCTTGCGATTTTGGAACTGATCCGCTCAGGCACCGTGTTCGCGAACGACATGTATTGGTACGCTCCGGCCGTGGCGCGCGCCGCCGAGGAGATGGGAATCCGCTGCGCGGTGTCTATGCAGACGATCGAGACCGGAGGCCAGCTTTTCGGCTGGTGGACTTCGGACGGGACTCCCGTCGTGGTGTACGCCATCGGTCCCGGACCCAAGGCGAACCACCAGAAGACGTTCTTCAACCAGGATGT
>CAMKJU010000130.1 GCA_946413265.1 uncultured Lentisphaerota bacterium
GCGGTCGCGGGGCGACCGCCCTACCGGTAGGGCGGTCGCCCCGCGACCGCCGTTCACCAGAACCTGGTTCCAGCCGATTTCGGGCACTTTGCAGCCGGACACGGACGGGAACTTCCGCACTTGACCCGGCAGCACGCCGAGCGTATCAACGCCGCCATCCTCCTCCGAGTGCGCGAAGAGGATCTGCATTCCGAGGCAGATGCCGAGGAACGGACGCCCGTCCGTCGCCGCCTCTTTCACGGCATCAACAAGGCCGAGGTCGCGCAAGTTCTCCATTGCGCTCCGCGCGGCCCCTACGCCGGGGAACACCACGCGCGACGCGGCGCGCACCTTGGCGGGGTCGTTCGTCACCTCCACTGGCTCGCCGAGGGCGGCGAACGCGAGCTTCACGCTCGTCAGGTTGCCGGCCCGGTAGTCAACAATCACGGTCATAGTGAACCTTCACTTCTTTACGGGTTTGTCCGCCGCAAGCGCGAGGAGCTCGCGCGCGTGTTGCGCGACGACGCTCGTGAGGGACGCCCCGCCGAGCATGCGCGCGATCTCGGCGACGCGGTCGTCGCCCTCCAGCACGCGGATCGCGGTGCGCGTGCGGCCGCCGGAGACGGTCTTCGCCACGGCGAGGTGTCGGTCGCCCCACACCGCGCTCTGCGGCAGGTGGGTGATTGCGATCACCTGGTGGTGGCGGCTCACGGCGCGCAGGCGCTCGCCCACGGCGCGCCCGACTTCGCCGCCGATGTTGGAGTCGATCTCGTCGAACACGAGCACGGGAATCGCGTCGTGTTCGGCGCTCACGGCCTTCACCGCGAGCATCACGCGCGCGATCTCGCCCGTGGAGGCGATGTCGCGGAGCGGACGCGGCGGCTCGCCGGGGTTCGGCTCGAAGCGGAACTCCACCGCGTCGCAGCCGCTCGCGTCCGGCGCACGCGCCGTAAGGGCCGCGCCGAAACCGGCCTTGAGGAAGCCGAGTCCGTGCAATTCCTTTGTAACCGCCTTCGCAAAACGCTCCGACGCCTTGCGGCGTGCAGCACCGAGCGTTGCGCCCGCCTTCGCGACGGCTGCCTCGGCGGCGGCGACGGCGTCCGTCAGCTCGCGAATGCGTCCGTCGCGCCCTTCCAGGTCCGCAAGACGCGCCGCGCGCGCATCGCGCAGTTCGAGGAGCGCGGGAACCGTGGGGCAATTGTACTTGCGCTTGAGGCGCTGGACGAGCGAAAGGCGGTCGTCGAGCGCCTGGAGCGTCTCGGGGTCCGCGTCGAGGCGGCTCACGGAGTCCTCCACGCTGCGCGCGAGCTCCTGCACGCGCACGGCGACGGACTCCAGTTCCTCGCGCCACTCCTGCGCGGGCTCGTGGTACTTCGCCATCTCGGCGAGGCGCATGCCGGCCGCCGCGAGGGCGTTGGCGGCGGAGGCGTCGTCGTCGCCGGAGAGCGCGGACGTGACGGCGTTCGCGCAGTCGAGGATCTCGGCCGCGTGCGCCGCCGCCGCGTGGCGGGCGGGAAGCTCCGTCTCGTCCTCCTCGCACAGGTTGGCCGCGTCAAGCTCGTCCACCGCGTAGCGGAGACGCTCGCATTCCTCGGCGAAGTCGCCAGCGTCGCCCTGGAGCGCGTCGAGCTCGGCGCGGAGATCGCAGAGGTTGCGCCAGGCCGCCGCGTAGGGGGCGAGGTCGACCTTGCCGTAGGCGTCGAGGAGGCGGCGCTGGAAAGATTCCTCGAGAAGCGACTGGTGGTCGTTCGGACCGTGGACGTCCACGAGGAGGCGTCCGAGCGCGCGCAGGGTCTGCACGGTCGAGGCGGCGTCGTTCACGTGGACGCGTCCGCCGCCTGTTGCCGAAACGGTACGCCGCACGATGAGCGCGCCGTCCTCGCAGGGCGGGAGCCCCGCGTCGTCGAGGACGCGCGCCACCTCGGCGCGCACCGACTCGCCCGCGAGCGCGAACTCGGCCTCCACGCGCGCCTCCTTCGCGCCGTCGCGCACCGTGGAGGCGTCCGCCCGCGCGCCGAGCACGAGCTCGAGCGCGCCCATGAGGACACTCTTGCCCGCGCCGGTTTCGCCGGTGATGATGTTCAACCCCTCGCCGAACGCGACATCCGCCGCTTCGACGATGGCCAAGTTACGAACTGTGAGACGGGTTAACACCGTTTGGATGTTCCTTCTGTGATTTGGACGGCGGCTATTATACCATAATTCCGCCGTTATTGTGCGGGCATGAGGGCTACCAAAAACTCATGGCGGCGGTTCCTCGCCGGCGACGAAGTAAACCTCCTTGCGAGGTTCCGGGACGGCGTGCCGACGCCGCTGGCGGTCAAGTTCCCACTCGAGCGGATGCGCCATCAGACGGAAACGCCGCCATGCGGGGGCTGACTTGTCATGCTCAAGGATGCGCCGAGCAGCGGCAAGCTCCGCCTCAATGCGGTCGAGCGTCTCTACAGGATAGAGCGACCGCACCCGCGTCGCCGGCACGCTCACCGCAAGAAAGGCATCCTTCAAAATGCGATGCAGCTCGCGCAGGTGCGCACCGGCCTCCGATCCGTAGAACAGCGTCCAGTGCTCGTCAAGCGCCGCTTCCGGGTTGAAACGCGCCCCGCCCCACAGCGCGCGGAACGCACAGTACGTCTCGTAGTAGAAATGAAACGGAATGCACTGGCCGGGCAACGTAACTGGGTAGAGTCCCAGGTCTACGATGATCCCCGTATCGCCAAGGTCCTTTCCGAACGCCGCAATCGTCTCTGGCAGGAACTCGTTCGCCACGGCCTGTTCAAACGGGCTGTTGAAGGCGTTGTAGGTCCATATTTGCTGGACGGGACGTCCCCCGATCACCTCGGTCCAACGGTGGAGTTCGCGCACCATGAGGTCGCGTACCTGCGGGTTGCGGATGAAGCGCGGCACTTTCGGCAGGCACACGCAGAGTTCCACGTTGTCGGGCAGACGCCGGAAACGCTCCTGCGTGGGCGCGTACGTACATCCTGCGTACGGCATGAGGATCAGCCGACGCCCCGGCAGACGTTCGTTGAGACGCTCGGCGAGACGTTGGTAGAAGCGCCCGTAGATGTCCGAAAAGTAACCGCACGGCCCCAGGGCAACGTTCGCGTCGGTGATGAGCCCCTCTCGCTTCACGACTGGGTTCGCACGCATCTCCTCAAGAGTGCGGAAGGAGTCGCACTGTCCGAACACCACGGTACGCGCGTCGCAGATGGTGAATCCCTGCCTACGGTGCCCTTCCGGCGTGTCGTCGCGCGCAAGCCCCTCCACAAGGGCGTCTGCGAAATCCAGGTTCGTCACGTCGAAGTAGTTCTTCATGTGGTTCGTGGGGCAGTAGTAGAATCCTCCGTCTGGACGGCGGAGGAACGAAAGCCCCATCCACTCAGGGTGCGACGCCGCCCACGCGCGCGGTTCTGGCGAATGGTTCGCGCTGAACGGAACCGTGCGCGCGATACGCGAGGCGGCACGCCAGTCTGAAATGCTGGCACGCACGAGCGGCGTTCCGAGCGTGCGTGAGACGGTGGCGAGGTCGGGATTGAATCCACCGTCGCGGTTGCGGAAGCGCGGAGCGTCCGTATATGCACATGGCGCCAGCACCAGGTTCGTACACGACGGGCGTACGCTGCCGTCCGGCCCAGGATAATAGTAGCGGCAACCGAGAAAACGCTCGATGAAATCGTACGCACCCCAGAGCGTCGCCCCAGCGATCCTCACGCCGTTCGAGCATGTCGTGACGACGAACCCTTCCGGAGGAAGACTTGACGGATCGATGCCGGACGCGCCCACAAGAATGACCGTCCGCAGCTGCGATACGGGCGTCTCGCCCGTATCCACCACCTCCACCTCCTTGCCCGTGCAGAAGCCAATCTCGCGCCGCAGCGTGCGCACGGCCTCGCGCACAGACCGGAACTCTCGCCCGGAGGCATCGCGCGCCCGCTCGGCTGCGGAGTCCCACATGAGCACGAACTGCGGCACGCCACCCGACACGAGCGTGACTGGCGGATGCGATGGCGTCGGCAGCGGCGTAACGGGATTCAGGGCCGGATGGGCAAGTGGATTTCCGCCAAAGGACGCCGCAGTGGCTAGTACGGAAAAACATACGGCGATTACGGCGGTGTAGGGTGCGGTTGCCATGCGGAGTTTTTCAGCTGGAGCAGATAGCGATTACGTGCTTCACGCCCGCATGCAGATCGTCAGCGCGCCGATCGTCTTGCCGGTGAGCGGACGCTCTAGCGGCACCGTCACCACGCGCTCTTCGCCCTCGGCAGGCAAATCTTCGACGTCCAGCACGCCCTGTGCGATCACCTTTGGCACATCCTTCTCTCCGATCATTGCCGTGAGCGCGTCTATGGGCGCAGACGCGATGTCGGCATACCCAACCATGGCCTTCTCCATGAAGTTCGCGCCCATCTTGAGAGCGTACTTGGCCGTGAGGCGCAGGAATCGCCGAATTTTCTGGATGCTGACGGGTTCAGTGATGGCGACGGCGATTCCAAAATGCCCCTCCACCTCCTCGCGGAACATGATGCGCTTCAGCCACGGCTCGCCCGTGAAATCGCACACGCCCTTGCGGAAAACCATCTCCCGCGCGGCGGACTTCTTCGCGATTGCCGTTCGGGGCCAGATCAGGTCGACCTGACCGATGTTGCGGCTCTTCAAAAGCCGCTTTTCGGGCACGCCGTTCAGTTCCGCCCGCACAAGCGTGAACTCAAGGTTCACCTTCGCTCTCTTTGTTGCTGCCATGTTTGCTCCTTTGTCTTCTTTTGGAGGTGTGTTTTTACGGCACAATTATACCAAAACCGCATCGTATGCGCTACACGCGCGCGCGGATTTATGATATACTACCCGCCGCAAAAGAGAGAAAAGGAACGACATGCTCATACGCACCAGATCCTACGCGCGCGCGGGTTTCCTCGGGAACCCGTCCGATGGCTATTTCGGCAAGACGATTTCGTTCGCCTTCAGTGATTTTTCAGCCGAAGTGACGCTGTATGAAACTCCAGAGCTCGGCTTCGTGCCGGGTGAAGTGGACGACTCCACATTTGACTCGCCTGAAGATCTCCTTAAGGAAATTCAGCTATTCGGCTACTACGGCGGCATCCGCCTGCTGAAGGCCGTCACCAAGCTCTTCTTCCTCTATTGCCGCGACAACGGATTCGCCCTGCCGCAGAAGAACTTCACAGTTCGCTACACCTCGAACATTCCCCGCCTCGTGGGCCTTTCTGGTTCGTCCGCGATCTGCACGGCCATGCTCAAGGCACTCCAGCAGTTCTACGGCGTGGAGGTGCCCCTCGAATACGCACCCACGCTGTGTCTTGAGGCGGAACGCGACGAACTCGGCATTCAGTGCGGTCTCCAGGACCGCGTGATCCAGATGTACGGCGGGTGCGTGTTCATGGACTTCGACAAGGCGCTCGTAGAGTCCAAGGGGCACGGGCGCTACGAACGGCTCGACCCGGCGCTTCTGCCGAACCTCTATGTGGCCTACGACCCCAACCGCGCAGAGATCTCTGGCACCTACCACAAGAAGCTCCGCGTCCTCTTCGAGGAGAAGAAGCCGGACATCGTGGCCGCGATGTCGGAATTCGCGGACATCGCCCAGCAGGGTCGCGATGCGCTCGTCGCAGGACGGAAGGACGCCCTTCCCGCGCTCGTCAACGCGAACTTCGACCTGCGCGACCACATCTTCAACGTGGCCGCCGCCAACCGCCGCATGGTGATGACCGCCCGCAGCGCGGGTGCCTCCGCCAAGTTCGCCGGCTCGGGCGGCGCCATCGTGGGTACCTACGAGGACGACGCGCAGTATGCGCGCCTCACTGAGGTGCTCGCCGCGATCGGCTGCACGACAATCCGTCCGACGATCATCTGAAATAGCTAGGCTTTCAATGGCTGCAACCCCCAACATCCATCTCTTCGTCGGCGAGGACTCCTACCTCGTCGACGCGGCCGCGCATCGCGTCATCGAGGCGGCCGTACCGTCCGAGCTACGCGCGACGGCAGTCGAGACGGTGTCGGGTGAAGCGGAGAACATGGACGCGCAGCTCGCTTCCCTGCGTGAATGCACTGCCTCCATCCAGACGCCGCCCTTCCTTGACCCCGTGAAACTCACCTGGTGGCGCGGCGTGACGTTCCTTCCGGGTGGCGGCGTGGGGGGACGCCTCTCCGAAGACGTAAAAGCCGCGCTCGACAAGTTTTCCGAAAACCTCGTCGCCTCGCCCCTTCCCTCCAACCAGGTGCTCGTTATCACCGCCACGAAGCTCCTCATGGCAAGCATATTCGCGAAGCGGCTCAAGACGATTGCGCACGTCGTGGAGTTCGGCGGCGGCAAGGGTAAGGACCGCGCGCAGGACGCGCTTCTGCGCCTGCCCGACCTTGCGGATGACGAGAAGCTCACCTTCGCTCCGGGCGCAGACCAGGCGTTCCTCGCAAAAGTCGGGTCCGATACGCGCACGATCGTCTCCGAGCTACAGAAGATGCGGGCCTACCTAGGCACGGAGCGCAACGAGGTGACGACGGAAGACGTCGCCGCCGTCACGTCCGTGGGAGGCGACGAGCCGGAGCTTTGGGCAATCCACGACGCCGTCTCCCAGCGCAGTCCGTCCGCGCTCCTCAAGGCGCTCGCCCCGTACGAAAAGGACGGCGCGGGCATCCTCATCGCCACGGTCATGGAGAAGTACTTCCGCGAGGCGATCGTGTGCCGCGACGCTCTCGACCACGGCTGGCTCGACAAGTGGGGCCGCTGGTCCGACAAGATGCCCCCCGCCGCGCGCGAGGCGCTTGACGCAGCAGGCTTCGGGCCAACGACAGCGAAGAATTCCTGGGCCGTCAAGAACGCAGTACGGCGTGCAATCCCCTTCACGCTCACCGAACTGCGCGTAGCGCGCTACCGCATGCTCGCCGCGCGCGAGAAACTAGTTTCGTCGGACGCCGGCGACGCACTCGTCGTCTCCGAGCTCCTCCGCACCATTTCAAAACCAAGGACAAAACAACCATGCTAAAAAAACTGTTCTCAACGGAAACGAAGAAGCCCGGCGCATTTTTCCGCCGCATCGACTGGACGGCGTTCTGGAGCGCCACGGCGATATCATTCCTCGTGTATTTCTTCACGCTAGGCCCATCGGTGGGCCTTGAGGACTCCGGCGAACTCGCCACGGCGGCCGACCACCTCGGCGTGCCGCACCCTCCGGGCTATCCGTTCTGGACGCTCTGCTGCTGGATCTTCTGCCGCATGTTCTCATGGGTCACCTACATGGGCCAGCCCACGCCCGCCTGGGCCGTGTCGCTGTTCTCCGCCGTCGCCGGCGCGTTCGCGGCCGGGTGCACCGCAATGCTCATCTGCCGGTCCGGGAGCGACATGCTTGACTCCATGGATTCGGACGCGACGGGGCGCGTCCCTCCCGCGGATGCCGCACAGCGGCATGCGCTCATGAGTTTTGCGGGCGGACTCGGCGGCGCGCTCCTCTTCGCGTTCTCGCCGGTCGAGTGGTCGCAGTCCACGATCGTCGAGATCTACTCGCTCAACGCCCTCTTCCTGATGGCCGTGTTCCTGCTCTCCTACCGCTGGATGCGCCAGCCGTCGCACAAGATCCTCTGGCTTACGGCGTTCATCTTCGGCCTTGGCCTCACGAACTACCAGGTGCTGCTCATGGCCGCGCTGCCGCTTGCCGTAATCATCTTCTTCAAGGACATCCGTCTGTTCCGCGACTTCGTGCTCATCCTCATTCCCGTCGCGCTCACGGCGCAGGTGTTGCAGATAGGCAGCAAATTGCGCGCCTCGGCGGGGATGGCCGCGGATGTGATCAACAAGTTCGATCCAGTCATGTCCACGCAGAGCTGCCCGAGCGGGACCGTCCTCTGGATCGCGTTCGCGCTCGTGGTCGCGGCGCCGGTTGTGGGCAAGGTCCTCGCACTGCAGAGGCGCCCGGCGAAGACCGTCCTCGCGGGCGCGCTCGGGACGGGCCTTGCCGGCGTGCTGCTGATCATCCTCTCAGCGACGGCCTTCGCGGGCATGGCCGCATGGGACAACCCCGAATTCGCCCCGCTCCTCGAACCGGCCAAGTACGCCTGGATCGCGCTTTTCCTCGCGGCGGCGTGCGTCCTGTCGCTCGGCGCCGTGTTCGCGCCGGCCGATGCGCCGCTTTCTGACCGCCGAGTGTGGGGATGGCTAGCTGGCGCCGGCTTCTGCGCCTTCATCGCGGTTTCCGTGGCCGCAGGCATAAAGGCCGCAGGGAGCGCCGGATACCGTGGCTTGCCGTTCAGCTGGCTGAAGCCCACGCTCACCCTGCTCTTGGGGATCGCTATGCTCGTGGGTCTTTCGCTGCTCACGCCGCGCAAGCGCGGACTCGCCTTCGCGGTTCCCGTCGCGTCCGTCCAGCTTGTCGTGTTCATCCTCCTCTCCAAGGGCGCTATGAACGGACTCACCCATCCGACCACCTGGTGGTTCTACTGGCCCTGTATCTGGAATTTCGTCATCATCGGCCTCGCCACCGTCGCGCTGCCTAACGGCAGGGCCATCGGCCCGGCGATGTTCTTCGCCGAACTCGGCGTGAGCTTCTACGCCTACATGCCAATCGTCTCGGACCTCCGCAACCCGCCGATGAACTGGGGCTATCCGCGCACATGGGAGGGATTCAAGCACGCAATCCTGCGCGGACAGTACGAAGCCATCAAGATGCCGTCCATCTTCACACGCGATGGATTCGACCTGTTCTGCAAACAGATGGGCTTCTACTTCCAGGACCTCCGAATGCAGTTCACGCTCGTCGCCGCCGCGCTCGCGCTCATCCCGTTTGCCCTCTGGAGGGGTCTGGTGAAGACGAAGGAGAAGCTCGTCACCATACACGCGGCCAGCATCGCCGTGGGCTTCTACGTGGTCACGGCCGCGCTCGTCATCGTGTTCTCCGAACTGTTCGCCGGTGAAGTGCCTGGCCGCGTCGACAAATACCTCCTCCTCGTCATGGCGCTCACGGCCTTCGTGGGAGTGGGCGCGATGCTCGTGCGCCAGACGCTCGTGATCATCCGCCAGCTGCGCGGGAAGGACGTGCTGCCCGAGAACCCCGACGCCCCGCTGCGCGTGAGGTTCCTCACGGATGACATCACGCAGCAGTGGCTCATCGCCATCGGTTCCTGCTTCGCCATCATGTCGTTCTTCCTCGTCGCCCTCGCCAATGTCAAGGGCGACATCCAGGACGGCTTCATCCAGAAGGTCAAGTTCATCTCCTCGCACGGAATGTTCTCGCTCTGGATCGGATACGGCCTCGTAGTGGGCCTCGTCGTGGCGAACCGCATCGTGAAGAAGCTTTTCGACAACAACGACTCTGCGCAGCGCATCTGCTTCGCCATCCTCTGCGTCGGCGCGGCCTGCATGGCCCTCATCCCGATATACGAGAACTACAATAACGACAAGCTCGTCTTCGCCATGGGCTCCGCCGAGCAGAACGGGCACACCTTCGGCTGGCAGTTCGGCAACTACCAGCTGCGCGGCGCGAACGCGATCCGCGAGGAGCTCTCTCCCGACGAGGAGCCGCTCCCGAACCCGATGTGGCCCGAGGAGATGGGGCCGTCCGCCGTCTTCTTCGGCGGCACCGATCCGGGGCGTTTCGTCCCCACCTACATGATCTACTCCGCCAACGTGCGCCCGGACGTCTACCTCATAACGCAGAACGCCCTCGCAGACGACACCTACATGTCCGTTGAGCGCGACCTCTACGGCGACGAGATCTGGATTCCGTCCAAGGACGATTCCGCAGCCGCGTTCTCCGAGTACGTGACCAGCCTGTCCCCGGAGGAGCGCGCGGCCAAGGGCGTGGTCACGGAAAACGGACGCGTCCAGGTCACGGGCGCGCTGAGCGTGATGGACATCAACGGCATCCTCACCAGGAAGATGTTCGACCACGAGCGCCTCCGCCGCGACTTCTACGTGGAGGAAAGCTACGTCATCAAGTGGATGTACCCCTTCCTCACGCCACACGGCCTGATCATGAAGATCAACGCCGAGGAGAACGCCCTGAACGACTCCATCATCCGCAACGACATGGAGTTCTGGGACTGGTACACGCGCCGTCTGTTGAAGGACCCTGCCTTCCGACGCGACTTCCCCGCGCAAAAGAGCTTCTCCAAGCTCCGCGCCGCCATCGCCGGGCTCTACTCCGACACCCGCTACAAGACCCGCAGCGACGGCGACTTCCAGAAATACAACGGGTTAGCGGCACAGGCCTTCCGCGAAGCCGTTTCCCTCTACCCCGCCTCGCCCGAGGCCACGTTCCGCTATATCCAGGATATCCTCGGCACGGCCAGCAAGTGGGACGCGATCTTGGACATGGTATGCTACACCGACCGTGTGGACCCCAACAACTCCCGGACGAAGGACATACGTAAGCACGCACAGGCCGCGCTTGACGCCATGGCGACGATGAACGCCCTTCTCGTCAAGCACATGCCGGAGGGGGAAAAGCCAGACGTCACGCGCGCGCCATTCCCCGCCGAGGTGCTGAAGAAACTCTCCGAAAACGAACTGGACGCCCTCGCGGAGGCTCGTCTCGCCTACGCAGAGGCAAACCTCATCTTCGGCCGCGTGCAGCTCGCATACCAATCCGTCGCCTTGCTCCAGAGCAACCCCGCACATGCGAACAGCTACGACCGCCTCTGGCGCTCGGCCATGATCTTCCAGCGTCTCCGCAGTTACCAGCAGGCGGCGAAGAACATCGTGGACGCCTTGAAGTTCCCCGAAGCCAACACGTATGAAAGACTGCACGCCGCTGCGCTCATGCTCGCCCAGGGCGGACGGAAGGATGAGTGCGCGGAGGTCGTCAAAACCCTAATGAAATTCCCCGAGGCGTCGAACTTCGACTCTCTCATCCAGTATGCCAATCTCCTAGACAAGTGCGAAAAGCCGGACGCGGCCGTCCAGGCCATAAGCACCGCGCTGCCCATGGCGGACAGAGCCAATCCGTCAAGCATCTTCACGGCGGCGGAACTGCTCCTGAAGATCGACTCCACCACATACGCGCCGTATGTCCTCGGCAAGCTCCTGCAGCCGCTCCAGCGGCGCAAGGGAATTTCCTGGAACGACATAGCCCACTTGGGAGAGCTGTTCATCCGCTGCAATGCGCTGGAGGACGCTCAAAAGTGCTACTTGGACTACGCGCGCGCCTCGAGGAATCCTGACGCCTATCTCCAGGCTGCCCTCGTCTGCGTCCAGGCCGGCAACACAAAGGAGGCGCGTGAGGCCTTGCAAACGGCCGCGCAGCTTGATCCCGCGCGCGTGAGGTCAGTGATCGGACAGGAGCCCTGGAAGAGCCTCTACCGCAAACTCCGTCCCTAATGCTGTTTGACCGCACATTCCACCCCGACGAGGCCAACCAGGCCTTTA
>CAMKJU010000131.1 GCA_946413265.1 uncultured Lentisphaerota bacterium
GCTCTGCCATCGCCGCATGGAGGGGCGGGAAAACAGCAAGCGTACAACAACAAGACGCCGTTGTTGCCCGCGCACGCGAACTGGCTGCGCTCTTCGATCGCCTTGCCGACGTTCTTGAACTGCACACCGACTACTCGCTATGGGAATCGTATCAGCGACTTGATGCGATCGAGAAAATCCAGAATCCCGATTTCACCAAGACGCTTTTCGAGAACGCCGTCAACCAGTACTGCCTGAGCCACCAGTACGAGGCGATCCGATACGTTGTCGCGCCAGCCATGGCAGAGCTGGCGGAACGGATTGCCAAGGCCGTCGCTTCTGGCGACCGCAAGGTCGGTTTCTCCGTGCTTCCTCGATTCGCGGCGATCCGCAAGGCCGCGAAGGCGAAACCGCTTGAGTCGTTGAAGCCCACCCTGCCGCGCACAAAGGAGAACTTCGTCAAGGTCCTTCGCGAAGTCGGGGACAGAGATTCCAAAACTAGGGAATCCTTCTATGTGAAGTGACGCCTTTAGCGGCGCTTTTACGGGGCCGTTCCGCCACGAGGCGGGGCGGCCCCCGAAGATCTACTACGGTGCGGACCAGGATCTCGACATTTCCGTCAACAAGGCGCGAAACGAGTTGACAGCAACGGCGAAAACTGCGGAAACGCTCGTCAAGGCGCTTGAGGCGGCGCCGCTCTTCCGCGAGCATTTTGGCCTTGACGTGCGCATCAGCGTCACCAACACGCTTGACTTTACGGATCAAGCGCACGGCCAGCGGCTTCATGATCACTGTCAAGTAGCAGCGGCGCAGCGCGGGATGGCGCATATCCGCACGCGCCATCCCCCATCCATCCCCTCAATCCGCAATCCGGCGGCCTCATGGTCCTCTTGCAATGGCGGTGTCGTTTTTGATATACTACGAGCAAGAAAACTGTGAGGAAAATGAAAGTGTCCATAATGCCAGAAATCAGCAGAAGATGTTTGTTTGAAAAGGCCGCTTGGTCAGTGACGGCGGCGGCGTTGGCGCTGTCGTGCTCCGCGTTTGCGGCGGATGCGTGTTGCGGCGGCGGCGACTGGCTTCTCGATCCTTCGCGGTACAAGGCGGTCGTGCGCGAGGCCGGCGGCGCGTGGATTCTCGAGAACGGGCTTGCGCGGCGTGAGATCGCTGTCAGGCCGGGGGCGGCCACGACGTCGTTCAAGTGTCTCGCCACGGGCGAGGAGCTTGTGCGCGGCGTGTCGCCGGAGGCGCGCGTGACGTTTGACGGCGTGGAATGTCCGGTGGGCGGCATGACGGGGCAGCCCGTCCTCAACTACATGCTTCCGCAGTGGGTCGCCGAAATGAAGCCGGCGCCGGGGGCGTACGAATTCACCGGCGCGGAGACGGGCGAGATCGAGGCGCGCTTCGCGTGGAAGCCGCGTCCGGAATGGCTTTCGCGCGAAGTGGCGTGGCCGCCGAAGGGGAAGCACCTCGTCATGCACTACGCGCCGCCGAAGGGCGCGAAGCCGCTGCCGCTGGTCGACGTCCACTACGAGATCTACGACGGCGCGCCGCTCGTCTCCAAGTGGATCGCGGTGTCGAACAGCACGGGCCGCGCCGTGCGGATCGACTCCTTCACGGCGGACGAGCTTCGCCTCGCGGAGTCTTCCGGAATGCAGGACTTCGAGCGCTTCCCCGTGCCGTACAACCTGCACGTGGAGAGCAACTACGGCTACGAAGGCAACCTCGGATGGCGCGGGGAAAAGGCACCCGCCGTGCATTACGTGACGGACAAGGCGTACCGCACGCAGGAAAACTACCTGTACGAAGGGCGGCACACCCTGAAGTGCAGCCCCGAAAGCGGTCCGGGCGAGGTGCTGCAGCCCGGCGGCACGTTCGAGAGCTTCCGCGTGTGGGAGCTTCTTTTCGACGGCACCGACCGCGAGCGGCGCGGCCTCGCCATGCGTAGGATGTACCGCCTCGTCGCGCCGTGGACGTGCGAGAACCCGCTCATGTTCCACAAAACCACGTCGAAGCCCGCGGACATCCGCGCCGCGATCGAGCAGTGCCGCGAGACCGGTTTCGAGCTCGTGATCATGAGCTTCGGCTCCCGGTTCAACCTCGAATCGAAGGACCCCGCCTACCGCGCCCTGTACAAGGGGCTCGCCGACGAGGCGCGCGCCGCCGGGATTGCGCTGGGCGGCTATTCGCTAATGTCGTCGCGTTCGGCCGGCGTCAAGGCGGACAACGTCCACAACCCCAAGCCCGTCTTCGGCGTCGCGCCGTGCCTCTGCTCGCGCTGGGGGCGCGACTACCTCGACACGCTCGCCTCGTTCATGGCGGAGGCCGGGTTCGGCGTGTTCGAGAACGACGGGCCGTTCCCTGGCGACTTCTGCGCCGCCACCAACCATCCTTATCACGCGGGGAAAGCGGATTCCGTGTGGAAGCAGTGGCGCGCGCAGAGCGACCTGTACCGGTTCTGCCGCGCGCACGGCATATACGTGAACCAGCCGGACGGCTATTTCCTCGAAGGCGGCAACAAGACCGGCGGCGGCTACCGCGAGACGAACTGGTCGCTGCCGCGCAGGTACCAGGTGCTCATCGAGCGGCAGAACGTCTATGACAACAACTGGACGCGCAACACGTCGATGCACTGGATGTTCGTGCCGCTTTCGCAGTACCACGGCGGCGGCGCGGCGGCGACAATCGAGCCGCTTTCGGAGCATCTCGACCACTACTCGGCCCGCTTCGCCAACCTGCTTGGCGCCGGCATACAGGCCTGCTGGCGCGGTCCGCGCCTGTACGATACGCCCGAGACGCTTGCGCTGGTGAAGAAGTGGGTGGGCTTCTACAAGCGCAACCGGCGCGTGCTGGACGGCGACATGATCCACCTCCGCCGTCCGGACGGGCGCGACTGGGACGGATGGATCATGGTCGATCCGACGCCTGGTAAAGGCCTGCGCGCGATTGCCTCGCTTTTCAATCCGCTCGACGAGCCGATCCGTCGGCGTGTCGTGCTGCCGCTGTACTACGCGGGGCTTTCGGGCAAGGCTGAGATCGCCGTCGGCGACGATGCGGCGTTCGTCCCCGTGGCGCTTGACGCGCGCTGCCGTGCCGAAGTGGAGGTCTTGATTCCGGCGAACGGGAACATCCACGTGTACGCAAAGTCCCGCTGAAAAGTCCGCAATGAGGAATCACAAGGATGTAGGCAAGGAGAACACTTGCCGCAGAGTCCCACGTAATCAGAGAAATGTGGTATAATATTGGCATGACATCATTCTCACAGCGTGTAGCAGGGCTTTTGAGGCCGCGTGACGATTGCCGCGAAAAGGTTGTTGACCTGTTCGCGGGCTGCGGAGGGCTTTCGCTCGGCTTCGAGGCGGCTGGCTTCGCGACGCATGGATTCGAGATGGTTCATTCCGCAGTCGAGACCTACAGGCGCAACTTGAAGGGACCTTGCGAAGAGGTGCGGCTTGAGGTCGGTTTTGAGTATCCGGTCGCCGACGTTGTAATTGGCGGTCCGCCGTGCCAGCCGTTCAGCGTAAGGGGAAAACAGCAGGGCATGAACGACGCGCGCGACGGCTTCCCTGTATTTATCGATGCAGTCAGAAGGCTCAATCCGCGTTTGTTCCTGTTTGAGAACGTCCGCAATCTCATGTTCTCGCACCGCTGGTATCTTGATTTGATTATCGGAGAATTGGAGAAACTCGGTTACGCCGTCGAATTCAAATGCCTCAATGCCGTCAACTACGGCGTTCCGCAGAATCGTGAACGGCTTGTGGTTGTGGGGCATCGTTCCTCTTTTTCCTTTCCGCGCCCTGAACGTGAAATCACAACGGTAGCCGACGCAATCGGGGACACGATGGAAACGATACCAGACGGATCGCGGCTTCTTACGCCGGAACAGGACGCATACATCGCCGAATACGAGCGCAAGTCGCATTGCGCCCGACCGCGTGATCTCCATCCAGACATTCCGTCGCGTACGGTTACGTGCCGCAATCTCGCCGGTGCGACCAGCGACATGCAGCGGGTGCGGCTTCCCGACGGCAGACGGCGCCGGATCACAGTTCGCGAGGCCGCGCGGATTCAGAGTTTCCCTGATTCGTTTGAATTCTGCGGTAACGAGGTGCAGCAGTTCACGCAAATAGGCAACGCCGTCCCTCCCCTTCTGGCGTACAGGCTTGCGCTCGCCGTGAGAAGAACACTTGAACAGATGGATGCCGTGCCGGAACAGCTCGCCCTGCGTCGCCGTCCGCGTCATGTACAGACAACCCTTTTTAACATCTGACATGAAAACAAAATCAAAAAAGAAAAACAGGCGTGTCGATCGCCTTGTCGGGCAGATGCTCGACGTACTCTCCGCGACCGGCATTCCCGTTGAAAAAGAACCCGCAAGGACGAGACTGCGGATAGCGGAAGCAGCCTTGGCCGTGGCGGGAATTTCAAAGTCGTTCTCGGAAGCCCTATCATCGGATGATGGCTGCTTTTTGACCACAAGGCAGATAATAGCCTTTGAAAACGCCAACTTCGGGAGATCCTATTCACCTGGTTCATACGACGATGTCCGCCGTCGCCATCTTATACTGCTTACAGCGTCAGGTCATGTGGTTAATTCATCTACGCTTGCCGCACAGTCCACCAATAACCCTACGCGCGGGTACGCAGCTTCTCCAGATTTCGCGCGACTTCTCCGAGCTTACGGAACGCCTGGATGGGCCGATGAGTTGTCCACTTTCATGGCGCGGCGCGAGTCTCTTCGCGCAGAACTTGAACGCAAGCGGGAGTTTGAGTGCATTCCTGTCTTGTTGCCATCCGGCGTTGAAGTCAAGCTTTCCGCAGGAGAACACAACGCGCTCCAACGCGACATCGTGCAGAAGTTCCTTCCGCGTTTCGGCTTTGGAGCGGAGGTTTTGTATCTTGGCGATGCATCAGCCCGATTTCTTGTTCGCGATACGAAGCGACTTTCGGAACTTGGCTTTTTTGTTCTTGAACATGAAGAACTCCCTGATGTAATTGCATACAGCAAATCAAGGAATCTGCTGTTCCTAATTGAGGCTGTTTACAGTTCGGGCGAGATGACCGAACTCCGCATGAGAAGACTTAAGGAAAAGTTAGTGAAGTGCAGCGCGTCGCTCGTCTTTGCGTCGGCGTTCGCAACAAGGAAGGACTTCCGTAAGTTTTCGGCGAATCTGGCATGGGAGTCGGAGGCATGGATTGCAGAAAGTCCCGACCACATGATCCACTTTAACGGTTGGAAATATTTGGAATTGCAAGGAACTAGAGAGAAGGAGAAAGATCATGATGCGTAAATTGGCTAGCGGCGTATCGGTTGTCGCCGTCGTGCTCGCCGCTGCAGTGGTTCATGGCGCGGAGAAGTGGCCGGAGACACCGCCGCCCACGGGGAAGAGCGTGACGTGGGAGCGTCTGAACAAGCTCGATCCGGGCCTGAAGCAGATTGGGCGCCTCGCCACGTGCGACGCAAAGGACCTGAAGTCGTCGCCGTGGTCCATCGGCTGCGAGACGCTCGACCGCGACTACGCGGACTGGGACGCGATGAAGCCCCACCTCGGTCCGCTCGGCGCGAAGCACGGGCGGCTCTTCTCCGGCTGGGCGAAGACGGAGAAGCAGAAGGGCGTCTACGACTTCGCGTGGCTCGACCGGCCCGTGCGCGAAATGGCGGCCCTCGGCGTGAGGCCGTGGATCTGCCTCTCCTACGGCAACCCGGTCTACGGAAGCGACTTCCGCCTCGGCATGAAGGTGCGCGAGGTGACGCGCAACCCAGAGGCGTTCGCGGCGTGGATCAGGTACGTGGAGGCGTGCGTCCGCCGCTACAAGGACGTCGTGGACGAGTGGGAGGTGTGGAACGAGCCGTTCGGGCAGGGCCCGGACTATGCGGAGCTTTTCTACCGCACGGCGCGGGCGATCCGCGCCGTTCAGCCGAACGCGAAGATCTACTGCACGGCGGTGAACTTTCCGAAAGACTACACGTGCGTTCTCGAAAAACTGAAGAAGGAGAACGCGCTCGGCCTCGGCTCTCGCTTCATCTATCATCCCTACAGTCGTAATCCCGACGTGGTTTACCAGCGGATCGCCGAGCCGCTGCGCAAGCTCGTGAAGAGCTACAGCGGCGCGTTCGACGTGATGCAGGGCGAAGCGGGATGCCCGGCGCAGCTGGAGTACGCCCACGCGATGCCGAACGTCGAATGGACGGAGTACTCGCAGGCGAAGTGGCTTCTGCGACGTGCGGTCAACGACGCAGCGCACGCGATTCCTTCAGGGTACTTCTCGCTCGTCGACAACAACTACGGAACGATGCTCCAGAGCTTCGGGCTCGTGCGGTGCAACGGCCTCAGGCGGACGGTCTATCGGCGTCCCTCCTACCATGCGCTCCGCAACGTGTTCTGCTTCCTCACGGACGAGGCGCATCCCGTGTCGGCGGCTGACGACATCTGGTTCGAGATGGTGCAGCGCTTCGACCCGCGCGACACGTCCAAGCGCAGGATGTCGGCGGCGCGCTTCACCCGCTACGGCAGCACCGTGCGGTTCTTCTGGTTCTCGGACAGCCGTCCGTCGGACGCACTCGGATTCGACAGGGCCACGGTCTGGGTGCGGCCGGAAGGTCTCTCGCGCCCCGTGTGGGTGGAGATGATCACGGGCCGCGTGTTCGAGATTCCGGAGAAGGACATCCGCCGCGAGAAGGACCGCCTCCTCCTGACTGTCCCGATGTGGGATTCGCCCGTCATGATCGCCTCGCGCGGCGCCGTGCCGCTCGCGTACGACTGGAAGAACACGCCGCCGTACGCGATCGTCGACTCGATTTACCGTCCCGGACAGTTCTCACATCACATGAAGTGTCTGCCGCCAGACGGAACGGAACCGTGGATGAAGATGAAGACGGAGGACTTCCTTCCGTGCTTCGACAAGTACGGACAGTTCAAGTACCGTGACTGGCCGGGCAAGACGAAAGACGACGCCGACCTGAAGCGCGCCGCCGAAGAGGAGGCGAAGGACCTCGCGGCGAACCCCGGGCCGACGGAGTGGAACAAGTACGGCGGCTGGGCCGCCGGGCCGCAGCTCAAGGCGACGGGACGCTTCCGCACGGAGAAAATCAACGGCAAGTGGTGGTTCGTTGACCCAGAAGGGCGGCTCTTCTGGTCGTTCGGCGTGATGCGCGCCTCGGCCTCGTGCGGCATGACGCCCCTGAACGGCGACCCCGGCAAGCCGCACAGGGGCATCCCCATCGCCGACCGCGACCCGCTCTTCACCGAGCTCCCGCCGCCGCCGGACGCGCCGGACGCCACGCCGTTCTCGAAGTTCTGGACGACGCGCGACGAGCTGCTGATGCCGTACTACGAGGCGCGGCACGAGACGCGCATCTACGACTTCTCCTCCGCCAACCTCTACCGCAAGTACGGCGGCGCGGACTACTACGCGAAGTTCTCGGACGTCGTCCACCGCCGCATGAGAAGCTGGTGCATGAACACGCTCTCTTCGTCGAGCGACATCCCGATCTGCCTCATGGACCGCACGCCCTACGTCGAGCGCATCGAGCGCAAGTCGCGTCCGATCGCCGCCAGCTACGGCGAATGGTTCAAGTTCCCCGACCCGTGGGATCCGACGTTCCGGACGGGCATCCTCGCGGAACTTGAGAGACGCAAGGAGCAGGCGAAGGACCCGTGGTGCATCGGGTTCTTCGTCGACAACGAGATCGATTGGGGCGGTTCGCCCAGACAGCTCGCGGAATGGACGCTCCAGTCACCCGCCGACCAGCCCGCGAAGAGGGCGTTTGCGGACTTCCTGCGCGGCAAGTACGCGGACATCGCCGCGCTCAACGCGGCATGGGGCGCGAAATACGCCGACTGGGATGATTTCCTGCACACCGTCTTCCTCCCGGGGCCGAAGGCCAGCGGTGACCTGGAGGCGTTTACGGGACTGATCGAGGAGGAGTATTTCAGGCGCACGCGGGCGGCGGTGAAGGAGTTCGATCCGCAGCTACTGTATCTTGGGTGCAGGTTCAGCAGCTCGCGGCGCAGGACGCGCGAGGCGTGCGCCCGGCACGCGGACGTCGTGAGCCAGAACTGGTACAGCAGGTCGCCGCTTCAGCTGAAGCGGTACGAGGGGATCGACCGTCCACTCCTCATCCCGGAGTTCCACTTCGGCGCGAACGACAGGGGGAACTTCGGCACGGGCGTGCGTTCCGCGAAGAACACGGCTGAGCGCGCGGAGATGGCGAAGAGGTACGTGCGCGACGCGCTCACGATGCCGCAGGTCGTCGGATGCCACTGGCACCAGTTTTCGGACGAGGCGTCGTCCGGCCGCTTCGACGGCGAATACCTGACCGTGGGCCTCACCGACATCTGCGACACGCCGTACCCGGAGATGGTGAAGGCGCTCCGCGAGGCGGGAGGCCGCATCTACGAGACGCGTTACGTGAAGTAGATGTCGCGGCGGCAGGACTGGCGAGTGCGGCATCCTTGAATTCCCAAAGTTGCCACTTGACGGCAAACAAAAAAATGCTAAATTATAGACCGCCGTTCGAGGGAGGTGGGCTTCTTCGAAGCGGTGGTTTGGCAGCATAAGGAGTATGGCATGTCGTTCAAGTTGCTGAAAATCGGAAGGGCCGCGCTTGTCGCGGTCGCGCTCTGCGTCGCGATGGCGCCCGCGCCGTCGTTCGCGGCCAATCAATACTGGGTCGGCGGGGCGAGCGGCTTTTGGAACGGCGAGAACTGGGCGGACGCGGCTGGCGGCGCGGGCGGCGCATGGGGCGACGGCAACCGCGCATATTTCACGACTTCGCCCTCCACCATCGACCTGAACGGCAGTTCGCCGACGGTGATAGACTTCTACACGACAGGATTTTCCGAGGCCAACCGCTGCGCAATCAATATAACGAACACGAGCGAGACGCCTTCGACACTAACGTTCACCAGCCTGAACAGAAGTGCCGACGACGAACTCGGCTGGGCCGACCTTTCGTTCTCCAACGTCGCAGTGGTCGATACCTCCGACTGGGGATTCGAGATATTCGCCGGATCGCATGTCAAGTTTGATGATGGCGCGACCTACACGAAACCTACGGCGAATAGTAGTGGCCACGTATACATCGGCGACTTTCTTGCGAGATCGAATACTCTTGAAATCGCGACGGGCGGAACGTTCACGGTGAACGACGGGTTGTATATCGGCTGCCCCGGCAAAGACCATGTCGGCAAGGCGTTGACAGGCGTTCTGCTCGTAAGCGGCGGCACCGTCAACGTGCCCAAAGGCAACATTTTCATGGGCAGATGCAATTCGACCGGCACGTTCAAGGCGTCGAATGGCAAGTCCTACGACAACGTAAACCGCGGCACCAAGGCGACATCCATATTCGAGATCTCCGGCGGCACGGTAAACGCAAAGAACATCTACATGGGCTCGATATGGGCGTCCGGCCAGACATACAACCAAAAGTCGGAGCTCAAGGTCGGGGCGGGCGGCGTTCTCAATCTCTCCGGAAACCTCTACGCCAGAGAATACGGCGCAAACTCCATCGTCGTGGACGGCGGCATGATCGAAGCGAACGGCATGGAACCGTACTATACGGCCACCGGCTGCTACCGGGCGAAAAACTACAGCGTGACCGTGAAGAACGGCGGCGTTCTCGCCGTGAAGAGCATATATTTCAACACCTTGAAAGACTATACCGAGAACGTCCACTTCGACAACGGCACGTTCAGGGCATGCAGCTCGTTCACCACGCACGAATATGCCAGCTACGAATCGAAAAACAGCAACAGCACTTTGTTCACCGTTGGCCAGGGCGGCATGACAATCGACACGCAGGAATACACGCTGACGTGGCGGACCAGGATCGCCGAGTCCGATGGCAAAGTGACGAAGACCGGCTCCGGCAAACTTAACCTGAACTGGACGACATACAACAGCGGCGGGTTCGAAGTGGACGAGGGGACGCTTTCGTTCGGCGGTACCGACACGAAAATCACCTCCGGGACGCTGACCGTCAAAAGCGGCGCGACGCTCGAAAAGCAAACCGGCAACAATCCGGACTGGCTTGCGCCGTCAGTCGTGTTCAAGGATGGCGCGAAGCTGAACATTCCGTATTCCGGCGGCTCGGTCGGCGCGGTTTCGGCGAATGCGATAACCTTGGAGGGTGCTCTCGAAGTGTCGTTCAGCGCGACGCCCGCCGCCGGCGCGTATCCGCTTCTTACCATTCTGGGCGAAGGGACGTTCGACGCGAGCGCGCTTGAAGGCATCACGCTGCCCGACGACCCCGCCTTCGCGGGCGCGGTGCTTTCGCTTTCCGCCGACGCGAAGTCGGTCGTTCTCATTCTCAGCAGCGACCCCGTCTGGATTGGCGGCACGAGCGGCGACCTCGGCGTCGCATCCAACTGGTCCAATGGCGCGGTTCCCGGACCGACCACGAACGCGATCATAACCGCAGGCGCGGCCGCCACGCTCACGAACAGCGCGGCGTTCAAAGCGACATCCATCACTTTCCCGGCGGGATGCCCGAAGGTGACGATCGAGGGCGCTCCGCTCGAAGACATGGTGGCAATCAACAACCTCTCCTCCGCCAACCACGAGTTCAAAGTGGCGGTGACGGCGGACACGCTGACAATCAGCAACACGACCACGTATTGCTTGTTCTCGGGCGGGTTGACGGCGAACAGCGTTTCGTTTGAGGCTCCCGACAACACAAAGTCCGCCATCGACGGCGTCTGGCATATCAAAGGTGACTGGCATCCCGTCAAGGGCAACCGTTTGTACGACGGCGCCACGGTGACGGTGGACGGCACGCTTGTAGATCCGGACAACCTCTCGATATCTGCCGGATGCACCGTCACGGCAGCGGCGTTGTACACGAGCGGAAGCCACGATCACATTGGATACATCAATGAGGGACGGCTTGTCGTGACGGGCCAGTTGAAAATTGAAGCGTCGGAGGATTGCTATCTTGTGCGCGCGGGCCAAGGCGGCAAGGCGACAGTGGAGTTCGGCTCGTACTACGCAAACACTCCCGGCAAGTGGGCGCGAATCAACGCGAAGAATGTAATCGTTGGCGCGGGCGGGATGTACTGCGCAACGCAGGTGCATTTTGTCGAGAGCCCGGTTCTGCATTCAAGGACGGGAGGGTTCTCAATAGATGCGGCCAATGGGATCTGCTACAGCGGCGACTCTGCTGGTGTGACGATCGACACGACGCAATACGGTACGGAGAACACTCCGGCGATGGTGACGGTAAACGCCGTTTACAAGAAGCAAAGCAACACCAATTCCGGCGCGATGACGGTGACGGGCTGCGGGACGGTTCTGTTCAACTCGGACTCGACGT
>CAMKJU010000132.1 GCA_946413265.1 uncultured Lentisphaerota bacterium
CGCCCGCGCCCGTGGTCATCAACGCCTATGCGAAGTTCGCGGGCGACAACTCGGCAATGGAACGCGCGGCCAAGGCACGCGAGAAGGCGGGCGCTCTCCGCGCCCTGCTTCGCGAGATTGACGGGGCGGACGCGACGGAGGCAAAAGGAAAATGACATCGACTGCGACCAGATGCGTGCCTGCGGATTCGGCGGGCCTTGCGGCGGCTGCGCGCGTGCTGAACGCGGGCGGCGTGTGCGTGATTCCCACTGACACCGTCTACGGCCTCGCGGCGCGTCCAGACTTTCCAGAAGCGGTGCGTCGCCTCTACACGATCAAGGGGCGCGCCGAGCAGAAACCGATCGCGCTCCTCGCTGCCGACGCCGACGCGGCGTCAGGTTTCGTGGGCGCGGTGGCGGCGGAAGTGGGGCGGCGACACTGGCCTGGCGCGCTCACCGTGGTGGCGCAGGGCGAGGGCGTGCGCGTGCCAGACCATGCGTGGACACGCAGCCTTATTTCTGCGTGCGGAGGGGCTCTTCGCGTGACGAGTGCAAACCTTTCCGGGAACGTCGCGGCCACGGACGTGCCGCAGGCGTTGGCGGATGTGGGCCTTTCGGCGGACCTAGTGGTGGACGACGGCGTTTCGCCGGGCGGCGTGCCATCCACTGTTGCCCGCATCGCCCCCGACGGCTCCGTGGAGATACTCCGTCCAGGTCCTGTCTCGTTCGACGCTCCCCCGGGCGCAGAAAAATCCCCTTGAAAATTCCATTTCTGAACACGGCCGAATTATGGTAAACTAGCACAATCACTTTCACCACCAAAACGGAGAACAAAATGAACAGACGTGATTTCTTCAAATCCGCCGCCGCGTTCGCGGCGGTTGCCGGCGCGGCTACGGCCGCGAAAAAGGCGGAGGCGCATGCCGCCAAGCCAAAAGCCGGAAACAACCCCATCTGGCTGATGACGTCGGCCTTCCCCGCCGACGACTTCGACGGCGTCGTGAAGCGCGCGCTTGCCGTGGGCGCACAGGGCCTCGAACTCTGCGTGTTCCGCCGCGATTCCGACCGTACGGACCACGTTGCCACGCACCTCGACTACAAGAACTTCACGCTTGACAAGGCGAAGTACGTGATCGACACGTGCAACGAGAAGGGCCTGCGCGTCTCGGTGGGTGCCTACGACAACCTGATCGGCGGCGACTTCCAGGAGACGAACCAGAACCACATCCTCAAGCTCATCCGCATCGCGGCCCTGCTCGGCGGCGACGCGAACGACGTCGTGTGCGGCACGTTCGTTGGCTACGATCAGAAGCTCGGCGCGGAGGACGGCGGCTTCGAGAAGAACCTCGAGAAGTTCAAGAAGGTGTTCACGCCCATTCTCAAGTACGCGAAGGATCTCGGCGTTACGCTCTGCGTCGAGAACTGCCCGATGGAAGGGTGGGTACCGGCCTCGTCGCCCGTGTGCTATTGCAACCTCCCCGGCTGCCTCGCCGCGCGCAAGCTCATGTACGCTATCCTCGACGACAGCTCGAACCTCCAGGAGACGTACGACCCGTCGCACGACATCTGGCAGCACATCGACCCGTCGGACGTGATCAATGCGATGGACTTCAGAAAGCTCCGCCGCATCCACATCAAGGGCACGCGCAACTTCCCGAACGACGCGGAGGCCGTCAACTGGGGCCGTCTCTTCCCGCGTCAGCGCGTGAACGACGCGCTTGCCGCGAAGGCGGGTCTCCCCGCGCTCCCGCCTGATTCGCAGGGCGGCAACTGGGACCGCATGAACTACGAGCCGCGTCTCCCCGGCTTCGGCGGCAGCGACTCGTGCGACTGGACGAAGTTCCTCGAGACCTTGATGGCAAAGGGCTACAAGTACCCGTTCGTGATCGAGAACGAGGGCTGCAACTCGTCCCACACTGGCAACATGGGCGCCACGATGCAGGGCTTCAAGGCGACGATCCTCAACACGGCTCCGGTCGTGTGGCCTCTTGGCGAAAACGGATACGCCTTCGACACGTCCGCGCTCAAGCCGATGGCTCGTACGCGCACGACGGACATCCCAGTTGTGACGATGAAGGACCTCGGTGTCTGACGCGCCGAGCCCATAAGGGCTTCTTTAAATGAAAAAGCTTCTCTGCTACTTCCGCATCGGATTGTCGATAGCGGTCATTTCGTTTGCTGTAAGCGCGATTCTTCCGGCGCGTGGTGCGGTGTCGTATGTCGTTGACGCCAAAGAAGGGCCAGAGAAGGCGAAATGGGCCGATGACGTGTTGGCGCTTGCCGACCCGTTCATCGGTTCTGGCGGCACTGGACACACCACGCCGGCTGCCGCGTATCCGTTCGGCATGGTCCAGCCGGGACCCGACACCAGCCATGCCGGATGGGAACACTGTTCCGCCTACCAATACGGCGACAAGCGCATCCGCCGATTCTCCCAGAACCACCTTAGCGGAACCGGCTGCTCGGAGTTCACCGACGTCGCATTCATGCCCGCAGCCGGCGATCCCGATGCGGCGTTGAAGCGCGACTACGGCGCCCGCTTCGACAAGGCGATGGAAAAGTCGTCGCCGGGTTACTACGCCGTCACGCTCGCGTGCGGGACGAAGGTGGAGGCTACGTGTACTAAGCACGTGTCGGTCTTCCGCTTCACGTTCCCGAAGGACAAGAGGGCATCGCTCCTCTTTGACCCGTCCTGGTCGTTCTCGGATATAAAATCCGCCGAGATAACGCCGATGAAGGATAGGCGCGTATCGGGTCATGTTGATCGCCACGGTTGGCCGGGCCACGAATACTGGTTCGCGTGGGAAATCTCCGTCGAACCTCTGCGCGGGCGGATCGTCAGGGAGGCCAAGGCGGAGAAGGGGAGCGTGCCGTTGTATGCGTATGAGTTTGACGTTGGCACGGGCAATGTCATCTACCTCAAGGTCTCGCTCTCGCGCACGTCCGCCGAGGGCGCGCGCCGCAATATCGAGAAGGAAGTGCCTGGTTGGGACTTCGATGGCGTTCTTGCGTCCAACCGAGTCGCCTGGCGCGGAATTCTTGAGCGCGTGAAGGCGAAGGGTACGAAAGACCAGCTCAAGGCCCTTTACACGTCGATATACCACCTCTGCTTCCAGCCTAACACGATCTCGGATGTCGGCGAGCCCGACCTCTATTCAACGTTCTCGTGCTGGGACACGTACCGCGCGGCGGGTCCGCTCTATACGATCCTCACGCCAGAATATGTGCCCGCGTTCATCAACTCGATGCTCTGGCACTTCGACCAGAATGGACACCTTCCCGTCTGGACGCTCTGGGGCAAGGACAACCAGTGCATGATCGGCGTCCATTCCGTGCCGATGATCGTTGATGCGTATTTGAAAGGCTTCAAGGGGGTGGACTGGGAGAAGGCATGGCGATGCGTGGCAAAGACGCTCACGGAGAACCGCGGCCGGCATAAGGCGAGGTACGAGCTGATTGAGAAGTACGGCTATTACCCGTGCGACGTCGTGAAGGACGAAAGCGTTTCGCGTCTTCTCGAGGACTGCTACGACCAGGCGTGCGCAGCTCGCTTCGCGAAGTCTCTCGGCAAGGAACGCGAGGCGAAATTCTTCCGCGACCGCTCGCTCAACTGGACGAACGTGTTCGACAAGACGACGGGCTTCATGCGCGGCAGGGATTCCAAGGGCGCATGGCGAAAGGACTTCGATCCCTACAAGATCAGCCACATCAGGCACTGTGACTATACCGAGGGTAACGCCTACCACTGGAACTGGCACGTGATGCAGGACCCCGATCTGCTCGTCGGTCTGCTGGGCGGACGGGATGCGGCGGTGCGGCGTCTGGGAACGCTGTTCACGGACAACTCAAAGAAGGGCCTAGACGCGATTCCGGACGTCACTGGCCTGATCGGGCAGTATTGCCATGGCAACGAGCCGAGCCACCACAACATCTACTTCTTCTCGCTGCTTGGGCGGCGCGACCTTGCGGCGCAATACATTAGGCAGGTGATGGACACGCAGTACCAGACGACGCCGACGGGACTTTGCGGTAACGACGACTGTGGGCAGATGAGTGCGTGGTACATCTTCAGCGCAATGGGCCTCTATCCATTCGACCCGTGCGGAGGCAACTACGTACTGGGTGAAGCGCAGATGGAGGAAATCTCCATCGACGTCGGTGGCGGCAAGCGCTTCCGCGTGGTCTCCGATCAGCCCGGCGAGGTGTCAAAGTCCGTGGAGTTCAACGGGCGCAAGCTGGACGGCGTGACGATCAGCCACAACGACATTATGAAGGGCGGTACGCTTGGCTTCGTCGGAGGGACTTCGGAGTATGACTACGTCTTCGACACGTCCGGCGCCCCCGAACTCGCCGCATGGACGAAGCAGAACATCGTACACGTCGTTCGGGAATGGTATCCAAAACTGGTGGAGATGTTTCCGTCGGAAGGCTGGAAGGCGAGCAGAAAAGTCAAATTCCGTTTCACGAATGAAGCGGACTACCCTGCGTATGCGTCGGCGAACTGCGTGACCTTGGGGCGTCCCTGGTTCAAGAAAAACCCCGAAGACATCGGCTGCATCATACACGAACTGTTCCATGTCATCCAGGGAGGGTATCGTAATTCGCCCGAATGGCTGACGGAAGGCATTCCCGACTATGTTAGGTTCTATCTCTTTGAACCAGAATCGCACGGATGCGACATGGTCCTTCGCTCCGCTGAGGCGCGCTATGACGGCAAGTACCGCGTCTCCGCCAACTTCCTCGACTTTGTGGAACGTCGGCATCCGGGTGTCGTGAAGGAGTTGAACGCGCTCTGCCGTCAGGGTAAATACGATGAAGCGACCTATTGGAAGAAGCGCACCGGCAAGACGGTCAAGGAGCTGGAGACGGAGTGGAAGAGCCAGGAGAACTGGCCTTTCAAATACTATCGCTTCTGCGTTGACGCCACAAAGCGCCCGGCCTATTGCACGCAGCTTTCCGAAATTACGCTGCTAGACGCGAACGGCAAGAAGATTCCAAACAGTGAGTTCAAGCTCAGCTTCGAGGCTGGCGATGGGGCGTTTGGCGACGGCGAGACGCCGGACAAGGCCGTTGACGGTGACGTCAACACCAAGTGGCTTGACTTCAGGGCCAATAGCGGTGCGTCGGCCTCAAGCCGCGCTTCTGTCTGGCTGCAGTTCAATTTCACCTCCCCCGTGAAGCTTTCGAGCTACAGGTGGTGTACGGCCAACGACTTTGAGGAGCGTGACCCCGCGGCTTGGAGATTGCTCGGATCGAATGACGGCACCACCTGGGTCGTGCTCGACAAGGTCGAAGGGTTCCGCGCGACATCCAAACGCAATCGGTTCGCCTTCGGCAGGCGCTTGCGATAGCGCTGGCCGCATGGGAAATGATATACTATTTTCATCCTTTCAAGTAACAAGTTGGAGCTAATGACAAAATGAAACGATTGCAGACAAGAGAAATCATGGTTGGGTGCGCACTGATGGCTAGTGCCGCCTGTGCGTACCAGGTGGGAGACCGCGTGGGCGGCTTCGAGGTGACGGCCGTCACGCCGGTTCCCGAGGTGAAGGGCACGCTCGTGCGGATGACCTATCCGAAAAGCGGCGCCGACCTCGTGTGGCTCGACCGCGACGACGACAACATGACCTTCTCGATCGCATTCCGCACGATTCCAGAAGACGACACGGGCGTCGCCCACATCCTCGAGCATTCCGTGCTGTGCGGATCGGAGAAGTATCCCGTGAAGGAGCCGTTCGTCGAACTGCTCAAAAGCTCCTTCGCGACGTTCCTCAACGCCTGGACGTCCTCCGACTACACGGCGTATCCGGTCTGCTCGCGCAACCGCAAGGACTTCCTCAACCTGATCGACGTCTACATGGACGCCGTGCTCCATCCCCTCAGCGTGAAATCGCCCCTCCCGTTCCGTCAGGAGGGCTGGCACTACGAGGTGGATGATGAAGGGAATTTCAGCCGCAACGGCGTTGTGTACAGCGAGATGAAGGGCGCATTCGCGAACCCCGAGCGCCTCCTCTACCACGAGCTGCGCCGGATGCTTTTCCAGGACAACACCTACCGCTTCGTCTCGGGCGGCGATCCCGCGAGCATCCCCGACCTCACGTTCGAGAAGTACAAGGACTTCTACTTCCGCCACTACCATCCGTCCAACGCCCGAATCTTCCTTGACGGCCGCGTGGACCTCCCCGCCGTGCTCGCGAAGCTCGACGCGTACCTCGCGCCCTACGGACGCCAGTCCGTGGACGCCTCCGTGCCGTTCCAGAAGCCCGTCTCGACATCCAAGACGATCTCCTACGAAATCGCGCCCGGCGACAATCCGGCGGACAAGACGCTTGTCGCCGACGCCTGGGTGTTCGCGTCGTGGAAGGACCGAGAGAAGGGGCTGGCGTTCGACGTACTTTCCGACGCGCTTGCCGACTCCAACGAAGCGCCGCTTACGAAGGCGCTTCTCTCGCGCGGGCTCTGCGAGGACGTGGCCCTCTGGTGCGGCGGCAACGAACAGCGTGCGGCCACGTTCTACGCGAAGAACGTGAAGGACGGCAAGGCCGATGAAGTGCGCCGCGTGATGCGCGAGACGCTGGAGAGTCTTGCCGCAAAGGGCCTCGACCATGCCCGCATCGCGGCGATCCTCGACCGTCACGAGTTCCGCGAGCGCGAGAAGGACACGGGCGACACCCCGCGCGGACTCGCCTACTTCTCCGACGCGATTGAGGCGTGGATGTACGGCGGCGACCCGACCGAGGCGTTCCGCCACGCCCACCTCTACGCATCGCTCCGCGCGAAACTGAAGACGGGCTGGTTCGAGAAATTCCTCCGCGAGGCGTTGCTCGACAACCCCCACCACGTGCAGCTCACGATGACGCCTTCCGCCACGCTTGCGACCGCGCGCGCCGCCGCCGAGAAGAAGGAGCTGGCGTCCATCAAGGCCGGCATGTCGAAGGAGCGGCTTGCCTGCGAACTCGACCTCGCGCGTGCGTTCACCGAGTTCCAGAAACGTCCCGACGCGCCGGAGGACCTCGCGAAACTTCCACGACTCGCCGTGGCCGACGTTCCCGTGCGCGGGCCGGAACGCGTGCAGAAACTGACGCAGATCGATTGTGGCGGGAAGGTGCCCGTCCTCTCTCCCCGCACCGGTGCGAACGGCATCACCTACGTGAAGCTCTACTTCCAGCTGCACGGTCTCACACGCGAGGAGCTGGCGGACGTCTATCTGCTCACCGCCCTCATGGGCGAACTCGCCACGCGGAACCATTCTGCGCTTGCGCTCCGCAGCGAGATCGACTCCAGCCTCGGCGGTTTCGGCGTGTCGGTTGACGTTCAGGGACGGTCTGACGGCGAGGCGGCGGCCTACGTGGTGGTGACGGCGAGCGCGCTTGAGGAGAAGAAGGACGAGATCATCCGCCTCGCGCCGGAGATCCTGCTCGGGACGAAGTTCGACGACGAGAAGGCCATCGGCAAAATCCTCCGCCAGCTGCGTCGGGCCAAGGAGCGCGGCACGATGGGCCTCGGCGCGCGCATCTACGCCCGACGCCGCGCGCAGGCGGCGCTTTCCGAACGCGGCCTCCGCGTGGATATCCTCTTGGGACTTGCGCAGATTCGCCACCTCCAGAAGCTCGACGACGCCTACGCGAAGGACGGCGCGGCGATCTGCAAGCGCCTCGACGCGCTCCGGAACCGCATCTTCCTCTCCTCGCGCGTCGCGCTCTGCTGTCTCGCGGACAACACGCCCGCCGACTGGGCGCGCGGCCTGCTCGCGACGATCCCCGAATCGTCGGCCCAGTGGCGCTTCGCGCCCTACGGCTTGCCGCCGAAGGTTGCGGAGGGGTTCCGCACGCCCGGCAAGGTCGCGTTTGCCGCGAAGTCGTCCCGTCCCGGTCCCTACGTGGGCAGTTCCGTGGTGGCCGCGCGCATTCTTTCGCTCGACTATCTCTGGAACGAGATCCGCGTGCGCGGTGGTGCATACGGTTCGAATTTCCATGTGCGTCCGGACGGCGACGGCGGCTATCTCTCGTGGAACGACCCCAAGCCCGGCCGCACGCTCGGCTGCTACGACAAGTCTGGCGACGCGCTGCGCGCCTTTGCGAAGGGCGACGCCGCGCTCGATCGCTACATCGTAAGCGCCGTCGCGTCCACGGAACCGTACGAGACGCCGAGCACGGAAGTGGAAAGCGCCGCGATGCGCTACCTGCAGGGACGCACGCCTGAGGACGTGCAGCGTCTGCGCGGCGAGATGCTCCGCACGACGAAGGGCGACCTGATGAAGTTTGCCGACGTGCTCGATGGTCTGACGAATGACGCGTCCATCTGCGTGGTCGGCGGTGGCGAGGCATTTGACACCGCCACGAACCTCCTGCAGCGGATCGAGTCCGTGCAATGACGCGCCGCGCGCTCATCGCCGCGTTGGTGGTCCGCTGTTGCTTGGTCTGTCTGGCGGCCGGGGACGCGCCGCGCATCGTGAGCTGTGCGCCCGCCGCGACGGAGACGATCTTCGACCTCGGCGGCCAGGGGTGTCTCGTGGGGCGCAGCTCCGCATGCCTCTACCCGGCCGCCGCCACGAACCTGCCGAGCGTGGGCGCGTACTCCGCGCCGTCGATCGAGCGCATCGTGTCGCTTGCCCCCACGCACGTCGTGATGACGTACCTCTCCGACCCGTCGATGTCGAACCGCCTCGAGCGTCTCGGCATCCGCGTGCTGCAGTTTCCGTGCGAACGGCTCGCGGACTACGCGCCGATGCGAGCGCGTCTCGCCGCGCTCTGCGGGATCCGTCCGCGCCGGATGCTCGCCGTCGTACAGCGCGAGCCGATGATCGTGGCAGGAAAGGAGACGCTGCCGGACGACGTGCTCGCCGAGGTCGGCTGCGCGAACGCCGTCACGAACCGGAAGGGCTACTTCGTACTGACGCCCGAGGCGCGCGTGAAGCTCGCGCCTGATGGTGAAGTGGATTTCAGCATGGACTACGATCTCACGCGTCTGGGGCCGAAGCTGGCGGGGGCGATTGACGAACTCCGGCGGAAGTTGGTTGCAACTGGCGCTGGGAAGCGACAAGAGTGTCGTTTCCCCGAGGGAGGGCCCCCCTTCGGGGAAGCGGTGCTCTCGCCGCTTCACTCTACCAATGACGCCCTCTTTTGGCTGCGGGTGTGGCGCGTATTGGCGGGATTGCTCGTGGGGGCGTCGCTGGCGCTTGCTGGGGCGGTGCTTCAGACCGTGCTGCGCAACCCGCTGGCGGATCCTTTCGTTTTAGGACTTTCCGGCGGGGCGTCGCTCGCGGCGGCGGCGGTGCTGGCGACGGGACTTGCGGCAGTCGGCGCGTTTGTGTTGCCGGTGGCGTCCTTTGCGGGCGCAGTGGCGGCGCTCCTCGTGGTCGCGGCCGTTGCGCGGGCGGCGGGGGGCGGACCCGTTACGCTGATCCTCTCCGGCGTCGTGATGGGCGGCATCACCTCGTCGTTCCTCATGCTCATTCTCACGTTCTCCGAGTCACGCGCGCTGCAGTCCGTCACCTGGTGGATGATGGGCAACCTGTCGAGCGCGGACCCCGCGCAGCTCGCCGTCACGGGTGCGTGCGCGGGCATGGCGGCCGTGGTGCTGCTCGCGCAGGCGCGGCGGCTCAACGCGCTCGTATTGGGAGCGGACTACGCGCGCACGCTCGGCGTGCGTACGGAGCGCGTGGTGCCGCTCGTCCTCGGCGCGGCGTCGCTCGCCACGGCGGCGGCCGTGTCGCTAGCGGGCGTGATCGGTTTCGTGGGGCTCATCGTGCCGCACGCCGTGCGCCGTCTTGCGGGCGCGAACCACCGCGCGCTCCTGCCGCTCAGCGCGCTGGGGGGTGGAATCTTCCTCGTCGCCTGCGACCAGGCGGGACGTCTCTTCGGCGAAGTCGAGGTGCCTGCCGGCGTCATCACCGCCCTTGCGGGCGGGCCGTTCTTCCTCTACCTGCTCATCCGTCATGCCCGAAATCAGAAATAGGACTGTCCGCTACGGACAGGTCGTCGCGCTTGACGATGTGACGTTCGCCGTGCAGTCCGGCGAGCGCGTGGCGGTCGTCGGCCCGAACGGGTCGGGCAAGACCACGCTCCTGCGCGCGCTGGCGGGTCCGGGCACTGCCGTGGTGCCGCAGAACGTGCCGACCGACCTTGCGCTCGGGTGTCGCGAATTCGTGATGCTCGGACGCACGGCGCACCTCTCCGCCTGGCACGCACCGTCGCGTGCGGACGAGGAGTCTGTTGACCGAGCCCTTGCGTCCGTGGACGCCGCCGACCTCGCCGGACGGCGCATGGACGCGATTTCGGGCGGAGAGCGCCAGCGCCTCGCGATTGCGCTCGCGCTCGCCACGGAGGCTCCCGTGCTACTCCTCGACGAACCCGCCGCGCATCTCGACTTCCGGCGCCGCGACGAGCTGATGGCGCTTCTCGCGCGGCTCGACCGTACCGTGGTGATGACCACGCACGAGCTACCCTTTGACACGGATTTCTTCACGCGCGTCGTCCTCCTCGCACGCGGGCGAATCGTCGCGGAAGGGCGTCCGGAGGACGTCCTCTCCTCCGAGAATATCGCCGCCGCGTGGGGCGTCCCCGTGAAACTCCGAACCGTCCGTTGCGCATCCGTGTAGACGGTTGCGCGCAGAGAGGCAGGTCCGGGACGTGAGGTTGACCAAAGCCCAGAAAGAATGGTATACTTGTGCCATGAAAAACGTTTTGCTGATCCTTGCGGCGTGCATGGTCGCCACGGCATTTTCAAAGACCGTGGGCCCATCGCCATTGGGCGAGGCGTTCTTCCTAGACACGGAGGCGTCTACGAACATGCCGCCTCCTGCGTGTGCGGGCGACCCGCACAGCATGGCATTCTCGCTTGACTTTACAGGAACGCCGTCAAACGCCGTGGAAATCGCCTTTGGCGTGGACGCCGACTCCGATGGCGCCCTCACGCCTGACGAGGCGCGGATTGTCGTTGGATGGGACTGCGCCGCCTGGTTTGTACGAAATGAAGCAGAGGGCGAGGCTTTGTCGGAACCGGCATCCGTCGCGTCCGGTTCGCAGACGTTGAGCGTGTCGATGCGGATTGGACGTGATGGCCGCCCATCATCCTTCGCGGCCAGCGGCGGAAACGCGCCGCTGTTCACCAACCTCGCATCCGCTCCGCCGCCTTGGCTCCATGATTGCTCATGGAACCTCTGCCGCGTGACGTCGCGGGGTGCTGGTTCACATAACGCATCGTTTGTCGTGTCGTCAGCCCCTGACGGCTTCAAGATCATCGTGAGGTAGCTGATGGCATCTACTTTC
>CAMKJU010000133.1 GCA_946413265.1 uncultured Lentisphaerota bacterium
TCTCGATCTGCGAGCAGCTCTGCAAGTCGGGCGCACTCGACGTGATCGTCGTCGACTCCGTGGCGGCGCTCACGCCGCAGGCGGAGATCGACGGCAACATGGGCGACAGCCACATGGGCCTGCAGGCGCGCCTCATGTCGCAGGCGATGCGCAAGCTGACGGGCGTCCTGAATCAGACGAAGACCCTCTGCATCTTCACGAACCAGGTGCGCGAGAAGATCGGCGTGATGTTCGGCAACCCCGAGACGACGCCCGGCGGCAAGGCGCTCAAGTTCTACGCGAGTTGCCGTCTCCAGGTGCAGCGCATCGGCGCGATCAAGGACACGTCCGGCACGGTGATCGGCAACCGCACGCGCGTGAAGGTGGTGAAGAACAAGGTCGCGCCGCCGTTTACCGAGGCGGAATTCGACATCCTCTACACCTGTGGCATCTCTTGGGAGGGCTCGATCCTCGACGCGGCGCTTGCGCGCGGCGTGGTGGAGAAGCGCGGCAGCTGGATCGCCTACGGCACCAGCCAGCTCGGCCAGGGCTCGATGGCCACGATCCAGTACCTCAAGGACCATCCTGATGTCGCCGCGGAGATTGTGGAGAAGGTCAAGGCCACGCCGGTCGTGGCCGGGCTGAAGAGGAAGTGATTAGTGGCTAGTGATTAGTGGCTAGTGGTTAGTGATGAATGTTGAATGTCGGATGTCGAATGTTATGACGCTTGAAGAACAGATAAAGGTCGTGGTTGACGCGTTGGCGGAGAAGAAGGCCGTTGACGTGAAGACGTACGATGTGCGCGGCGTGTCGGGCCTCTGCGATGCTTTCGTGGTGGCCACCGGCACCGCCGCGCCGCATCTCAAGGCGCTGATCGCCGGCACGCAGCGGGCGATGAAGGAGGCGGGAATCTCCTCCTACCGCACAAGCGGCGACCCCGAGTCGGGCTGGATCGTGGTGGACTACGTGGACGTGGTCGTTCACGTGTTCTCCCCCGAGGCGCGCGCGTACTACGCACTTGAGAAACTATGGGAGAAGCAGACATGAGCGCTAAAAAGCCAGCAAATCCATTTCTCAAGAAGGCGTCCGGCGTGAAGCCGCCAACGCGGTCCGCGATCAAGTCGCAGCAGAAACACGGCGGCCTTGGCCGCATGGGGCGCGGCCTTGACTCTCTGATCACGCCGGCCGCGCCTGTTGCGGACACGCGTCCGCCGGTCGTGTCGCTAGTTCCCGCATCCGCCCCTGCTCCCGCCGCACAGGCCGGCGATATCGTTCTGCAGGTGCCGCCGTGGGAGATAGAGCGCTCGCCGTGGCAGCCGCGTACCGAGTTCACGCGCGAGGCGCTGGAAGACCTCATGGAGTCCATCCGCCAGAACGGCATAATCCAGCCGCTTACGTGTCGGCGGAGAAAGGACGGCAAGCTGGAGCTGATCTGCGGCGAACGCCGCCAGCGCGCGGCCAGCGAGGCCGGACTGAAGCTCGTACCGGTCGTGGTGAAGGACGTGGACGACGCGACCGCTGCGGTGATGACGCTTACGGAGAACCTCCAGCGCGACGACCTCAACCCGATTGACGAGGCGGTAGGCTACCGCACGCTCAAGGAGGACTTCAACCTCACGTACGAGGAAGTGGCCGAGCGCGTTGGCAAGAAGGGCCGCTCGACGATCGCGAACGCGGTCGGTCTGCTTGACTTGCCGGAAGAGGTCCAGGGTCTCGTCCGCCAGCGTGCGATATCGGTCGGCCACGCGAAGGTGCTGCAGGGCGTCCACGCGCGCTATGGCAACGCGGCGGAGACCTGCGAGCTCGCGCAGGCGTGCGTTGCGGTGCAGGATCCCCGCACGGGCAAGCTCGTGGGCGGGCTCACCGTGCGCGAGCTTGAGCGCCGCGTCGCGAAGCTTCACGCGCCGGCCGTCGAGCGCAAGCCCGGCACGCCGGACATCCCGGAAAGTTACGCCAACTCGATCGCGGACGAACTTCGTCGCACGCTCGGCTGCGCCGTACGCATCACGAGCGGTATGACGCACGCGAACGGCAAGCACACGAAGGGCGTGCTAGAGATCGACTTCGTCAACAACGACGACCTTGACCGCGTTCTGGCAATGTTGGGCGTGAAGATGGGCTAGGAGCGAGTGTAAAGTGTAAAATGAAAAGTGTAAAGTGGAAATGATATGCGGGGATTTGAGAGGAGATGGTTGAGTTGAAGAGACTTGGAGGAGTTGCGACGTGTGTACTGGCCGCTTGGACGGCGGCAGCGGCGCCGGTGGCGTTCACGGATGATGACGCGCAGGCCGCGTTTGACGCCGCGGGCGCCTTCGTCAAGGCCTGCACGCCGCGCCACTCCGGCACGCTGCGCGGACGGCTTGCCGCGAACTGGCTGCTTGACCGCGCGAGCTGGTGCGGGGCGGACGCGACGCTTGATTCCTTCCGCGACAAGACGCCATTTGGCGAGCGGCAGTTCTGCAACGTGATGATAGAGCTCCCAGGTACCAGGACCAACGGACACTGGATTGTGGTAATGTCGCATTTCGATACGCCCGCCACCGCGAAGCAGCCGTGTCCTGGCGCCAACGACGGCGCCTCGACTAGCGGTCTGCTCATCGCGCTTGCCGACGCAATCAACCGCACGGGGCCGCACCCGGACAACATCGCGCTCGTCTGGACGGACGGCGAGGAATGCAGCAAGGCGTACGCGCCTGACGACGGATTCCACGGATCACGGCACCTCGTGGAATATTTCCGCGAGCGTGGTAGGAGCGTCAAGACAGCAATCTGCCTCGACATGCTTGGCGACAAGGACCTGCACATCATAGTGCCCGCGAACACTACCGCCGTCCTCAAGAAACTTGCGCAGCAGGCCGCAGAGAAGGCCGGGCTGAAGGATCTGCTGAAGATCGATGAGTCGCTCGTGGTGACGGACGACCACTCCGCGTTCCTTTCCGCCGGTTGCCCTGCAATCAACTTCATCGACTTTGACTACGGCCCAGGCAACACCTGGTGGCACACTCCGGCGGACACGATGGATAAGGTGTCCAAGGTATCCCTCCTATCGTCAGGCCGTCTAGTTGCAGCATTTCTCAACATACTCCTCTACGGGAAATGAGATGAAAACATTCAACGATCCGAAAAAACTCCAGCGCTGGGCCGCGGCTCAGCGTCTGGCCGGAAAGAAAATTGCCCTCGTCCCAACGATGGGCGCGCTCCACGAAGGACACCTCTCGCTCATCGCCGCGGCCAAAAAGAAGGGCGCGGACGAAATCGTTGTGAGCGTGTTCGTGAATCCCACGCAGTTCGGTCCGAAGGAGGATTACGCCCAGTATCCGCGCGACCACAAGGCGGACGCCGCCAAGTGCCGCGCTGCAGGCGCGACGGCGATATTCTTCCCCACGCCCGAGAACATGTACGCACCAGACCACAGCGTGTGGATGGTGGAGGACGGCGCGCTTTCGGGAAGCCTCTGCGGCGCGCGGCGTCCGGGACACTTCCGCGGCGTCTGCACCGTTGTGGCGAAGCTCTTCAACCTCACGCATCCGAATTTCGCCGTCTTTGGGCAGAAGGACTACCAGCAGGCGACGATCATCCGCCGCATGGTGCGCGACATGAACTTCGACCTTGAAATCGTGGTTGCGCCGATTGTGCGCGAGCCGTCCGGCCTCGCGCGCAGCTCTCGCAACGCATATCTTTCCGACGCCGAGCGGGAAAGCGCCCTTGCGCTTTCTCGCGCGCTGCAGAAACTCAAGAAACTGACAGCCGAGGGGCCGCGTCCGTGGAAGGCTCTCCAGCGGGAGACGTGGATCGCCCTTGACAGGGCTGGGCTTCGCACTGACTACGTGGAAGCGGTCAATGCAGATACGCTTGCGCCCGTCAGAAAACTGGATAAGGGCGTGGTCGTGCTGCTTGCCGCCTACGCCGGCAAGACGCGTCTCATCGACAACGCCGTGATGTGACGCCGTGATCGACCTTTCCACTGAAGAATGGAAGGAGGCGCTGCGCCTCGTGCAGGCCGCGTTCGACGCGCCGGGTGACGATGGTGCGCGCGGTGCGGCGTTTGATTACCTCAGGTGCGCGCAGTCGAAACGTCTTGTGGGGCTTGCGCATCTTCTCCAACCCGGCGCGACGCAGCGTTCCATCCAGGCCGCGCTCGTGCCGCTGGAGCGTGTTGACAAGCGCGCGAGGGTTACTGACGCCGAGATGGGGATACGCACTACGGACTCTCCGTCAGGCCGCGCCGACCGCGCGCCGTTCACGGTGGTGGCGGACAACGTGCGCAGCGCGTTCAACGCCGGCGGCATCTTCCGTACGGCCGATTTCTTTGGAGCGGACCGTCTGATACTCTGCGGCTACACGCCGGGTCCCGAGAACGCGCAGGTGAAGAAGACCGCGCTGGGGGCTGACGAGACGACTCCGTGGGAACGTGCGGGCGACGTGCGCGACGTCATCGACCGCCTTCGAGCGGAGGGACGGCGCGTGTACGCGCTGGAGACTGCGGACGGCGCGACCGACATTGCGTCCTGCACGCCTGTCTGGCCATGTGCGCTCCTGCTCGGCAACGAGCGCTTCGGACTTGATCCCGACGTTGTGGCGATGGCGGACGAGGTGCTGGAGATTCCTTCGCACGGCATGAAGAACTCCCTAAACGTCGTGAGCGCCTTCGCCGTGGCCGCAGCCTTTTTCCGCACGGCAAGCACATCTCGCAAGTCGTCGGGAGTTTTGTTATAATACGCGCCATGAAAAATATAGCGTTCACAATTGCCGCCGTGTTTGCGGCCATGACCGCCGCCCTTGCGGACACATCTATCACCACCCGCGAAGGGCTTGCGGCGATTGCAAATGACCTTGACGGTTCCTACGCGCTCGGCGCGGACATCGACCTCGGCGGCACGGACTGGACGCCCATCGGCAACAATTCGGCGCCGTTCACCGGCTCGCTCCACGGCAACGGCTACGCCATCCGCAACCTCAGCTGCACGAACAGCCTGTCGGGCAGTGACTATCGCGGGCTCTTCGGCTGCGTGAGCAATGCGACGATCGAAAGCGTCTCCGTCTCGGGAACGGTCGCGGGCAAGCAGTACGTCGGCGGGCTCGTCGGATGCATCACGGGCGGAACGGTCATTAGCAACTGCATCGCGGTGGTCGAGATCGCGGCGACCAACATGTACGCCGGAGGCCTGGTCGGGGCGTGTGCCGGCGGCAGCGCGGTCAATCAAATCGTCGACTGCCGTACGGACGGCTTCGTCAGCGGTTCCGGCATGGCGGGCGGCTTCATTGGCTACGTCTATGCGCCAGCCGTGATCTCCAACTGCGTGGCGCGCGGCGACGTGCGCTCCGCCGCCAGCTACTACGGCGGCTTCGTCGGGCGGCTCGCCCACGATGACGCGACGATCGGCGACTGCTGGTGCTCCGGCGCCGTGTGGGGCACGGGCGGCGACATCGGGTCGTTCATCGGCCACCACGTGAGAGGAACGAATGTCAACTGCGCGGTTTCGGCCTACGCCAACGGGCCGCGTCTGTTCTGCGGGAACGATCCGGCCATCACGGGCGGCAGGCTCACGCAGGCGGAAATCAAGGCACTCTCCGATGGCTGGCCGGAAGCGCCGAAGCGCGCCAAGTCCAGCGCGATGATTCCGATTTCGACCCAAGAGGAACTGCTCGCCGTCACGAACAACCTCTCGGGCAGCTATGTGCTGACGGCGGACATCGACTTCGTTGGTGAGACCATCGAGCCAATCGGCAACTACAGAAACCCATTCAAAGGCGAGTTCTACGGACAGAACCACAAGATCAGCAACTTCTACATCGACACCACGGACAAGTATGCAGGACTCTTCGGCAAGATCAACGGTGGCCGCGTGAGCGGCGTGCAAGTGGAGGAGGGTTATGTCACCGGCGGTCCGGCTGACTCCGGATTGGAGGACGTCGGCGTTGGCGGTCTCGCGGGCAAGATTGACTCCAAGTCGCTAGTGGACGGCTGCTGGTTCGTCGGAGAAGTCTGGAATACAAGCAGCGTCAACGCCGGCGGCTTCGTCGGCTACACCGCAGACGCACCCGTCATTCTCCGCTGCTGCGTGGAAAGTTATGTGGCGAACGAGTCCGGCAAGTCGTACACGGGCGGCTTCGTCGGCAACCACGGCGGCGGCGTCATCGCGGACTCGAGCGCCCAATCGTCAGTGGATAGCAGCGACGGCTACGGCGGCAATGGTGGCGACAATGTCGGCGGCTTCGCGGGCGGCGTGTCGAAGGCGGCCCGAATCGACACCTCCTGGTGCTACAGCTACGTCTCGAGCGATGGTGGGCACTATCGCGGCGCGTTTGTCGGCCAAGCCAGTTCCGGTCTCGTCACGGGTTCCTACTATGAGGACACCGAGAACGACCTGAAGGCCGCCGGCACGAGTAGCGGCTCCGACGACTACTACGGCATAACGCCGCTCGGCGACGAGGAGATGCAGCGGAAAGAGTCCTTCACAGCCTTAGACTTCGATGACGTCTGGAAGATCGACGAAGAGACGTATCCGTACCTGCGGACGCTCTTCAGCGCGTACGAGCTCTGGCTGAATGACGTCGGCATCACCGAGGAACCGAAACCGGAAGACATGCCGAAACCGGAAGACATGGTGGAGGGCATTCCGGCCGGCGTGCGGTACGTCTTCGGGATCGACCCCTCGATCGGCCCCGCCGACCTTGCCGAGCCGCTGCTTGACGTCATGTTCGAAGCGAACGGCAAGCCGGTAGTAAAGCTGCCGGCTTTAGTGAACACCGACGGCGTGACGGTGACGGTGCTGGCCACCGAAGACCTCGCGGACTGGTCTGACGCGAAGCTCGTCCCGATGGCGTATGACGAGTCGGACGGTACTTGGCACCTCATCGACGACAACCCTCCGTCGAAGATGTTCTTCAAGTGGCGGATCACCTTCGAGGAATAGTCGTGGCCTTTCCGCGCGCGTGAATTGTGAAATTGCCCCCTTTACCGCAGCGGGGGATTGTGATATACTATACACCGTTTTCGGACCGTAGCGCAGCCTGGTAGCGCGTTTGCTTGGGGTGCAAAAGGTCAGGGGTTCAAATCCCCTCGGTCCGACCATTGAAAATCCCCGTTTCACCCAATAAAATCAAGTGTGAAACGCACTTTCAGGGATATTAGCCTTTACAAACATTTACACCGATTTACCCCCTGAAGGTGGGGGCAGGATTTATTAGGATTTCGGGGGGATTCCATACGGGGAGAAATCGGGCGTCTGCGGGGGCTGAAAATGGCCGCTTTCCCTATCACCAGAATGTCACAAAGTGCTTTTGCCCCGCCTTCCACACCGGGCTTTATTCTTTTGGCACACCTCTAACGGGGGGTGTGCTTTTTTGTTTTCAGGATCGCGACGGGGAGAAGTTGACGGCGTGGCACACAATGAGCAACGAAAGGGGGAGGATTTGTAATCCGTGTGTGACCGCGAGTGCCCGCGAGCGCCCGCTTGACAAGCCCAATCAGAATGTGCTATTCTATCGGTCAGCAGCAAGAAAGAGCTTGCCGGACGAAGCGGTGCAACGGGTGTTGCATAGACTACTGGCTGACGGGCTATCTTAATCTTAGCATGATGAGAAATAAAAAGATGATTGCAAAACTGGTAATAGGTGTTTCTGGATTGGCGTGTCTTTTGACCGGATCGCTTCAGGCGGCGGACGTCTACCGGTTTAGGGGCGAGAATGCGCAAGGCAAGTTCAACGAGACCGGTCTGCTGAAGCAATGGCCGGAGGAGGGACTCGAGCCGAAATGGACCTATACTGAGTTGGGCGCCGGATGGGGAAGCGTCATCAAGGTCGCCAATCGGCTCTATGTGAGCGGACTTGATCCTGAGAACAACCGCATGGAGGCGATCTTCTGTCTGGATCTTGATGGAAAGAAATTGTGGCAGACTCCAGTCGGCAAGAACTGGCACAAGAGTTTTCAGGCCGCCCGCACGACTCCGACTTATGACAACGGGAAATTGGTCGCCATGACCGGGAGCGGGGTCGTCGCCTGCATCGACGCGAAGAATGGCAAGAAGCTGTGGGAGAAGGACCTCGCCGAAACCTACGAGACGCGGTTCGGTCCCTGGGGAATGGCGGAATCGCTCGTGGTGAAGGACGGCAAAGTGTTCGTCACCGTTTGCGGACGCAAGGCATTGGCCGTTGCGCTGAAGATGTCGGACGGATCGGTTGTCTGGGAAATCCCCTCCAACAATGACCGTTGCGCCTACGTTTCCCCGGCCTTGTGCGAGGGCCAGCTGATTTTGATGACCGCCACAAAAGTCACCGGCGTTAACCCCGCCACAGGCAAGGTCTACTGGCAAGCCGATTACGGAACATACGCGCGTCCCTCTCGCAGCCAGGGAATCAACTGCAATGCGCCTGTCGTCAAGGGCAACCGCTTTTTCGTCTCGGCGGGATACGACCAAGGTGGCGTGATGTACGAGCTCTTGCCTGAGAAGAAGGGTGTCAAGGTGATTTGGAACAGCAAGGTGCTCGATCCGCACCACGACGGCATGGTCGAGCTGGATGGGAAAATATACGGTTCCAACTGGATCAACAACAATTCAGGCGACTGGGTCTGCCTGGATTGGAAGACTGGCGATGTGGTCTACGAGCAACAGTGGAAACGACTTGGGAAGGGCATCGTCATTTACGCCGACGGTCTGTTGTATATCTATGAGGAGAAACGGGGGACGTTCGCGCTGCTCAAGCCCGGCGACAGTTTCGAAGTGGTTAGTAGCTTCCCGATTCGATTTGGAACGAAAGAGCATTGGTCTCACCCGATTATCAGCGACGGCATTCTTTATGTCCGTCGTGGCAACGCCTTGGCGGCGTTCGACATTCGGGCGAAGAAGTAAAAAACAACAAAGGAGGAAAACCATGAAAACGGCGATTGCGATTTTAGGATGTTGCTGCGTGGCGTTGCATGCGCAGAGTGCGGATGTCACGCAGTTCCGGGGCGAGGGACACTTGGGCGCCTACCCTGAAACGGGTCTGCTGAAGGCCTGGCCGGAAAACGGTCCCAAAAGAATCTGGACGGTGACCGGCATCGGTGCGGGCTACTCGTCGGTCATTTCCGTGGGCGACGTGCTGTACGTCACCGGCGTGGATCGCAACGAGGACAACCGGCGCATTGAGAAGATGACCGCACTGGACAAAAAAGGCGAACGTAAATGGCAGACCGTTTATGGCGACGCGTGGAGCGGACAGTACCCGAATGTCCGGACTACGCCGACTTTCCGCGATGGCGCGCTCTACGCGATCAGCGGAGCCGGTGAGGTCGTAAAGATCGAGGCGGCCAGCGGAAAGATTCTCTGGAAGGTTGGAGCCAAGAAAACCTACAGTGGCGAGAATGGAAATTGGGGGACGGCGGAGTCGCCCGCAGTTGACGACCGCGCCGTGTACTGCACGGTGGGGGGAGACGAGACAGCTGTCGTCGCACTTTCCGTGAAGGACGGTTCGCTGATATGGAAATCTCCTTCGCTGAACGACCCGGCAGCTTATGTCTCGCCGACGCTGATTACGCATCGCGGGATCCGGCAATTGCTGTGTGCAACCTCCAATTTCATTTTTGGCGTCAATCCCGAGAACGGTGCGATTGCCTGGCGGGTCAACATCAAGGAAGAACTGGACAGCGGGCGGCATATCCGCCGTTGGGGCATTGTCGCGAACTCCCTCGCCTATCTTGACGGAAAGGTTTTGATGAGCAATGGCTATAACCAGGGCGGCCTGATGTTGGAATTGGACGATAAGGCCAGTTCGGCCAAGATCCTTTGGAAAAATTTCGACATGGCATCGCAACACCACGGATTTGTCATTCTGGACGGCAAACTCTATGAAACCACGCATCATGCGCCTAAGTTCGCCTGCATTGATCTTCAGACGGGCAAGACGCTTTTCAATGACCAGATTGCACACCTGCGTCAAGGCCAGATCATCACCGCCGACGGCCTCCTCTACATTTACGACAGCACGCGGGGGAACGTCATCCTGGCCAAGCCCGTTCCGGAAAAGGGTTTTGAGGAGATCTCGCGCTTCAAGTTCACGGACGGCTCAGGAGAGCACTGGTGTCACCCTGTGATCGCCGACAAAGTGCTCTACATTCGTCGCGGCGATACGCTGGTGGCCTTTGATCTGAAACCATGAGCGTTGTCGTTTGCCAGTGCACAGCCTACCACCGGATTGCCCAGGAAAAGATTGAGGAGGTTCGGGCCGCTTGTTCACAGGCGGCAATTCCCTGCGTGATGGTCCCGGACCTCTGCTATCTGTCGGCAAAGTATCCAGAAACCCTCCGGCGTCTCGCCGGCGCGGAGGTCGTATTGGCCTGCCAGCCCCGTGCGGCCCGGGCGCTCTTTCCCGACGCCGTGCGCTATATGGATCTTCGGACAGAATCAGTCGATTCGATCATGGACGTTGTCCGTTCCGTATCCGTCACGCCGGTGGCGTGCGAACCCGCATCGCCGTCCTCATGGATTCCCTGGTTCCCGGTGATTGATTCCAGTCGGTGTGTCCAGTGCAAGAAATGCGTGGATTTCTGCCTCTTCGGCGTCTTCGCCGTTGAGGGGGCGTCGGTCAAGGTGGTCCAGCCCGATCATTGCAAGACCGACTGCCCGGCGTGTGCACGGATTTGTCCGCAAAACGCGATCATCTTCCCGAAATCGGAAGAGCCCCGCCTGAACGGTTCGTTGTCTGAACGGGTCACGCCATCACCGATGGATCGCGATGCCTTCCGAGAACGGCTCAAACACCGGAAACTGCGCTTGTTCAAGGAGGACGATTAGGCGATGTTTTCCGCTCTGTTTCGGATTCTCCGTGGCTGTACCGGACGCGTCATGATCAACCTTCTTCGGTTCGCCTGGCGTGGCTATTGGACGGTCAAGGCGTTTGAACGGCGGCAACGCAAGGGGCAACCCTTTTTTCCCGCCTTTCTGATGCTCTCCATCACGAGCCGCTGCAACCTGCGGTGCCGGGGTTGTTGGGTGACCCCGACCGATCCGCCCCATGCCCTCACGCGGACGCAGCTGAACGGGATCATTGCCTGCGCACGGAAATACGGTTCGTCTTTCTTCGGGATTCTCGGAGGCGAGCCGCTCTTTCACCCGGATCTTTTCACCCTCTTCGAAACACATCCCAAAGCCTATTTCCAACTATTCACCAACGGTA